>NZ_JAOPKC010000005.1:0-159260 GCF_025517535.1 Halapricum hydrolyticum
TCGGGACAATAATGATCGTGGCGTCGATGACCTGATGGAAGAAATCGATCACCTGTTCGTTCATTCAACAGCTGACGCTAACGTGCAAAGCTGAGTTCGTAGATGCGATCGAGGCGGCTTCGCTCCTCGATGAGATGCGAGATCATCACGACGGCGGTGCCGTCGGCGGCGAGTTCCTTCGCAAGATCCCAGAACTGGAGGTACGTCTCCCAGTCGAAGCCGGTGTAGGGCTCGTCGAGCATGAGTACGTCCGGATCGTGCATGAGCGCGACGCCGAGGTTGACCTTCTGTCGGTTGCCGCCGCTGAGCTGATCGATCCGGTAATCGAGGTACTGCTCGAAATCCAATCTCTCGGCGAGGCGACGTTTCGCGTCTTCGATCTCCTCGTGACTCATCCCGTAGCCCGACCCGAACAGTCGGAACGTCTCGGATACCGTGAGTCGGTCGTAGAGCAGCGGTTCCTGGGGACACCAGCCGACGGTGCCGGACCGTTTGACGGCTCCACCGTCGTGGTCGAGCACGCCCACGAGGATGTTCATCAGTGTGGACTTCCCCGCCCCGTTCGCGCCGACGATGCCGACGACCTCTCCTCGCTGGATCTCGAGGTCGGCTCCGGAGAGGACCGACACCGAACGGGTGAACGGCACTACCGAGTCGTACGTTTTCTCGATACCTTTTGCGCGGACGAGCGTCTCGTTGTCGGGCGCTGATTCAGTCTGCTCGACTGTCGCTTCCATAAGTGTATAGAGACAGTCCTGATTCAACCGAATTTCCGCTTCAAATACAAAGTCATCGCACCTGAAGACGAGAACGCCACTCCGACGAATCCGGGAGTAACCACGGTGAGTGGCGTTTCTCACGGGATTGTGGAACTGAAGAGAGTATTATATAAAACGAAGACCCTGGTCATTTGTCCCGAGAGAGAGACTGTGGCCCGCTCTATGCGTCGGGCGCTGGAGATCTGGCCTACTGGCTGTGGGTCCATCTGCGCAGCCATGTTGCGCAGGACCGGCCGGCGGTAGGTTTCGTTCCTCTCACTCGCCAACTATCCGTGCGGACACGACGCCTCAAATGATACCCAGGATAGCGAGGATAACCAAGCAAAAACAACTGAGACGACTTCACGCTCAGAATCGGCAATAGAAACTCAAGAAGGAGCCTCCGACGGGATGCTTGGTTCGATCGTCTCTGAATTTGATGATAATCTCATGTAGCTACCCAGCGAAGTGACGCACAAGGTCTTAGATTTGAATCGCGCATCAGATTCGGTAGCTTCGAGAAAAGCCAACGACTGACTGACGAATAATTCTCGTTTATCTTGCTCCACTCGTCCTCTAGATTCAGCGTCCGTTTGTATACCTCCTCGACAGTTTCAACAGAACCGGACATCACAGAAGGCGCGACGTCAGCGGCCCGCATTCATCGCATGGTTGAATTCCAGAACCTGCGTGCGTCTCTCGACCGGCGCCATATTAGAAAATGGTCGATACTGGGTCTGAAAGTCACGAATTCATAGGTCACCATCGTGCAAACTGTGGGTGGGCCCTGCCGGGGAAGGTCCGCAGTCTGCATGGCTATGAGCTAGCTATTCGGTGGCGATTCACCCGCTGAGATGCCGAATCTGTAGAGAATGCGCCTCAGGTAATTTCCTCGATCAATTCGAATCCGTCTTTCAGCTCGACTTGCTCGTCGAAGCCGTTTCTCGAAAACGCGGAGACGATTCCCTCACCAGCGTCGATGTCGGTCGTCACGATATACGCGAAGGCAGCGTCACCCGAATCGAGTCGTTCCGCCGCAACGGCCGCGAGCGCGGTATCGGCCTTCTCGATCTGATCCTCTCGGCGGTTCGACGACTGTGCGATGAACGTCCGAACGTCGTCCATCACTCGCGACACGATGCTGTTGGCGTAGTTCGGTTCGTCGGCGAGGGTCACCCAGCCTGCGTTGATCGCACTATTGATCGGGGTTTGACCCGGCGTGCTCCGATCGGGAGCGCCGCCGAGTTCCTCGTAGACGCGCTGTGGGATCACGAACGAGATATCGTTTCGCCGGGAAAACCGTTCTAGGGCGGTGTACTTGTTGTTCTGCTGGCGACCACAGGCGACGAACAGTCCCGAGTCCGCGACCCAGACGGCGTCCTCTCGCGTCGGATCGAATGACCCACTCATCGTTGCGACCGATCAGTCCTCTGTCTCGGGCGGTCGGTCACGGGCACTTCGAATGTCCTCGAAGTACGGATCAACCGACTCCATGTCGAGGACGACCTCCCGGAGCGCCTGCAATACAGCGATCGCAAAGGCGTGCTGGAGATCGAGTTCTCGGGCAGCCACTCGCTCCGACATTTCACCTTCAGCGTAGGGGATCGCGTACGTCAGCGCGGCGGCGAGTTTTCCCAGGCCGTGTTTTTCGAGGAGGAGATCGAGATCCTGATCCCGGGGGGAGCGCCCGAACGCTTCGATGAGAGTTGGTGTGACCGTGTACTCGCCACTACCGAAGTTCGCGGTAAGGGTGATGGGCACTGCCGAGTACGTGTGCGTCTTTTGTTCCTCGTCTCGCGTCAACACTCCGAGTTCGACGAGCGTACCCGTGTCCGAGTAGGCGGTCGTCCGCGGCATCTCCAGCGCGTCCGCGATGTCGTCGATGGTGACCTCGCCTTCGCGGAGGACGAACGTGTAGAGTCGCGCCAGTCGTGGCTCCTCCAGGAGCCGGGCGACCGACAGGAGGCCGTTGACGGCTCGTTCAGGATCTCCGGCGGCTTTCGACATACAATTCATAATTCGTGTATTGAGTAATAACGCTTGGGGATTTTCACTTCGATAACTGGGCATCCAGATCGGACCCGCTTGTCCGCCGTAGTGCCATCTGTCAGGAGAGGTGCTCCCACACAGTCGTCGGGTCGGTCTCGTTCAGTTCGGCGTTTGTCTTCATTTTGCGGAGTTCTGTGATACAGCGCTCGGCGACGAGCGGATACACGTCGGCGGGCGTGAACGAGACGTCGAGACGCATTAGTTCCGGCCAGTTCTCGGCCCACATGTCCTCGACGACGCGAGGATACAGGTCGTCGTTCAGATGGAGGCCGAATTCACGACCGTCTTCGAGGACCATCGCCCGAATCTCTTTGCGGATTCGCGCCGGCGTGCAGTAGCACGCGACCACGTACTCCGCCCCCGATTCGGCGTCCTCGGGCTGACGACCGAACTGGTCGCGGTTCAACTCCTCGAACTCCTCACGGACGAGTTTGACTCGCCGAGCGCGATCGTCGCTCCTCGCGACCACCCCCTCCACCGTGACGTCAGGTGCCAGCGACGAGGACGGGAACGTGTAGGCTTCCGGGTCGAACCAACCACTGGGTGTTTCGAGAATCGTCGCAGGAACGAACGAGAGGTCCGTCGGCGCAGTCTCGACGCGGATCCGTTGGAAACAGTCCCAGGCTGCCCCCGTCGAGAGAAAGCCCTCGAACGTCTCGTCGTAGGGGTTTTCAGGAGACGTCATCGTCTCGATTGCAGTGTACGGAAGGATGTCGGATCCGACGAGTGCTGGCAGGTCACGCTCGGTGTAGCCGTAGTCCAGCGTCGAGTAGACGAGGTTTTCGGCGTAGACGACCAGTGGTGAGTCGTATTCCGCATGTAGGCTTCGGAGTTCCGCGGTATCGACACTCTCGCGTAGACAGCGAACCGCGCGGTGGAGGGCACCGTCGATGTCTTCGAGGTCGTCTCGGTGACTGCCTCTGATGGCTTTGCGAGTTCCGAAGACGAGGCTGCCGTCGCCGGCCGCCGCGGATTCGACCTGGTCCGGATAGCGTTCCGAAAACCGTTCGTCGTATAGCGTGAACCGAAAGCTGCTCCCGTCGAACTTCTCGACGAGCGTGAGGTCTTCGTCCTCGAAGAACAATTCCGGAACGCTCGGATGATCGTATCGCGGTATCTTCGGATACACCTTCACGAATTCTCACCACGAGATCGAACCGTCGTCTGTGATCCCGTACGTTGGCTTCTGCGAAGGATGACGAAAAGGTATCGGGACCTCCTGTCGTGTTACCAGTCACCAATAGGCCGTTCAGTCGCGGCGTGAATCGCATAAACAGATTCGATGCAGGCAGCACGGCATGGCGGGAAGAACTGGATCTGAGGCCACCGCCGCTGGGTACAGGATGTCGCTCTGTCCGACCGAATCTCGAACGAGTCGTCGGGAAAGATTTCTTCTGGGGCTTCGAACACAGGGACGATGCCAGTAGATCGGGTTGACATCCGAGAACTCTGCACCGATGCGGTGTTCGAACGCGGGCAGAACTACTACGGCGATGGTCGCATCCGCGAGCGACGGCGCGTTGACGACGTCGTCACTGCCACAGTCGAAGGCTCGAAGCCGTACGACGTGACGCTCTCACTTTCTGAGCCCGACTTCGATCCCTGGTGTACCTGTCCGTACGGTGGTCCGGGCGAGTGCAAGCACGTCGTCGCCCTGCTGCTGTCGCTGATCGACGAGCTGCCAGAAGATGAAGGCGAGCGCATCGACGAGGTCTTCGCGGATATCGAGACGAGTGCGCTTCAGGCGTTCGTTCGCGAGGAACTCGCTCGCGACGACGCAATGTTAGATCGATTTCTCGCAGAATTTGGTGCCGCGTCCGAGAAGTCTCACGAAGCGTACCGCGAGGACGTCGTCAAGTTGTTCGAGGAACACACCGAGGAGCATCCTGTCGTTTTCGAGGCGATCGATTTCAGTCGGCTTACCGACCTCGGCGAACGCTATCGGGCGCAAGAGAGGTATCGACAGGCTGCGGCGGTCTACCGCGGACTGGTCACTGGAATCGACGACAATATCGACCTCGTCGATGGCGCCTACGGTCATTACGCGACGGTCTTCCGGAAGGGCCTGGACGCCTTTATCGAGTGCGTCGCCGCGGCGGATATCTCTCCGCCCGAGTACGACGAGTACGAAGCGTTTCTGGTCGAGCGAATCGAGTCGGGGGCATCTGTACATCGAGAAGAATTCGAGCGAGCACTGTCCGAGTTGGAAGACGCCGTCGAAGGTTGAGCGAAATATACCGTAGTGAGCCTGCAGATCGGGATCGTCAATTGGAGATTGATTATGATCCCACGTTCTGTCGCTCATCAGTGGGCGCACGACGACAGAGATCCGCGTCAATCGGCTGGATGAACGCTTCACGGGACGAAATCCAATCAGAACACGTAGGTGAAATTCGACGATACCGTCGCTAGCTTTGATCCCCAAAAACATAAAATATATGGGGTGGGGCCTTGCCGGATTTGAAGCGACTGCAGACTCACTTCGTTCGTCTGCCGGGATTCAAATCCTCCGGCGGCATACTTCGCTCCTCACGCCCGTTCGTCGCAGAAGCATGGGCCCTGCCGGATTTGAACCAGCGCTCAATCGGTTATGAGCCGATCGCTTTAACCAGACTAAGCTAAGGGCCCGCGCGTTTCGACGTTCTCGATGGGGCAACTAAACTGTACCGTCTTCAGGGTGTTTCGCGTGCGATCCTATCGCGTCATTCGAGACGAACTAACTGTCTGTGCACCCGGTCTAGACCGCCTCGATGTCTCTCGCTTCGAGCGTTTCGAGACCGATGTCGAGTAACTGCCGTAGCACTTCTTCTTCGGTGAGATCGTTCTTGTGCGCCAGTTGCTCGACCGCCCGCGATAAGTCGTCGTCACAGACGACTGTGTACCGGGTCGGCATACTGTGTGGTACGAATACCCATACAATAAACACCCGTCAGACGGACGTCCGACCACCATGGCTCGTCTTCCCACCGACCGATCTCCGCTCGACTGCGCCATTCCCTCAGACTCCCCGCTCGTGGTTCGCGAGGGTCCTCACGCCTTCGTTTTCCTGAGCAATTTCTCGACGCCGTCGTGTGCCCGATCGGTCTCGCCCTCTGCGAGTCGCGTTCGGATCGATTCCGAGGCTGCGACTGCGGCGAGTACGTCGCGCCGATCGCGGCTGTCGATGTCGCGCTCGTCGAGTCGGTCGCGAAGCGCGCCGACGAACGTCGCGAGCTCGCCCGCTCCGTCGAGCTGTGCGTCGATCTCGTCTCGAAGCACCGCACTCACCGCCGGCGCGTGGCCCTGCGTCGAGACGCCCACGACGACCGGGTCCGAACGGGCCATCGCTGGCAGGACGACGCTTCCAGGGGCGCGCTCTCCGGAGTGATCCGCTCGATTGACGAGCAGCCCACGCTCCCGGGCGGCGTCCTCGACGGCCGCGTTCACCTCGGAATCGTCCGTCGCTGCGACGACGAGCGCCGGCTCGATTCGATCGATCCAGTCCGGAACCTCCGCCGGATCGGGAGCCGCTCGCTTCCGGGTCGCGTCACCGAAGTCCGCGTCGGCGAACGACGGGGACACGACGACGACCTCTGCCTCGCGGGCGAATCGCCGGGCCTTCCGGGCCCCGACCGGCCCGCCGCCGAACACGAGGACCCGCGAGCCGGAGAAGTCGTGAAGCAACGGGATCATGGGACGGCGTCACCGCTGGCAGTATCAGTCGTCACTGGCTTCGGACCGCTGCTCGCTCAGGTGTTCCCAGATTTCCGTGCACCCGGCACCGACTTCGACGTCGGAGACGTGCGCTCGGCTCTCGTCGTCTTCGTCTCTCTCGCGTTCGACTTTACTCGTAGCCTGTCTGCGCTCGGTCATCGACTACCCGTACTCGCCACGCTCTCATAAGGCCGCGTTCAGGCGTAATCGCTACCAGTTCTGTCGGGA
Organism: Halapricum hydrolyticum; assembly: GCF_025517535.1. Lineage (NCBI taxonomy): Archaea > Methanobacteriati > Methanobacteriota > Halobacteria > Halobacteriales > Haloarculaceae > Halapricum > Halapricum hydrolyticum. Next base: position 6,729 of record NZ_JAOPKC010000005.1, read on the forward strand.
ATGAGAATTTTTTGCCGCTTCTCATGGGCGGGCGATTCGCGTGTCGGGCCGGTGCAGTCTGTCGATTCGTTCTCGATCGGTCGCTCAGACGCTGGTGACGCCCGGCAATCGTCGCGGGTGCCGACGGGCTTACTCCCGGCGCAGCCGGAGTATACCCCATGCCGACAGCCGTTCACCAGCTCGACGACGGCGCCTGGATCAGCGTCAACGACACTCGCGAAGTGACCGTCAGCGACCTCTGGCGGCTCGATACCGACGATTTCTGCCCGTGCCGTCTCGTCGACTTTCTCTCCGAGGGGTTCGTCGAGGTCGGGATCGACGGCGCCCGTGTCGAGGCCCGCGTCGCTGGTCAATGCATTCGGTGTGGGGCACGCGGCGTGACCGACTGGCTGACGCTCGGCCGCGTCGATCCCGACACAGACACCTTCTACCCTGTCGCTCCGGACGCAGTCCGCCATTCCGGCTGTGCGTCTCACGACTCGGGCTAGCGGCTCGGACATACCGGCAATCGTTGTCCCGGTGCCGGAGAGACGGGCAAGGTTGACGGGGCGGCCGCGGTTATACGTCCGGCTCACGTCCCGACGCACATGCCGACCAAGGTCGAACGCTGGAAGGACGAAGCCTACGGGATGGAGATACGCGACCACCTCGAACGGTTCGCCTCCGAGGGGTTCAATTCCATCCCCGAGGACGAACGCGACGCGTGGTTCGAGCGCTTCAAGTGGTGGGGACTGTACCACCAGCGAAAGGGTCAGGAGAGCTACTTCATGCTGCGTATCGGGACGCCGATGGGCCGGATGACCCCCGAGCAGCTCCGGACCGTCGGTGAGGTGGCCCGCGAGTACGCCACCGGCCCCGTGGACAACCCCGAGTTCGGCGAGGCGTACGCCGACTTCACGACCCGACAGTCGATACAGCTCCACTGGATCGACATCGAGGACGTGCCCGCCCTCTTCGAGGAACTGGAGGCCGTGGGCCTCTCGACGATGCAGGCGTGTGGCGACTCCTGGCGCAACATCGTCGGCTCGCCCGTCGCCGGCCGCGACGCCGACGAGCACGTCGACGTCTGGCCCATCGTCCAGGAGCTCCACGACCGGTTCAAGGGCAACGACCTCTACACGAACCTACCCCGGAAGTGGAAGGTCGCGGTCACCGGCGACTACCGCGGCGCGGGTCAGGGTGACATCAACGACCTGGCGTTCGAACCCGCTGTCAAGGAGCGAAACGGGGAGACGATCGAGGGGTTCAACGTCCGCGTCGGCGGCGGCCTCGCTCGCAAGGAGCCCCGCTTTGCCCGGGACATCGACGTCTTCTGCCGCCCCGAGAACGTCCCCGCGGTCGCGGCCGGCCTCTCCGGGCTCTTCCGGGACTACGGCGACCGCGAAGACCGGTTCAACGCCCGGATGAAGTTCCTGGTCGACGAGTGGGGGCCCGAGAAGGTCCGGTCGGTCCTCCAGGAGGAGTACGTCGACGACGAGTTGCCGGCCGCAGGAGAAGATCTCCGCGAGAACTACGACTACAACGCCGGCCGCGCCGACGCGCCGGGCGATTACGTCGGCGTCTACGAGCAGCGCGACGGCCAGCACTTCGTCGGCCTCTCCGTGCTGGTCGGGCGGATGGCCGCCGGGGACGTGATCGAACTCGCCGATCTGGCCGACGCCTACGACTCTTCGATGATCGGCCTGACCCAGCGCCAGAACGTCATCGTCGGGGACATCGCCGACGAGGACCTCTCGGAATTCCTCGAGGAGTCGCTACTCGAGGAGTTTTCGCCCGACCCCCATCCGTTCATGCGGGGATCGATCGCGTGTACCGGCACCGAGTACTGCTCACTGTCGATCGTCGAGACGAAAAACAGGATGGTCAGGTACGCGCGCTGGCTGCGGGACAACGTTTCCGTCCCCGCGGGCGTCGAGGACTTCCACATCCACCTCTCGGGCTGTACCGCCTCCTGCGCCCAGCCCCAGATCGCCGACGTCAGCCTGCGCGGGATGAAAACCCGCAAGGACGGCGACGCAGTCGAGGCCTTCGATATCGGGCTCGGCGGTGGCCTCGGCGAGAACCCGCGGTTCGCCGACTGGGTGGAGATGCGCGTGCCCGCTGACGAGGTGCCGGGATACGTCGCTAACCTGCTCGCGGCATACGAGCGCGAACGCGAGGACGGCGAGTCCTTCCGGTCGTTCGTCGCCGATCGCGACGAGGACGACCTCGCCGACCTCGCCGACCCCGAGGAGACGAGTTACGAGGATCCGTACCTCGCGAACACGAAGATGACGTGGTACCCCTACGCCGAGGACGACGCGATGAGCGCCTCGCCCGCGCCGACGGGCCCGAACGACGAACCCCTCGCGACCGACGATTGAGATGGCCGACCGCATACTGAAGGCCAACGCCTTCACGACGTTCGATCTCCTGGAAGGGCGTGTCGAGGGCCACGGCTTCGCCGAGCAAGCGCCCGCCGTGCTCAACGTCCGGACTGCCCGTCGCGATCCCGACGAAGTCACGCTTGAACTCGAACTCGACAACGTCGACCTCGATTCGGTGCCGCCACACGCCGACCGCGTGACGCTCTCGTCTTCCGAGGCCCGGACCCTCGCGACTGAACTCCGCGAGGCAGCAGACCGCATCGATGCGACGAACCGTGCTGGCGACGGCGGTGAGAGTGCATGACCGAACAGGCGCTGATCGTCGCGGCCCACGGCTCCCATCGCAACCCTGACTCCGCGACCCCGACGCTCGAACACGCTGACGCCATCCGTGAACGCGGGTGCTTCGACCAGGTCCGGGCTGCGTTCTGGAAGGAGTCACCGAGTTTCCGCTCGGTCGTGCGGACGGTCGATTCCGAGACGGCCTACGTCGTCCCCCTGTTCGTGAGCGAGGGCTATTTCGTCGATCGGGTCCTCCCGCGTGAGTTCGGACTCGGGATCGAGGACGTGGCGGGCGAACCGATCGAACCCGAACTGGTCTACACCGAGCCCGTCGGTACCCACCCGGCGATGACCGACGTGATCGCGTCCCGAGCCCGCCGTCTGCTCGGTGACGTAGCCGAGGAGACGGCCGCGCTCGCGGTCGTCGGCCACGGGACCGAGCGCAATCCCAACAGCGCCGAGGCCGTCTACGATCACGTCGCTGCCCTCGAATCGCGAACCGACTTCGCGGAGGTCGGCGCGCTGTTCATGGACGAGGCGCCGTACGTCTCCGAGGCCCTCGACCGCTTCGCAGCCGCGGAGATCGCCGTCGTCCCGCTGTTCGTCGCCGACGGCTTTCACACCCGCGACGAGATCCCCGAACTCCTGGGGATTACCGACGACCCGCAATCGGGGTATCCCGTCCCCGGCGAGGTCGATGGCCGGCGGATCTGGTACGCCTCGGCCGTCGGTACCGACCCGCTCGTACCCGAGGTGATCCTGGAACGGGTCGCAGAGGCCGGTGCCGACGTGGATCGGGACGCCGATCGGGAGACGGCGGTCCGGCCCGACGCAGCCGAGGCCTTCCTGTCGTGGCTCGATCGGGCCCGCTGTGAGGGCGACAGCCGCGGCCGGGAGTGGGGCGACCTCCTCGTGACCGGGGACGGCGACGCCTACGAACTGCGCCACTGCGCCGACCGCGACGCCGACCGCGAGACCCTAATCGAGCGCGACCCCGACACGTTCAGACGATTCGTCCGCAGCGACGACGAGGGCCGCTTTCGGCCGTTTGCCGGCGAGCGATCGCTCCCCACGGGGTGGGTGTTGCCGGACCTGGATTCGAGGGAGCTTCTCGGAGCACTCGCGGCGGTGTACCCGGCCGCCATCGAGATCTGGGCCGACGATCCCGAACCCGTCCCCTTCCAGGAGGTAGCCGCGCGCCAGACCGGGATCTACGCTGGCGTTGCCGACCTCTCCGGTGCGGAACTCCGCGATCTCACGACTGCGGTGTGTGGCAACTGCGCCAAGCGCCGCGAGTGGGACGAGCGCGCGGACGGGGACCGGCTGCCCGACCGCAGCGAGACCGGCGATCCGGCAGGCGACGGCGGGACCGAACTCCCCTGTCGCGAACCGTGTTCGTTCCTCGTCGCCGCGGCCCGTGAGATACTGGAGGCAGACCACGCAGGCGCACAGCTGTCCGACCACCGCGACGCCGACGTGCCGCCGGGCGATCTGCCCGATCCGGACAACCGATACCGGGTCCGCTACCGGCGGGCACGCGGCACCCTTTCTACCCCAGACTAATGGCTATGACAACGAACGGAACTGTCTATCTCGTCGGTGCCGGCCCGGGCGATCCCGAGCTCCTGACGGTTCGAGCCCGCCGCCTGCTCGACGAGGCCGACGTCGTCTTCCACGATTCGCTCGTGGGGGACGGCGTCGTCGAATCGATACCCGACCGGGTGCGCGCCGAGCACGTCGGCAAACGCGCCGACGGCGAGCGCACGCCGCAGGCGGCGATCAACGAGCGACTCGTCTGTGAGGCCTCAGCGGGCCGGGACGTGGTTCGGCTGAAGGGTGGTGACCCGACTGTCTTCGCCCGCGGCGGCGAGGAGGCCGAACACCTCGCGCGCCACGGGGTCCCCTTCGAGATCGTCCCCGGGATCACGAGCGCCGTCGCGGGGCCCGGCGTGGCCGGCATTCCGGCGACCCACCGGGATCACGCCTCGGCGTTCGTCGTCGTTACGGGTCACGAAGACCCGAGCAAGGACGACTCGTCCCTCGACTGGGACGCCCTCTCCGGGATCGTCGCCACCGGCGGGACGCTGGTGATCCTGATGGGGGTCGGCCGCCTGCCCGACAACGTGGCCGCACTCAGGGAGGGGGCGGTCGGGCCCGACACCCCCGTAGCGATGGTCGAGCGCGCGACCCTGGCTGACGAACGGGTCGTCACGGGGACGATCGACACGATCGTCGACCGGGCCGAGGCAGCGGGGATCGAACCGCCAGCCGTGACCGTCGTCGGCGACGTGGTCGACGTCCGCGAGACGGTCGCCCATTGCCTCGGCGAGGAAGGGACGGCCGCCGAGACTCCCTCCGCCGGGCGGGGCGAGGAACTCGCGGGGGTGAACCACCGATGAGCGACGCGCCCGGCGAGTGGCCGCTCAAACGCCTCATGACCGAGGTAGTCGGCTCCGGCAGCAAGTCCGCCGAGGACATGACCCGCGAGCAGGCGACCGAAGCGATGACGCGGATCGTCGAGGGTGATCCCGATCCGACGACGCTCGGCGCGTTCTGGCTCGCCAACCGCTGGAAGCACAACACGCCGACTGAACTCGCCGCGTTCACCGACGTGATGGCCCAGCGAGTCGAGCGCACCGTGCCCGACGTCGACCCGGTCGACTGCGGCGCGAACTACGACGGCAAAGCGCGGACGGCCATCCTCGGGGTCGCAGCGGGTGTCGTCGCGGCTGCCGCGGGTACGCCCGTCGTCGTCCACTCCGGCGACCGTGTCCCGACACAGAAGGACGACGCCTACAAGCACGTCCTCGATGAGCTCGGGGTCCGCACCGAGCTCCGGCCCGGCGAGTCGGCCGAGATGGTCGAGGAGACTGGCTTCGGCTTCTACTACCAGCCGGCGTTCAACCCCGCCGTCGACGCACTCGCCGACCGCCGGGATCGGATGGGCGTCCGCACGTTCCTCAACACCGTCGAGACGCTGGCCAACCCGGCCGGCGCGAGCGTCCATCTGGGCTCGTTCTATCACCTCGCGTTCGCCAAGAAGGTGATCGAGACACTGCAGCGCAGCCGGGCACACGACCCGGATCGAATCATCATGTTCCAGGGACTGGAAGGCTACGACGACATCCGGCCAGGGTACACGAAGTTCGCTGAATGGACGCCCGAGGGTGGACTCGCTGACGACGAGATCGAGACCGCCGAGTACGGCATGGACTTCGAGAACGAGGACCTGGCAGTCCCGGACGTGGCCGCCGATAGCGCCCGACTCACCCGGGCGGTTCTCGGTGGCGAGCGGACGGACCACTGGCGCGACGCCGTCGCGCTGAACGCCGCGGTCCGGATCTACGCCGGTGGCGACGCTGATTCCCTCGACGGCGGTCTCGACGCCGCTCGCGAGGTCATCGACGACGGTTCGGCCGCGGCCGTCCTCGGAGAACTGCGGGGGTTCTGAGATGACGGATGACGAACCGATCAAGCACGACGAGGGGGAAGATGGCGACCCGATTCGACCGAGCGAGATCGGCGGGACGGACGCGCCGCCGATCGAGGCCAAGCCATACAAGATCGTCTTCGAGGCCAATCTCTGTATCGGGGCGGGCAAGTGCGCTGCCCACTCCCCGCACTGGGATCTCGATCTCGACACCGGTCTGGCCCGACCGAGCACGTACTACATTGACGAGAGTGACCTGGCGCACCACGTCGACGCCGCCGAGAGCTGTCCGGCCAAGAACGGCCGCGGCGTGATCCACGTGGTCGACCGCCGGACGGACGAGGAGGTCGCGCCCGATCCCGAGGGTGACGGCCGGCTCAGCGTCGAGTGGTAAGCGACGTCGTAGCGTCCTTCTCGACAGTCACTCCTCGTCGTGGACTTCGACCTCGAAGTCCTCAAGCGTGTTGCCCTGCCGGACGAGCTTCTCGGCGACGACGAACTTCTCCATCCGGTCGAGCCGTTCCCAGTCGAGTTCCTCGGGCGGCGACGCCTCGAACTCCTCGTACTGTTCGAGGACGCCCGCGTGGACGAAACGAGCAAACTCGCCGCAGTTCGGACACCGGATCGAGAAATGGGAGACGTTGTACTCCCGCGTCAGCGTGTGATCGAGACAGCTCGAACAGCGGTAGGTGGTCGACGGCACTGGCCGTGCTAGGTGTCGCACACGCTTGATTGCAGCGGCGCGACTACGCGATCGTCTCAGCCAGCGTCACGACGCGTTCCCGCAGTGTGGGCGCGCGTTCAGCGAGGACAATCGTCGAGGACGCTCGACGGTCGAGCAGCGCGACCGTCTCCGGACCGATTGCGTCTTCGACGCGGCCGGGTCCGCCGTCGCGTTCGAGATCGATCGTCCCCCATTCCAGTTCTTTCAGTGCCGCCTCGACCCGTGAATCGTTGCGACAGCGGCAGGCGAACGACAGTGCCGGACGCTCTTCGCGGGCGTTGAGCAACAGTTCGGCGGTCCGACCCGACGCGCCGAACCGGACGCCGCGATTGGGTCGGAGTCCCGACAGCGTCCGGGCGACCCGCCCCTCGACGGCTGCGACGTCGTGTTCGTGCTCGGCGTAGGGGGTCGCTCCAACTACGTCCAGTCCGGCCGCGTCAACGACGGGCGTGACGTCCCGATCGATCAGCGCCGCGACGATCCCCTCGACGGTTTCGGCAGTCCGCTCGCGAGCGGCTCGATCGCGCGCCTCGACGGTGTGGTGGACTGCGCCCGCCCCCTCGCCGACGTCGAGGTTGTACCGGATCGCCCGCGAGAGCAGGTCGACGCCTGACTCGACGGCGGCCGCGAGATTGTCGCCGTGAGACAGCCGCGTCGCGACCGCGCTCGAGAGCGTACAGCCCGAGCCGTGCGTCGAGTCGGTGTCGACCCGGGGGTGGCGGATCGTCGTCACGTCTTCGTCGGTGACGAGCACGTCCGTCACCTCCGGGACCGGAATGTGGCCACCTTTGACCAGCGCGGCGTCGGCCCCCATCTCTACGAGTCGCTGGCCTACCTCGCGGGCTTCGCCCTCGTTTTCGGGGTCGATCCCGGTCAGGACGGCCGCCTCATCGGCGTTGGGCGTGACCAGCGTCGACTCGGCGATCAGCGCCTCGTAGGCGTCCTCCGCGTCGGGCTCGAGCAGCCGGTCCCCCGAGGCGGCGACCATCACGGGATCGACCACGAGGTTCGGCAGCCGATCGGCGTACCCGCGGACGGTCTCGATGACGTCTTCGGTCGCGAGCATCCCCGTCTTGACCGCCGCCACGTCGAAGTCATCGAACACGGCGTCGATCTGCGCCTCGATGTCTTCGATCGGGAGCAGATGTGAGCCGTGGACGCCGCGGGTGTTCTGTGCGGTGACGCTGGTGATCGCGCTCGTCCCGAACGCGCCGCCGGCTTCGATCGTCTTGAGGTCGGCCTGGATACCGGCCCCGCCGCCGGAGTCGCTGCCCGCGATGGTCAACACGACCGGCGGCGACACGGGGGCTTCCTGTCGAGCCATACCTTCGTCTATTCGGGGCTGATACAAAGCGGTAGTGGAACCGGTTCTGAGGCGGGCAGTCGCCCTCAACCTCGCTGGGTATCAGCGATCGAGCGCGGCGTCGATCGCCCCCGCCAGGTCGGCCCGCAGGTCCTCGATGGCTTCCAGGCCGACGCTGACGCGGACCAGCCCGTCGGTGACGCCCGCGTCCAGGCGCTGCTCGCGCGGGACGGCCGCGTGGGTCATCGTCGCCGGCTGTTCGAGCAGACTCTCGACGCCGCCGAGGCTCTCCGCGAGCGTGAACACCTCGGTGCTCGAGACGAGTCGCTCGGTCGCCTCCAGCGAGCCGTCGAGTTCGAAACTCACCATCCCGCCGAAGGCGTCCATCTGCCGGGCCGCCAGTTCGTGCTGTGGATGCGATTCGAGCCCGGGATAGTACACCCGCTCGATCGCCGGGTGGTCTTCGAGCCACGCCGCCAGCGTCCGGGCGTTCTCGCTGTGGCGTTCCATCCGCACCGGCAGGGTCTTGGTGCCGCGAAGGACCAGAAAGCAGGCGAACGGATCCGGCGTCGCGCCGACGCTATTCTGGTAAAAGCCCAGCCGCTCGTCCAGCTCTGGATCGTCGGTGATCAGTGCGCCACCGACCACGTCGGAGTGGCCACCGAGATACTTCGTCAGCGAGTGTGCGACGATGTCCGCGCCGTGTTCCAGGGGCCGCTGTAGCGCCGGGGTCGCGAAGGTGTTGTCGACCGCCAGCAGGGCGTCGGCGGCCTCGGCCACCTCGGCCATCGCGTCGAGATCGATCACCTGCAACAGCGGGTTGGTCGGCGTCTCAATCCAGAGCAACTCCGTCGCGGGCGTGACCGCCCCGGCGACCGCGTCGGGATCGGTCGTGTCCACGAAGGAAAACCGGAGGTCGTAGTCCTCGTAGACCTCGGTGAAGAGCCGGTGGGTCCCGCCGTAGACATCCTCGCCGACGACGACGTGGTCGCCGGCTTCGAGCAGATTGAGGACGGTGTTGATCGCGGCCATCCCGCTGGCGAAGGCGCGACCGTATTCGCCGCCTTCGAGGCTGGCGAGGTTGTCCTCCAGAGCCGTCCGCGTCGGGTTGCCCGTCCGGGAGTACTCATAGCCCCGATGCTCGCCGGGGCCGTCCTGGGCGAACGTCGAGGACGCGTAGATGGGCGTCATGACCGCGCCCGTCTCCGGGTCGGGGTGCTGGCCAGCGTGGATCGCGCGCGTGGCGAACTCGGTGTCGTCTTTCGATGGGGACGGCTCGTCGCTCATGCTTTCCCCTCCCACGCTTCGAAGGAGCCGTAGATGTTCTTCGAGAGGTATCGCTCTCCGGAGTCGGGGAAGACCGTCACGACCGTCTCAGCCGGCGCGTCGAGGTCGCCGCTCGCGATCCGTTCGGCGACCCGTCGGGCGGCGACGCTGGCCGCGCCGGAACTCGATCCGACGAGGTGGCCCGCCTCGCTGGCGAGCCGCTGCAGTTCTGCGTGGGCGTCGCGGTCGCTGACAGTGACGACCTCGTCGAGCACGTCTGGGTCGAGCAGTTCGGCGACGCTCGGGTCGTGGGTACCGATCCCCTCGGTCTTGTAGTCACCCTCCTCGCGGTGCTCGTCGAGCAGTTCGCCGAAGGTCGAGCCCTCGGGTTCGACGGCGACGACGTGGACGTCGGGGACGCGCTCGCGGACGGCCCGGGCGATTCCCATCAGCGTCCCGCCGGAGCCGACGCCGGCGACGACCGCCCCGATCTCCTCGCCCAGCGCCTCGAGGATCTCCCGGCCGGTCGTCTCGTAGTGCGCCTCGACGTTCAGCGGCGTCGCGAACTGCTGTGGGACGACCGCGTCCTCGCGCTGTTCCGCGATTTCGTGGGCGCGTTCCGCAGCCCCGGACATCCCGATATCGCCGGGGACGTCGACGATCTCAGCTCCGAGTGCAGCCATCAGCCGCCGCTTCTCCTCGCTGAATCCGCGCGGGACGACGAAGACGGTGTCCAGCCCGAGCTGGTTCGCGGCGACGGCCATCCCGATGCCGGTGTTGCCGGCCGTCGGCTCGACGACAGTGCCGCCCGGGGGGAGGTCGCCGCGGTCGAGCAGCCGCTCGATGATGTGTTTGCCGATCCGGTCTTTGACGCTGCCGCCGGGGTTGAACGTCTCCAGCTTCGCGTAGACCGGCACTGATGGCGGTCCGGTTTCGAGTTCGACTAGCGGCGTGTGGCCGATCGTTTCGAGGAGTGATCCGCGTGGGTCAGTACGTTCAGACGACGGTTCGTGTGAGTCGGTACGTTCAGACGACGGTTCGTGTGAGTCGGTACGTTCGGACAGTTCGTGTGAGTCGGTATGTCGAGTCATGTCTCTGTAATCTCTGGCGGTCTGGGAGCGGGGCTACCTGGTTTCGATCGGCGAGCGGTGTGTCGCGCTCGGCTGTGCGTCCTCAACAACAGCGACAGCAGGTACAGAAACAGTCCGTGGCACGTCGCGAAGAGATGCGATTCGGGCGTGTCACCCGCTGGGAGCGGGACAGCGAGCCGTGGACCTGCGACTCCGTCCCCGCGACGGCGTCGTCGGCCGATCGCACTCGATGCATACGTCGCGGTACGCTTCCCCTGCTTTTGAACGTTCTCATCTCTCCACCCGTGCGGTCGTCTTTTCTGCTCGCCAGGCGGTCGTCTTTTCCGCCCGGCGGGCGTTCGCTTCCGTATGGCGACGTGGGCCGACCTCTTCGAACGCGCCCGGACGTACGAGACGACGGTCGAAGCGATCCGTGAGACGCTCGCCACCCGTCGGGAGGACGATGACTGACGCGTCGCCGGCGCGGGTCGTGGCCGACGCGGACGTGCTTGTGGCGGACTTGCTCGTAGGCGGTCTGGCCCGCGAGGCGCTCGATCACGTCCGTCGCCACTCCTGGCTGGCGCTGCTGGCCAGTGACCCGCTACTCGAGGATACCGAGGCAGTCGTGGCCGAACTCGCCGATCCGGAGCTGGCGGCCGCACACCACGAACGGCTGGCAGCGGCGACAGAACGCGTCGAACACCCGGCGGGCGATCACCCGGCGCTGGCGACGGCCTACCGGGGTGGGGCCGCCCACCTGCTGAGCTACGACGCGTCGCTTCGCTCGGCACAGACGGGGCTGTCCGTCCAGCCGCACGCGGACCTGAGCGTCCGTCCGCCGGACGCGTTCGCCCGGCTGTTCGATCCCGCGAGCCTCCACGGGCTGGTCGAGGGCGACACGTATCCCGGGCCGGACAGCGATCCGCGTGCGTAGCGGGAACTCTCCTCGGCCGTGGCACGATCACGACGGCAGGAGTCCGTCGCGTTCGATCTCCTCGGCCAGTGACTCGGGCAGATAGGTCTCCGAGGCGTCGAAATCGTAGCTGAGCCATCCTTCACAGGAGTGATAGTCGGCCGAGCCGCCGTCGAACTCCGAGTAACACTTGTTCTCCTCGTCGAGTTCGCCTATCACGTTGTGTAAGAGCTCGTGGACGACGATCCGCGTTCGGACGCTGTACTCGCCGACGGTGCCGCTCGAACCGGCGTCGTTGATCGAGAAGTATCCCGGTGCGTAACCGCGTCCGGCGACGCTGTCGGACTCGATCGGAACGATCATGGCAGCGCGCGTCACGCTGAGCATCTCTCCGACGTACTGCTCGGTGTAGTAGGTATCGGACAGCTCGTTGAATTCTTCGGAGCTGCCGTCCGTCGTGACCGACTCTCCGAGACTCTTTCGAGTAATGTGAACCGTGACGCCGGTCGAGCCGTCGGAGTTGTCGATCGGCATCTCGGCCCAGGCCTGCCGGAGGCCGGCACGTTCGGCGCTGCTGAGGCCGTCGGCGTTCGCACTCGCAAGCAGCGTGACGTACAGATCCATCCGGAGTGGGTCGGCACCTGAAATCGTTGCTCCGCCCGCGGTCTCGCCGCTGACTTCCACACCGTCTTCGAGACCATCGCCGTCAGTATCGGAAGCGAGCGGATCGGTTCCCAGATCGTACTCCCGCCCGTCGCCGAGCCCGTCACTGTCCGTATCGGCAATTCCGGGGTCGGTCCCCAGTTCCTGTTCGACTTCATCGGGCAACCCGTCGTCGTCGGTGTCGGGCGTCGGCGTCGTCGGATCGGTTCCGAACGCGAGTTCGGCGTCGTCGTCGAACCCGTCGCCGTCCGTGTCGGCCGCGGTCGGGTCCGTCCCGAGATCGGGTTCTCGACTGTCACCCAGGCCATCGTCGTCCGTATCGGACGTCGTGGGGTCGGTCCCCAGTTCGTCCTCTCGGCCGTCGTTGAGCCCGTCGCCGTCCGTGTCAACCACGACCGGATCAGCGCCAAGCGCCAGCTCGCGCCCGTCTTCGAGCCCGTCGTCGTCCGTGTCCGCCGCGAGCGGGTCGGTCCCCAGATCCACTTCGCGACTGTCGTCCAGTCCATCACTGTCGGTATCTGGCTCCGTCGGATCGGTGTCGAGTTCGAGCTCCCGGCTGTCGTTCAGGCCGTCGCTGTCTGTATCACCTACCGAAGGGTCCGTTCCGAGGTCCCGCTCGCGCCCGTCTTCGAGTCCGTCACCATCGGTGTCGGGATCGAGTGGATCCGTCCCCAGGTCGGTCTCGGCCCCGTCTTCGAGACTATCTGCGTCCGAATCCCCGATCAGCGGATCCGTTTCGAGGTCGAGTTCTCGACCGTCGTCTAGCCCGTCTCCGTCGGTATCAGCGTCGAGGGGGTCGGTCTCCAGATCGAGTTCGCGGCTGTCGTTTAGTCTATCGCCGTCAGTGTCGGGATCAAGGGGGTCAGTCTTCAGATCGAGTTCGCGGCTGTCGTTCAAGCTGTCGCTGTCAGTGTCGGGATCGAGTGGATCGGTCTCAAGGTCGAGTTCGCGGCCATCCTCCAGCCCGTCGCTGTCGGTGTCCGGCACGAGCGGATCCGTCTCAAAGTCGAGTTCCAGACTGTCGTTCAGGTTGTCGCCGTCGGTGTCAACGTCAAGGAGATCGGTCCCGATGTCCAACTCTCCGCTGTCGTTCAGGCCGTCGCTATCAGTGTCCGGATCCGTTGGATCGCTCTCAAGGTCGAGTTCTCGACTGTCGTCTAGCCCGTCTCCGTCGGTATCAGCGTCGAGGGGGTCGGTCTCACGGTCGAGTTCTCGACTGTCGTTCAGACTGTCGCCGTCGGTGTCGGAGGCTAGCGGATCGGTTTCGAGAGCGAGTTCGCGGCTGTCGTTCAGGCCGTCGCTGTCAGTGTCTGCGGCTACGGGATCTGTCCCGATGTCGTGCTCGCGACCGTCGTTTAGTTCGTCGTCGTCGGTGTCCGCTACGAGCGGATCGGTTTCGATATCGAGTTCACGGCTGTCGTTCAGGCCGTCGCTGTCAGTGTCCGTCTCTGTCGGATCGGTCTCAAGGCCGAGTTCGCGGCTATCGCTTAGGCTGTCGCCGTCAGTGTCGGGATCGAGCGGATCCGTTCCGACGTCGTACTCCCGGCCGTCTCCGAGATCGTCGTCGTCCGTGTCCGCCGCGAGCGGATCGGTCCCAAGGTCGAGTTCTCGACTGTCGTTTAGACTGTCGCCGTCGCTGTCGACCACCAGTGGATCCGTCTCGAGGTCGTGCTCTCGGCCGTCCGTCAATCCGTCGCTGTCAGTGTCTGGGTCGAGCGGATCGGTCGGGCCGTCGAGTTCTCGACCGTCATCGAGTCCGTCGCCGTCGGTGTCGGCCCCGAGTGGATCCGTTCCGGCGAGCAGTTCCGCCCCTGCCGTAACGCCGTCGTCGTCTAGTGCGACGACGTTCGTCGTCAGCAGGCCGGTGGCGATGAGCAAAACGGCCAGGAAGACGGCGAGAACGGCCCGTCGTCTCACGGCTGACTCACCTCACGGACGCTGATCCCGCAAACCGCACTCGAGTGTTTCGATCCGGCGGCTCCGGGCTCCATACACGGCTGTTGCCCTCTGCGGCAAAACGCTCTCGGTCCCCAGTACAAGATCTGATACTGTGGTTTCGACCGATCCGATCGCTGTCTCGTGGCGGATCACTATCGGCCGGCCGATTCGAGAAGGATCACTGTTGTCCGTTCGATTCGAGAAGGTATTTAGCCGAGAGCGGACTTTGGATACCCATGCGCGACTTCGTCGTCGTCGGTGCGGGACCGGCCGGCTCGCGGTTCGCCCGTCGGGCCGCCGAGGCCGGCCACGATGTCCTCGTCTTCGAGCAGGGGGCGATCGGCGAGCCGCTGGCGTGTTCGGGACACGTCAGCACCGATGTCTGGCAGTTCACGCCCGACGGCGCTCGCGAGGCGCTCCTGCAGAACGAGATCTACGGCGCACGTTTCCGGCTCGGGGGCCCTGACAGCGAAGCCTACCCCTTCTACAAGGAGTCGGTCGTCTCGAACGTCATCGACCGCGTCGGACTTGACCGCTGGCTCGCTGAGGCTGCCCGCGACGCGGGTGCGGACGTCCGCGACCATCATACTGTCACCGCCGTCGAAGAGCACCGAGATCACGTCGAGGTCACGGTCAGGGGCCCCGACGGCGTCGACACGCACGCGGCCCGGATGGTCGCCGGCGCGGACGGCCCGCGTTCGAAAGTTCGGGGCGAACTCGGTCTGCCCGAACCGGCGGAGCTGTTACACGGCGTGCTCGGTTTCGACGACTCGCCGGACAGCGCGGACTTCGTCGACGTGCACCTGACTGTCCCCGGGTTTTTCGCCTGGCGGATCCCACGCGGCGAGGCGGGCGTCGAGTACGGCCTCGCGGCCAGCCCCGGCGCGGAAGTCGGCGAGTGGTTCGAGGCGTTCACCGACAGCTACGGCGCGGACACGACGAACCGCTGTTCGGGGCTGATCTCGATCGGCCCGCCCGAGACGGTGACGAGCAGGCGCGCGTTTCTGGTGGGCGACGCCGCCGCACAGACCAAGCCGTTTACCGGCGGTGGGATCCGGTACGGGATGGTGGCTGCCGATCGGGCCGCCGAGACGGTCGATCCCGGCGATCCGGCGACGCTCGCGGACTACGAGTCGGCCTGGCGATCTGCACTCGGTCGGGAGATCCAACTGGGGGCGTGGATCCGGCGGTGTTACTCGCTCCCCCAGGCTGTCCAGCGGCTCGGCCTCGGCTTCTTCTCCGGCGAGATCGGCGTCCACATGGACGAGCCCTCGACGCTGTTCTCCCGCGAGCAGCTGCGGGCGATGTTCTCGCGGTCGTGATCGGGCGCCCGGTCACGGACGTGATTGGCCACCGTTCTCGATCGTGACTGGTGGCTGTGTCCCTACCGATTGCCGGGGAGCCGCCGCGATCGCTCGCTCCCCTCGACGAACGGCAGCGACGCCTCCCTGGCCTCGACGCGGCCCGCGTCGGTTTCGACGGCCGTCGGTTCGCCCGCGACGACCGCGAACGCGATCGGCTCGTCAAGCGTCGGACTCTCCAGTGCCCGGGTGACAGTGCCGACCGCGGCCCCATCGCCGTAGACGGTCGCGCCGGGATCGGGCAGCGCCTCACAGACAAGTCCGACTAGCTGCCGCCCCTCTCTGTCGCCGCGCTGCGTGAGCACAGCCGGCGATCGGCCTGCGAGATCCGGCTCGAACAGCGGCGTCCCGGCTTCCAGCGTCAGCGACTCCCAGGTCCGATAGCCGAAGGGCGCGGCGTTGAGCCCCCGGTTGACCAGCGTGTCGAACACGCGCTTGGCGTCGTCGATCCCGCAGACGACCTCGTAGCCCGCCTCGCCGGTCGGAGCGTCGCTGGCGACGACCGTCACGCCCTCGTCGCCCATCGATCCGCGGACGAACGTGTGGGCCGGCACCGGCGCGCCGCCACCGGTCGAGAGGACGCTCGCGATCTTCTCGGTGGCCTGGCTGCCGTGGACGCTGAAGACCGCCAGCTCGTCGGTCAGATCGGTACTCTCGGCCCCCGACTCCGAGAGCGCCCGGTCGAGTCGGTCGCCGCGGCCGGGGGAGAGCAAAGCCAGCAGCCGTTCGCCGGCGTTGTAGACGTACGCGTCGGCGGCGATCGCCCCGTCTTCGAGGACGAACCCGTAGCACCCCTCACCGTCCGATCGCGGCACGTTGGCGGTACTCGCCCGTTCGACGGCTGCGATGCGGTCCGGGCCGGTTACCTCGCGGACGTCGTAGCCCAGCTCGATCACGCCCGCGACGTTGCGCACCGCCCGGTGGGTCCGTTCCGGGCGGCCGTAGTCGGCGACGACTCGCTTCCCCCCGACCGATCGAAACGTCGCCCCGTGATCTTCGTGGACGCTCTCGATGACGCTCATGGCGGGTGGTGGAGCGGCGTGGAAAAGAAGGTTCGCAGAGGTACAATCGTCGCCGAGTGCAAGCACACCGACTCAGTCGGTCCACCGCACCTCTGCTATCAGCGCTTTCGGTGGTGGGTGAGCGACATCTAGTGTGACGTGGATGGACCGTACGACAACGACCTCCGACACCGGAAGCCGCTGCTGGAAGAGGAACTGCTTTCGGTGCGAGAACGCAAGACGGCATATGCGTAACTCGAACCGCGAGTGGGTGTTCGCACAGCGCCCCGACGGCGAACCGGACATGGACAGCTTCGAACTCCGCGAGGGCGACGTGCCGGAGCCACGACATGGCGAACTCCTGGTCCGCGTGCGATATCTCTCCGTGGACCCCTACATGCGAGGACGGATGCGGGACGCCGAGTCCTATGCCGAACCGTGGGACATCGGCGACCCGATGGCGGGTGCCGTCGTCGGCGAAGTCGTCGAGAGCGAGAGCGACGCGTACGAGGCTGGCGACCTCGTGACCGGCAACGGGACGTGGGCGGACTACAGCGTCCTCGACGCCGAGAGCGTCGCCCCCGTCGATCCGTCGGTCGCGGACCTGCCGGCGTACCTCGGCGTCCTTGGAATGCCCGGTCGGACCGCGTACTTCGGGCTGCTGGAAGTCGGCGAGCCCAAACCCGGCGACACCGTCGTCGTCTCCGGCGCCGCGGGCGCGGTCGGCTCCGTCGTCGGCCAGATCGCGAAACTCAACGGCTGCCGCGTCGTCGGGTTCGCGGGCACCGACGAGAAAGTCGAGTGGCTCACCGACGACCTCGGCTTCGACGCCGCAATCAACTACAAACAGGTCGAGGATTACCGCACAGCACTCGACGACGCCGCCAGGAGCGGCGTCGACGTCTACTTCGACAACGTCGGCGGTCCGATCACCGATGCCGTGTTCACGAAGCTGAATCTCGACGCCCGCGTTGCCGTCTGCGGACAGATCGCTCACTACAACGACGAGAGCGTGCCGACCGGGCCGCGAAAACTCCCCCAGCTCATCTCGGTGCGCGCGAAAGTCCAGGGGCTGCTCGTCGGCGACTACGCTACCCGGTTCGAAGCGGCAAGCGAGCAGCTCGGCGAGTGGGTCGTGTCCGGCGAGATCAGTCACCGTGAGAGTGTCGTCGACGGGCTCGAAAACGCGCCCGACGCGTTCCTCGGGCTCTTCTCCGGCGACAACATCGGCAAGCAGGTCGTCGCCGTCTCCGACCCCTCAACGACGAACTAGCATCTCCGTGACTGTGGTGGGGTGATCCGCGTCGTGTTAAGATAAGGATGAGGCGGCCGACGGTTCTAGTGCTCTATGCCAGAATTCGACCGCCTCAACGGAGATAGCGGCTGGATTGATTTGGAGTTTATGGAGCGCGAGCGGACACCCGAGGAGGTCGTTGAAATGGGTATTCAGTTGCATCTGGCTGTCTTATCGATTTCAAATACAAAACAACATCTTGAGTGGTTGGGTGTCCAACGCAGTCGCACGGCCATCCACAACTGGGTACAAAAGGCCGATCTACAGCCGAAGGGTACGAGAACCTCGAATTACGTTGCGCTTGACGAAACTGTAATTCAGCTCGGGACTGAGCGCTATTGGCTGTACGCCGCCGTCGATCCCAAGACCAACGAATTCCTGCATGTGCGGCTGTTTCCAACCGCGAATTCAGGATTAACGCACGTGTTTCTGCGTGAACTCCGCGAGAAACACGACATCGACGATGCAACGTTTCTCATCGACGACGCCGACCATCTCCAAGCGGCACTGTCGCGACTCGGACTCCGATTTCATATCCGTCGCCACGGAAATCGGAATAGCGTCGAACGTGTCTTTCGTGAGGTAAAACGACGAACATCCTCGTTTTCAAATACATTTAGCAACGTCGAGCCGACGACAGCAGAGTCTTGGCTCGAAGCGTTCGCCGTCTGGTGGAATCGATGCCAAAGTTAACACGGTGGCTGTATCCCCGCCCTACTGCGCTACTCGGCCTTCGGCCTGTGTTGCTCGTTAACGACGGGGGCTTAGCGCCTGTGTTCAGCTAAACAAGGCCCAGGGCGCATATCGGTCACCGGTCTTTCGGCAACTGACGAGGAGACAGATCGGTAGAGACAGATTGTCTATCGAACAACGGTCACCGGGGCCGGCGAGTGACGGAACACTTGCTGTGCGACGTTGCCGACGAAGAGGCGGTCGGCCAGCGAACCGCCGTGGCTACCGATCACGACGGCGTCGAACGACTCGGCCTGGTTGACGATCACCTTCGAGGGGTTGCCCCACGCGACGTCGGTCGAGATCTCCCTGTCACCGGTGATCCCGTGGGCCCGGTCGAAGATCGCCGACGCACGTTCTTCGGCGGCCTCCTCGATATCGTCAGCCAGCGCGAGGCTCGTCGCCTTTCCCATCATCCCCGAGGGCTCTCCGACGACGTGAAGGACCGTGATCTCCGCGTCAGGGTACGTTTCGAGCGCGTGTTCGAGCGCGTGTTCGGCCATCTCCGAGTCGTCCATCGGGACGAGGATGCGTGAAGTCATACCATAGCTACGGATGGAGTAAGAATAAAACACCGATAGAGACGCGGTCGATAACGCAATCAGAACCTATATGCCGATTATATCCATAAGTTATAGTATGGTTTCTATCCTCCTCCTCGTCGCCCTTGCGGCCGCAGTCTTCGTCGGATTCAATATCGGCGGGTCATCTACGGGCGTCGCCTGGGGGCCACCTGTCGGTGCCCGAATCATCAATAAAACCGCCGCCGCAGCACTAATGACGTTTTTCGTCTTCCTCGGTGGATGGACAGTTGGTCGTAACGTGATCGACACGCTCGGCGGAGAACTCGTGCCGACGACAGCGTTCTCTGCCGAAGCAAGTGTCGTCGTGTTGGGCTTTATCGGATTAGGGATGTTGCTTGCCAATCTCTACGGCGTTCCGGTTTCGACATCGATGACAGCTGTAGGTGCGATTGCCGGGTTGGGACTCGCTACGGGACAATTGGATTACGCCGTGGTTGGATCGATCATGGTCTGGTGGGTCATCGCACCGGTTGTTGGTTTCTGGTTCGGGGCTATCATCGGCCGCTACTTCTATGCGTATCTCGATCAGCGGATCGCACTCGAACAATCCAATGGGCCGCTTCTCACGCTCGACCGCTCTGGGATGATTCCCGTGCCGACACTGGGGCCAGGAACGACGCCTCGTGAGGTGGTCAGTACGGGGATAGTGCTGGCGATCGCTTGTTATATGGCGTTTAGTGCCGGTGCAAGTAACGTTGCGAACGCAGTCGCACCACTCGTCGGTGGAGGACTAATCGGCGTCGAGAGGGGTGTCGGATTAGGGACGATCGCCATCGGACTCGGTGCGTTCACGATCGCCCGCCGGACCATGGAATCAGTTGGCAACGATCTCACTGATCTACCGCTGTTAGCGGCGACAATCGTCATGGTCGTGGCTGCGAGTATCACGACCGTAGCGTCGGCGCTTGGAGTCCCGATGAGTCTGGCTCTCTCGACGGTGATGTGTATCGTCGGCCTCGGCTGGGGCCGAGCGACGCGTCCGACAGCGGCGACCGACCTGGTGCGAGGCGATCTCGAAGCAGATATCGCGGTGGGTGCGGTGACGGCCGACACGCCGAACAACGTGTCGAGTGCCGGGGAAGAAGACCCTGAATACGTTCAAGACGCGACGGCGCTCTTCGACCGCTCGGCAGTCGTGCGGTTCGTTGCGTTCTGGATCATCGGTCCATCAGTGGCGACCGCTCTGTCGTACGTGGCGTTCGTCGCTCTTCCCCTTGCTGGGACATCATAGATGCATCTTCCACCCACCGGATGATTCAGCCTCCGAATCGTGAATTAAACCAACTCTGTATGCTTCGTTCAACCTCTGAGTCGGTCACGCTGATTCGGACAAGGAATAGGTAGATCGATAGTGCCTGTGCAAGACGGAAGGCGCGTATCTTGCCCGCTGTTCAACGGTAAACCCCATGGTAGATACGTGCGCGAGCTAACAGCAAATCGCTGCCTGAACGAATCTCTGGCCGACGGTATCGGGGCGGGTGCGAGGAGTAGTTGCGATCTCTGAAATTTCCGGGAACGTTTTTCATCGCTTGGTCTGTACCTTCGAGTATGCTCGACATTGGTCCCTTGGCAGTCGAGTGGCTGGCTGCTGGCGCTATCGTCGCAGTGCTCGGCGGATTAGTGAAGTTCGTCGGCTGGACGTGGTTGTTAGCTGGCTACAGCGAATCCACATCACCGGTCCCCGACGATGTCGTCCGAGACATTGCAGGTAACACCCTCTTGCGTGTGGGCATCGCCGTGGCTGCCATCGGCGTGCTCTCCTCCGTGACGGACCCCCCATCTTATTTCGGTCTTCTGGTGGAAGCTGCGATTCTCGTTGCCGTCCTGCGCATGTTCTACCAGCTATACACGTGGACGCCGACACAAACGGCCTGAACAACCGTTCGTAAGATTTCCCGGGGTTCCCGAACCCGTCCAAGGGCGCGACATTGGCTAGCTACAGCTGCGACTGTACTGTATTGAATCTCTAAGTCTTGCACGCGGATTCTGGCAGAATATGAAACTGTCGTGTCAATCGGCGATTGATTTTCTCTGTTGCGACCAGTGTGGATGGATGCGAACTCCCGTGGCCACCACTCACCCGGTTGCGCATCGAACGAAAGCAAACACATTCCAACAGCAGAACACGAAACGTCGAACTCAGAGGCTGTCGGCCGTAATTTCGGTAAGAATCTCGGCGATGGGCGCTGGAGGCGCTTGTCCGACTGTCGAACGAATCCCCTTTCCAGGCGTGAGACGTCCGAATTCCGGCAGCTCAGAAACAGCTATTTGTCAATTTATATATTATTTGTGGCCATAGTGAAAGAGACATAGCGCGAATTGACTACAGGGGCCTACTAGCTTCAGACGGAATCTGCACCGTCAAAAAAGACACACAGCACGAATTCGGAGGAGCATCCTGAACTCCTTGTCGAGCCCTTCGAATGCATCCCTGAAAACACAAAACGTTTATTACAGATCATTGAAATAACGCTAGTATGGCCCTCTTTTTGGACAGGCGACAAACAGTCGCAACCGTCTTGGCCTGTTCGATGATCCTGATTGCTGGATGCTCAGCGATGCCCGGCGGGAGCGATGCCAACAACACGGAACTGGGACGAATCACTGTCGAGAACGCCGATAACACCACTCACAGGGTCCACGTTCTCGTTGAGCGCGACTCCGTGCCTGTGTACGGAACGTCGGTCGTGTTGGATGGAGTCTCGTCCACTTCGAATGAGGCAGATCTCAGTATCGACCTCGCCGTTCTCAACAACTCCACGTGGACTGACGGGACCGGCAACTGGACTGTGTACACGAGAGTCGATGCGACCCCTTCGTGGAACGCACACGCGGTCTCATCCGAAACTGAGAGTGCCTGTACTTCGGTTAGACTGAAAATCGAAATCGATGCGTCGGTCACCAGTTTCACGCCACCCTGTGAATCGTGGCCACCGAGTACCGACACTGAGTAGGGCCGCCTCCGCCGAACTGCTGACCTGTTCGCGATATCCTGCCGGCGGTTCTGACGGGAACCGGCCAGGTCAAGACACTGCGGGTGTTACGCTCTGAGCGGAAAACTGGATACCCCGTCTGTGCTCAGTGTGTATGTTTAGTGAGCAGTTGGTTCAGCATCGGGGTGGTGAAAAGAAGCACAGCGCTATGCTGACTATACGCTCTATATGCACACGCCGTTTGTATCAACCACTGAGAGTTTCAACAGAGACATTCCTAAGTGTTTTAGCCGATACCGCACTCACCTGTGGATATGAGCGAGGCGACGGGAATCGTCGGCGAGTTCTTCGATCTGAAAGCCGAGACAGACGCGGACATACTCGCGATGCAGGTGGGGGACTTCTACGAGTTCTTCGACTCCGATGCCGAACTGGTCGCTGACGAACTCGACCTGAAGGTGAGCCAGAAGTCGAGCCACGGCTCTTCGTATCCGATGGCCGGCGTCCCGGTCGACGACCTGACGCCGTATCTGAAGGCACTGGTCGAACGCGGCTACCGCGTCGCCGTCGCCGACCAGCGCGAGGCGGGCGACGGCCACGAACGCGAGATCACCCGCGTCGTCTCGCCCGGGACCCTGCTTGCGGTGACCGACGCCGACGCGCGCTATCTCTTGACGATCGTCCACGACGAGGTCTACGGCCTGGCGTTCACGGACGTCACAACCGGCCGGTTCCACGTCACGACCGCCGCCGACGCCGACGAACTGCTGACGACGATCTACCGGTTCGATCCCGTCGAGATCCTGCCCGGACCCGACGTGCGAAACGACGACGACCTGCTGGAGCGCCTTCGAGGGCGGACCGACGCTGCGCTGACGCTGCATACCACCGAGGCCTTCGCCCCCGGGCGGGCACGCCACCGCGTCCGCGAGCAGTTCGGCGAGGGCGCACTCGAAAGCGTCGGGATCGAGGCCGACGCTGCCGTCCGCGCGGCTGGGGCGGTGTTGAACTACGTCGAGGAGACCGGCCAGGGCGTGCTGGCCTCGATCACCCGGCTGCAGGCCCACGGCGACGGCGATCACGTCGAACTCGACGCGACGACCCAGCGCAACCTCGAACTGACCGAGACGATGCAGGGGGACCGCTCTGGATCGCTGTTCGAGACGATCGATCACACCGTCACCAGCGCCGGCGGCCGCCTGCTGAAAAGCTGGCTCCAGCGACCGCGCAGGGACCGCGCGGAGCTCGAACGGCGCCACGCTGCCGTGGCTGCGCTGGCCGAGGCCGCGCTCGCCCGCGACCGGCTGCGGGAGGTGCTCGGCGACGCCTACGACCTCGAACGGCTGGCGAGCAAGGCCGCCTCCGGGAGTGCCGACGCCCGCGATCTGGTCGCCGCCCGCGAGACCCTCTCCCTGCTGCCGACGGTCCGGGAGATCGTCGCCGAAACCGATCGGCTGGCCGACTCGCCGCTCGCGTCCGTCCTCGACCAGGCCGACCTCGATCGAGCACGTGACCTCCGGGCGACGCTTGAGGCCGCGCTGGTCGAGGACCCGCCGGGGACGATCACTCAGGGCGGGCTGATCCGCAAGGGATTCGACGAGGAGCTGGACGCGCTGATCGAGCGCCACGAGGAGATCCTGGGCTGGCTCGACGAACTCCCGAAACGCGAGAAGCGACGCCACGGGATCACCCATCTCTCGGTCGACCGCAACAAGACTGACGGCTACTACATCCAGGTCGGCAAGAGCGAGACTGGCGCGGTTCCCGACAATTACGAGCAGATCAAGACGCTGAAGAATTCCGAGCGGTACACGATCCCCGAACTCGAAGAGAAAGAGCGGGAACTCCTCCGGATCGAGGAGCAACGTCACGACCTCGAACGCCGGCTGTTCGAGGAGGTCCGCGCGGACGTCGCGACGCACGCCGAACTCTTACAGGACGTGGGGCGGACGCTCGCGGAGGTCGACGCTCTCGCGGGCCTGGCGACCCACGCCGTCCGGGCCGACTGGACGCGCCCCGAATTGACCGACGGCGACCAGATAACGATCGAGGCCGGTCGCCACCCGGTCGTCGAGCGGACGACCGAGTTCGTTCCGAACGACATCCGGATGGACCGCGACCGACGGTTCCTCGTCGTGACCGGCCCGAACATGAGCGGGAAGTCGACGTACATGCGCCAGACCGCCCTGATCATGCTCCTCGCGCAGGTGGGGAGCTTCGTGCCCGCCAGGAGCGCGCGGATCGGCCTCGTCGACGGGATCTACACCCGAGTCGGCGCGCTGGACGAACTCGCGCAGGGCCGCTCGACGTTCATGGTCGAGATGCAGGAACTCTCGAACATCCTCCACTCCGCGAGCGCCGAGTCGCTGGTGATCCTCGACGAGGTCGGGCGTGGGACGGCGACCTTCGACGGCATCTCGATCGCCTGGGCGGCGACGGAGTACCTGGTCAACGAGGTCGGCGCGAAGACGCTGTTTGCGACTCACTACCACGAACTGACGGAGTTGGGCGACCGACTCGATCCCGTCCAGAACGTCCACGTAGCGGTCGACGGCGACCCAGATTCGGACCGCGACGGCGAAGAGGTGACGTTCCTGCGGACCGTCCGCGAGGGGCCGGCCGACCGCTCTTACGGCGTCCACGTCGCCGATCTCGCGGGTGTGCCCGAGCCGGTCGTCGAGCGCTCGCGAGACGTGCTCGACCGGCTCCGCAACGACGAGGCGATCGACGTCCGCGGCGGCGGTGGCGGGACGACCCAGGCCGTCTTCGATCTCTCTTCCGGGCAGTTCACGGGTGACAGCGACGGATCGGCCAGCGCGGACGGCGGGGCGACCGAGGACACGATCGCCGAGCAGTTCGGGGAAGACGCCGACGAGGTGCTGGAAGCACTGTCCGGGATCGATGTCGACGAGACGCCCCCGGTCGAGCTGCTGTCGAAAGTGCAGGAATGGCAGGGCCGGCTCGACAACTCGTGAATGTCGTTTTCGTATCAGTATCCATTTGATTGTCTGACGGTAGTTTATGTCGCTGAGGGACAGATCTGTGTGTATGAGTAGCGAACCCGCGGATCCGAACCCGAATGATACCGAGTCACCGAGCGACGACGCGTCGAACTCGCCCAGGCTGACTATCGCGCTTCCGGACGGGAGCACGAGCGTCTCGGACGCGATCGTGACGAACCGGGAGATGCTCCGCGAACCCCAGGAGCACGGGCTGGCAACCCAGGAGGAGATCACGCATCTCTCGGAAGCGATCGAGGGACTCTCGTCGAAGACACAGACGGCGACTGCCAAGTCCGAACAGACGCAGGCGACCGTCGACGAACTGCAGGACGTCGTCGAACAGCAGCGACGACAGATCGAGGAACTCCAGTCGATGGTCTCTTCGCTGGCGGACATTCTGGGAACCGAAGCGGAGTGGGAGACGTTCGACGACGCGTAACCGACCGGTCCGGAGCAGTGATCGATCCTATCGCCGACGAGCCAGCGGTTCGCAGAGCGCCCACTCGTCGTCCCGGGGATCGAGGTTCGCGGGCTCGCTGCCGCGCTCGGTGAGGATGCCGGCGTGGAACAACATTGCTTTCAGCTGGAAGACCGTCGGCGAGTGGTAGCTCGCTCCTTCTTCGAGCACTGGCGTCCGGAGGCGACCGTCGTCGGTCAGCGCACGCTCGCGGACGTCCTCGTCTCCTCGCAGGAACAACTCGACGGTAAACGTCGGATGTTGGCCGTGGAGCCACTCGACGATCTCGACCAGCGACGGATTGGCGAGGCCGTCGTCGTGCATCGTCTGCAGTTCCGTGACGAGCAACTCGGTGGCCGGATAGTCGAAGACGACCCGGCGGGCGAGCTGGCCCCAGCGCGGCGCGACGTCGAGAAAGCGCTTTCGGGAGCGCTGCCACTGCTCGAAGGTCGCAAGCGCATCGTCCAGCGAGGGATACTCCCGGAGCCCGAACCGGACGACTTCTTCGCCGAGCGGGGTGAGCCGGTAGTCCGGCCCGCGTTCCTCGATCAGCCCCAGGAACGCCGCGCCTTCGATTGCGCCGTCGACCGCGCTGACGACGTGCGCCTCGATCGCCTCGCGGTGGTCGCGGCCGCCCGCCATCGAAAGCGGGACCGCCAGATAGTTCTTGGGATGGTTGAGGCTGAAGTTGCGGTCGGCGACGCCCTGCGCGCTGGCCTGAAACCGGATCGCCGTGGCCTCGTCCGCGGTTCGGTTGCCGACGACCCGGGGTCGTTCGAGCACCGCGATCGAGCCGTCCGCGTCGACGCCGAGCACGCCGACGTTGAGCTGTCGGGCCAGCGTCCGGTCGGTCGCAGTAATCGCGTCGGCCGGTGCGCTCACGAACGCGACGTTGGCCTCGTTGAGCCGGTCGTAGGCCTGGATCACGCCGCGCTCGACGTCGACCCCGCCGCTGCCACGACCCTTCGCCTCGACGACGACAAGCGGCGGCTCCTCGCCGAGCCGCTCGACTGCCAGGTACTCCGGGTCCAGTCTCCGGACGCCGACCAGGTCGGGATAGCCAGAGCCGACCCGGACGTGGTTGAACGGCGCGAGTCGCGATTTGGTCCCGGCGTCGATCGGGCGGTCGTCGACCCACCGATCCTGGGCGAACTGTGTGTCGGCGACGACGTAGCTGTCGCCCTCGTCGTCCGGAAAGAGGTGGCTCTTCGTGTGGGCCAGTACGTGCGGCTCGGTCAGCGACGCCGCGGCGGCCATAGCGCGGGCTTCGACCGGCCAGCTCAAGAGCGTTCCGCCGCGCGCGACTGCCGTCCGGATGCGAAGCGGGTGGGCCAGCGAAGAGTGGGTGATACAACGGGCCAGCGAAGAGCGGGCGCTGCAGAAGTGGGCACCTCAGAAGGCTCACTATCAGCCATTGCGACGAGAAGCACTTAAAGGAACTACTCCGAGATCCCCCAGACGTCGTCGTCCCAGTTTCGGCCGCGGACGTCATAGACGGGCTCGTCGCGGTCGAGGTCGTCGATTCGCTGCCGATCTTCGGCGTCGAGTTCCCAGCCGAACAGCTCGAAGTTCTGCTGGATGTGCTCCTCGGAGGTCGACCGGGGCAGGACGACCACGTCCTTCTCGATCGCCCACCGGAGAACGACCTGTGCCGGCGTGCGATCGTGTTTCTCGGCGATGTCCTCGATCGTGGGATCGTCGAGCACCTCTGTGCGGGCCAGCGGCGCGGCGGCCTCGACGACGACGTCGTTGTCCTGGCAGTATTCGACCAGTTCGGGCCGCTGGAGGTAGGGGTGGAACTCGATCTGGTTGACTGCGATCGGGACGTCCGAGATGTGCAGCGCCGCGGAGAGCTGATACCGGCTGAAGTTCGAGACGCCGACGTTGCGGACGAGTCCGCGGTCGCGCAGCGTCGCCATCGCGTTCAGGGTCTCCCGTAGCGAGATCGCCGGGTTCGGCCAGTGGATCAGGTACAGATCCAGGTAGTCCGTTCCCAGTCGGTCCAGCGAGGACTCACAGGCGTCGATCACCGACTCGTAGTCGAGGTTTTTCGCCAATACTTTCGAGGTCAGGAAGACGTCCTCGCGGTCGTGGTCGGCGAGCACGTCGCCGACCTCGCGCTCGTTGTGATAGCCCTCGGCGGTGTCGACGTGGGTATAGCCGGCTTCGAGAGCCGCCGAGACGGCTGTCCTGGCCGTGTCGCCGTCGAGTCGGTAGGTCCCTTTGCCGACGACGGGCAATTCACCGTCCGGAAGCGTGACTGTCGGTACAGACATCATCCGGTAGTTCGGCGCCGACGCTGTAAGGTTCTTCGTTGTCGATCGTCCCAGACTCGCCTGCTCACTGTGCCCGGACGACCACGCTACGTTCGGACTGGACGCTCGTGACCTCTCCGAGATAGCGGCTCGTCCTGTCTCTCCAATATGATTTACACTTGTGCCCCTCGTATTTATGGACAGCAGGTCCCCGACACTAACTTTCCCCCGTTGGTGTCACCTCCCGGTGTACGCCCCGCCACTGTTGATCGACCGACGGGGACGCCTCATCCGCCTGGGCGTCCCGCTCTCCGTCCTCTGCTAGATCGTGAGTCGTCTCAGCGTCCATCAGCCACCCGCGAGTTTAAATCCGATCGGGAGACCACACGCGGTATGTCCGGACGCACCGCCGGAACGACCGCCCGGTCCGTTGCTGCGTCGCTGGGTGTCGAGTCGTTGCTGGATCCGATCCTACCCGGAGGGGAACCGCCCGCATGCACCTGCACGACGACGGTTGCGGACGGCACGTTGCGGGTCGACGCCTCGGACTGCAGTGGCGATCTGGCGGCGTCACCGGCCTGTCGCCGAACAGTCATCGAGACGATGGTCGACCGTAGCGTCACGGAGCTGAGTGTCCGCGACCGCGGCCTGAAGTACGGCTACAGTGACCGCGCGGTCGACCTGCTGGCCGCTGGGGCCCGGTTCGTCGACCTGCTCGGCGATCGCCACGACCGGCTGTCGGAGACAGCCGTGACCGATCCGCTTTCGGTCGCCGACGAACTGCGCGACCGCGTCGATCCGATCGCGAACATCGCGAGCAGATCCGGGCTGCTCGACGCCGCCGGAAGAATCGATGACTACGAAGCGGTGCTGTCGCCGACGGTCGGGCTGTCGGTCGGACACTACTTCCTCGATCGGCGCGTCTCGGATCGTGCGTCACTCCGTGACGTTACGTCCCTGGAGACGGGCAGTCGGGCGCGGGTCTACGATCGACCCGAGGGGGTTCCGCTATACGCGCTCGATCTCGTCGATACGGATCTCGACGCCGAGCAACGCCAGCTCGTCCTGGAGGGGTACGAGGCGATCGCGAAGGGACTGGTCGACGGCCAGCGACTGGCCTCGGAAGCGATCAAATACGTCGCCGACGGATCGGTCGACCCGCGCGTGACAGCGGTGCTCGAGAAACACACGAGCGGCTACGGGATCCTGGAGGACTTTTTCGCCGATCCGCGCGTGACCGACGTGTACGTCACGTCGCCGGTCACGACCAATCCGGTCCGGGTCGTCGTCGATGGCGAGCTCCTCTCCTCGAACGTCTACGTGACCCGGAGCGGTGGGGGTGCGCTGGCCTCGCGAGTGCGAAAGACGAGCGGACGCGCGTTCTCTCGGGCCAGTCCGACTATCGACGCCACGGCGTCGCTGAACAACGGAACCGGCATCCGGATCGCCGGTGTGACCGATCCAGTCGCCGACGGGGCCGCCTTCGCGTTTCGCGAACGAGCCGAGGACGCGTTCACGCTTCCGGCGCTGATCGCGAACGGGACGCTCACGGCCGAGGCCGCGGCGTTCCTCTCGGTGGCCGTCGAGCGAAACGCCGCGACGCTGATCGCGGGGACGCGCGGCGCCGGGAAGACGACGCTACTCGGGACGCTCATGTACGAACTCGCGCCCGGGACCCGGACGGTCGTCATCGAGGATACGCCGGAACTCCCGGTCGAACAGCTCCAGCGAGTCGATCGCGACGTACAGGCGTTGCGAACCGGGACCGGCGACGGTCCCGAGATCACCGTCGTCGACGCGCTCCGGACGGCGCTCCGACTCGGAGACGGGGCTCTCGTCGTCGGGGAGATCCGCGGCGAGGAAGCACAGGTCCTCTACGAGGCGATGCGCGTCGGGGCAAACGCCAACGCAGTCCTCGGAACGATCCACGGCGACGGCGCGGCCGACGTCTACGAGCGCGTGGTGTCGGACCTGGACGTGCCGCCGTCGTCGTTCAGCGCGACGGATCTCGTCGTGACCGTCCAGGCGTATCAGACACCTGATGGCCGCACGCGTCGACTCTCCCGGATCGAGGAAGTCGTCGAAGAGAACGGGGAGCTTCGGTTCGAACCGCTGTACGAACCTATCGGTGACGAGGCGACGTCGACAGACCGGATCGGCCGCGGTGAGAGTCGACTCGTGGGACAACTCGCGAAGCCGACCGAGGAGTACGCCGATCTCGTCGCGCTCGTCGACGCACGCAGGCAGTCGCTCGCTGACCTCGCGGCGGACGGCACGACAGACCCCCGTGAAGTCGCCGTCGCCTACGGAAACCGGGGCACCGGTCAGCCAGCCAACCGCCCGACTGCGGTCGGGGACCCGTGGTGAGAACATGCTCGTGGCCATCATCGAACTGCTCGCCCTCCTCGCCCCGGTCGACGCGGAGCCGTCGGACGAACTCGCGTACGCAGTCGCGTTCATCGAGGCGCCGTACGACCCGGAGACGGTCGTTCGGGCCGGATACGGTGCCGGAATCGTCGGCGTCGTGTCGGGCGTCGGGCTGTTCGCTTCCGTGCCCACGCCGCCACTGGTCGCCGTGCTGGTAACGCTCGCACTGGCACTGGGCTCGGTCCACGCGGTGCACGAACTCCCGGCGCTGCTCGCGGCGTTCAAGCGCGCCCGGGCACTGGGGGATGCTCCGAACCTCATCGGGCGTGCCGTCTTGCGGATGGAGATCCACCCGGCCACCGAGACGGCGGTCGCGTTCGCCGCCGAGACGGGTCGGGGACCGCTCTCTGCCAGTCTCCAGTCGAGTATCGATCGGGCGATGGGAACGCCCCAGACGGGGCTGATCGAGTTCGCCGAGAACTGGGCCGACGATTTCCCGGCGCTGCGACGAGCCGCACATCTGCTTTCGACGGCCGAAAACGCACCGGACGGCGAGCGTGCACGCACGCTCGATCGGTCTTTGGAGGCGATACTCGACGGGACGCGCGAGCAGATGGCCGACTTCACGAACGCGATCCGTGGACCGACGACCGGGCTGTACGCGTTCGGCGTGATGATCCCGATGGCAGCCATCGCACTGGTTCCTGCCGCGGCGATGGCCGGCGTGCCGGTGTCAGTCTGGGCGTTCGTCGTCCTCTACGACGTCGTCTTGCCGGCGGTGCTGATCGGGGCCAGCGTCTGGCTGCTCGTGCGACGCCCGGTCGCTTTCCCACCGCCACGGGTCGATCGTAGCCATCCCGACGTGCCCGATCGGCTGTGGCTGCCGTTCGTGATCGGACCCGTCGTTGGCGCGATCGGGTACGTCGTCCCCTCGCTGTTCGGCGTCGGGTATCTCTCGCCCGTCGCTGGCGGGGGGATGGGGGTCGGGGGCTTTCTGCTGTCGTATTTCGACCCGATCACCGACGTGCGCGAGTACGTTCGGAACGTCGAAGCCCACCTCACGGACGCGCTGTATCTCGTCGGCCGTCAGGTCTCGGAGGGCGAAGCCGTCGAGGCCGCGCTCGGACAGGCCGGCGATCGCGTCCCCGCTGAAACGGGTGCGGTCTTCGAACGGGCCGCCGGCGTCCAGAAGCGGCTCCATCTCACCGTCGAGGAGGCGTTCTTCGGGGAATACGGTGCACTCAGGGACATCCCGAGCGCTCGCGCACACGGGACGGCGTCGCTGCTCTCGATCGCGGCCGAAGAGGGGCAGCCCGCCGGTCGTGCCGTCGTCTCGATGGCCGACCACCTCGAAGAACTCCAGGAGGTCGAAAGCGAGGCCAGGCGCCAGCTCTCGACGGTCACCGGGACGCTCGATACGACCGCTGCGTATTTCGGCCCGCTCATCGCCGGGACGGTGCTGGCGCTTGCGGACGTGATCGGCACGACCGATTCAGTCGGCCAATTCGGGGCCGAACCGCTGGCGACCGAACCGCTCGGGCTCGTCGTCGGCGTCTACGTCCTCATCATGTCTGTCGTGCTGACGACGCTCTCGGTCGGACTCCGGCACGGTCTCGATCGTCCGCTGGTCGGCTATCGCGTCGGCCGATCGCTGCTGACCGCGATGCCGCTGTACGTCGGATCGGTCGTGCTCGTCGGACAGCTGATGTGACGATTTATATGTGATCGCCGGACCAGCGACGGTATGGATCTGGAAGCACCGGCCGACGCCTGGTACGTCTGGGTGGGTGTCGCCCTGGTGAGCGTCGCCGCGATGGGGATCGCGCTCGGGTTTCCGTCGGGGCCACCGCCGGACGCGAACGCGGCCGCCAACGCCATCGACCGCGCCGCCGGCAGCGCCCACGAGGGGAGCGCGACCTACGACCACGACGCTCGCTTCTACTGGATCGACGGGGAGCGCATCGCGATGCAAAACGAGCACGGCGTCACGAAGGCGACGCTCGCATACGGTCCCGTCGTCCCGATCGGGGACGACCTGGAACTCGAACGCGTCCTCCACGGCGAGCGTCTCACCGACGTGTATCCTTCGAACGCTACCAGATCACCGCAGCGGCAATTCGACGAGGACGTCGCGGCCGCGCTGGCGAGCGTCGATTCGGTCGATCCGGAGTGGCGTGCTGCCGGGGAGACGCTGTCCGTGCGCGTCGTCGATTACGAGGTCGGAGGAGGTGAGCGCCGTGCCGTCCTCCTCACGATGTGATCGTGGACAGACCGAGCCGATCGCGGCACTGTTCGCCGTCGTGGTGATCGCGATCGCGATCACGACGTACGGGGGTGTGCTAATGGATCTGCTGCCCGGACAGTCCGATCGAGCGCCGGCGGACGTGACGGCGGAACGCGTCTGGGGACAGCTCGAACGTGACGGCGTCTACGACACCGGGACGCTATCGAACCCGTCGAACGCGGTCGATCGCTCGGCGCTACCCCGGGGATTCAACGTCTACGTCGACGTCACGTATCTCACCGACGACGGATGGGACGCAGACGGCGAGGCGATGTACGCACCGGACGGGAGTGTCTATGACGCCGGTTCTGTCGACCCACCGGAACGGGCTGACGTGTTCGTGCGGCCGATCCCCGTTCGAACGTCTCCGGGAGTCGTCGAAACCGGGCGCCTGTCCGTCGCTGTCTGGGAGCGGTAGTCGACTGCCGGCACTGTCCGAACGTGGACTGGATACGTGTCTGTCACGCACCCGATCGCCTCGTCTTCGTATTTAAAACGTTGGATGAATTTACTGTATCAGATGTATATCGACATTAATTTAGTTGACGAGAGATATCGTGGTCGTATGGGGGATATCGCGGTCGAGATCCTGTTGGGGATCTCGTTCGGACTGCTCGCCGGCATGCTGCCGGCGATCGCGTTGGGGGTACTGCATGCGATAGTCACGTCCGTCACCGATCGGGGGGTTCCGGCGTCGGGTACCGCGTTGCTCGCACTGCCGTCGGTCGGCGCGAGCGCGTCCTACGCCGACGTGATCGCATTCGAGACTGACCTGGCCGCCCGGTGCGCGGTCGTGCTCGTCGTCGGCGTGTTGCTGTCGGTGTTCGCCGCGAGTCAGGGCGAGCGGATCGCACGGACACTCCCGCGAAACGTGGGTGCCGCCGTCAGACCGGAGCGGACGCTTTCGGCGGACGCGATCGACGGGATCGACGGACTCGGACAGGTAACGGTGCGGCCAGCCAGCCGGGTCCGCGATCTGGAGGGGCATCCGCCGCTGCCGCCGGCGCTCCGTACCCGGATCGCCGACGATAGCTGGCGTTTCCCGGCCGACCTCCCGTTATCGGAGATCGCGTCCCGTCTCGAAGCGACGCTCGTCACCGAGTACGATCTCGAGGCCGTCTCCGTCGACATCGACCCGCAGGGCCGGGCGACGATCGCGGCGGCACCGCCGTCGAAGGCTCTCGCGTCGCGACTCCGGGCGGACCACAGAGCAGTCTCGGTACGCGCGATCGCGCCGACCGGGCTCTCGCCCGGGGACGCCGTCGTCGTTCACACGAACGGATTGTCGGTCGACGGGACCGTCCTCGACGTCGGGGCGGGTCCGGCGGAGACTGATCACGACGGTACCGCCGCCGGTGGCGAGACGCGCATCACGCTCGGCGTGCCGACCGCAGACGCAGGCGAACTGCTGGGGGTGGACCGGGCCCACGTCGTCGTGACCTCGGACGGGACGACGAGCGCCTTCGAAGCCTTCCGTGCGCTCTCACGGGCAGGTCGATCCGTTCGGAAGGTGCTCGTCGGCGAGGGAGATCCGACCGAACTCCGCAGCGACGACGTCGACGTGCTCGCGGTCGAGGCGCTCGATGGCGGATGGCTGTTCGCGCCGGCGCACGAGGCACTGGAGCCGGGCCGGACTGCGTTCGTCGCTGGAACGACGGGAAGCGACGTCCTCAGGCGCTTCGACGCGAGACGACACGGGGATGATGGCTCGTGATCCCGCTGGCGATCGTCAGTGAGTGGACGATTCGAGCACTCGTCCGGATACTCGGATTCGGATTGCTCGCCGGCGTCGTCGCTGTCACCGTCGCGTTCGTCTACCGGTGGTACAGCCGGGGGCGACTCTCGCTCGGTGTCGGCCTGTTCGCCGGCCTGTCGATTCCCTCGGCGTGGCTGTACGCCGGGACGGCGGCCGGTGGGCCGCTCGTGTCCCCGACGCCGCTGTTCCATCGGGCGAGTGGCGCGTACGTCCTCGGCGTGTTCGCCACCGCCGCGATCGCTGCCGAGGCCGGTCGCCGGACCGGCGATCGACTCGCGTGTGACGTCTACGACATCGACGACGTGGCCGGCCGCGGGGCAGCGGCGGCGCTCGTTCGCGCTGCCAGTCTCGCAGTGTCCGTGACCGTCCCGGACACGATCGAACGACTCGACGGCTACGAACCGATCGGAGAGCCGACGCGAGCCAGACTGGCCGACAGGACCATGCTGTTTCCGCGCCGGCTCGACGCCGACCAACTCGGTGATCGGCTCGCCGAACGCGTCCGGGACGACTTCGACGTCGAGTACGTCCACGCGGAGGTCGCACTCGGCGGGACGGTCGAGCGGTTCGCGGTCGGCGCACGCCCGAGCGGGCTCAGCCCCCGCCTTCCGCCCGGTGTGAGTGCCGTCGGTATCGAGGCCGATCCGCCCGCATCCGTCGGATCGGGCGATCCGGTCGAGGTCTGGCACGACCGCGGCGACGCGACCCAGCCGGTTGCGACCGGCAGCGTCCGCGCGACCGACGGCGACGTGACGACGGCCGTGGTCGATACCGACGACGCGCTCGCACTCGACGGCGACCGACAGTATCGACTGCTCGTGCGCCCGGCCGCGGTTGAGGACGCCCGCGAACTGGCCGAGCACGTCTGGGAGAGTGAGGCGACGGTGACGACCACGACGGTCTCGTCCGGCGATCTGCTCGAGGGGGAGTTCGTCGGATGGCTGCCAGGAGCGGTCCTCCTGATCGAGCGAAGCGACGAGGCGATCCCGTTTCCCGAGGCGAGCGTGACGCTGCAGGCCGGCGACTCGCTGTACGTCCTCGGGATGCCGGCCCAGCATCAGGAACTGGCCGAATACGACCCGGACGCCGATCGGGCTCCACCGGAAGAAGCGTCCGAGCTGTAGCGAAACGACGGGTCCGCAGCCGAACCGGTACGACTACTGACCGTCGTCCAGGACGGCCCGGAACCGCTTCCCGGCGTCGGTATCGGTCTCGATCGCGGTTTCGATCCGATCGGAGCACCAGCCGTCGTCGAGATAGCGTTCGTACACCGGGAGCCGCTCCGACAGCGGGACGCCGGCCTCGGCTGCGATCTCCCTGAGCCGGTCGACGGCGGGCCAGGCGTGCTCGGGATTGATGTGGTCGTCAGTGACCGGCGAGACGCCACCCAGGTCGTCGACGCCACAGTCCAGCAACTCGGGGACGGGCGCGAGATTCGGTGGCGACTGGACGCTGACTTCCGGGGGTAGCGCGGCACGAGCCATCGCCGTCGCCCGCCGCATCGTCGCCAGATCCGGCGAGCCGCTGTCCCAGCGCTCGTTTTCGACGACCGGCTGGACGATCACTTCCTGGACGTGCCCGTGTCGCTCGTGCAACTCCCGAATGGCCAGGAGACTCTCGGCGCGGTCGCGCCAGTCCTCGCCGATCCCGACGAGGATGCCGGTCGTGAACGGCACCCCCAGCTCGCCGGCGGTCCGGATCGTCGCCAGCCGCTGGCCGGGGGACTTCGATCGCGGACCGGCGTGGGCCCGGACGTCCGCCGTCGTCTCCAGCATCACGCCCATCGAGGCGTTCACGTCCGCCACCTGGCTCATCTGCTCGCGCGTCTGATCGCCCGGGTTCGCGTGGGGCAACAGCCCCTCTTCGAGGGCGATCTCCGAGACCGCTCGCAGGTACTCGTGGATAGAATCGTATCCCCACGCTTCCAGCTGCCTGTGGATCGCTGTGTAGCGCTCGTCGGGATCATCGCCGAAAGTAAAAAGCGCCTCCGTACAGCCCGCCTCGGCGCCGGTCCGGCAGATATCCCGGACTTCCTCGGCCGATAGAAGCGAGGCCTGTCCCGGGGGGTCGTAGTAGGTGCAGTAAGTGCAGGTGTACCGACAGGCCGTCGTCAGCGGGACAAAGACGTTTCGAGCGAAGGTCAACTCGTCGGCTGCCTCGACGTCTGCCGGCGTGACCGACAGCAGGCGCTCGACCTCCTGTCGATCGATGTCGACGTTCACGCCGTGGGACTCGGCCCCTGGAATCACATCGAACGATATCCGACTCACGGGGAAAAGCGTACCGTCACTGGTCGATATTTCCGGTCTCGTGGCGACCGCCACCCCGCTACGACGATCGAGGCATCCGCGTCGTGAGGGCGACGATGAGCACCATCAGCCCGGCGAGGACGACATACCCTGCGTCGAAGTATCCCCGGTCGGCGAGCGATCCGAACGCGACCGGTCCGAGCGCTCCCAGCGACGCCGCCGTCGTCCGGACGACGCCGAGTCCCGTCCCCCGGATGTCTTCGGGAATCGCGTCGGCGAGATACGATTGCGTGATCGCCCCGGAACCGAGCATCGTGCTGACCAGCGCCGTGAGCGCGACGATCGGCCAAAAACCGTCCAGGAACGGGAGCGCGGCCAGTCCCGCGACCGGGCCGATCAACACGGAAAGCAGCGACGTG
Organism: Halapricum hydrolyticum; assembly: GCF_025517535.1. NCBI lineage: Archaea > Methanobacteriati > Methanobacteriota > Halobacteria > Halobacteriales > Haloarculaceae > Halapricum > Halapricum hydrolyticum. Next base: position 43,378 of record NZ_JAOPKC010000005.1, read on the forward strand.
CGCATCCCGAAGCGGTCGTAGGCGGTCCCGGCGATCGGCTTCACGACGACGCCGAAGCCGAAAAACAGTGCGAAGACCGCACCTGCAACGCTTTCGGAAAACCCCTTCACTTCGACGAGATACGTCGGATAGAACCCTGTGAACGACTGCCAGACGAGGATGTAGAAGAAAAGCACGACTGTCACGAGTGCCATCGTTCGGGTGCGCAACACCGCGAACACGTCCCGCGCCAGTTCGGCCGAGATCCCGTCACGCCCCGAGTCCGTGCCGCCGTCGGGGACGACCACCCAGACGACTGTTGCGAGTACGAGAAAGACCGGAACGAGCGCACCCAGGCCGAGTTGCCAGGCGGCGCCGGCGGCGACGAATCCGATCGCGGGCGGGAGTACTGTCTGTCCGACGTCACCGGTCGCCATCGTCATCCCCAGTGCGCGCCCGACCGAATCGGGGTAGATCGACGACAGGACGGTGATGCGGGCGATCGGATACAGCGAGAGCCCGATGCCGACGAGTCCGGTCGCGAGAAAGACGACGGTCGGCCCGGGGGCCAGCACGACGGCCGTCAGCGCGGCTGCGACGACACTGAGACCGGCGGTCAGGACGCGCCGCTCGCTGTAGCGGTCGGCCAGGATCCCGCCTGGCAACTGTCCGATGGCCGAGCCGAGCCACAGGATCGTCACGAGCAGCCCCGCGACCGACAGCGAGAGCCCGTACTCCGCCCGGAAGTACGGCAACAGGACCGGGTAGGTCATCCGCGTCCCGACGAGCAGTCCCCAGCCCGACGCGATCGCGACCAGGATCCGACCGTGACCCTCGCCACGCAACGCTCCCACGGACTGCCGGACCGACTGGAGAGGATTCATCGAGGACTGACCGTTCGAACCAGTGCCTCAAAGGGCGTTCCGTTCGCCGCCCGTCTGGGAGACAAACCCACACGCCAGTATCAACGACGCCCCTGCTTTCGAGCGGCCGTGACAGCGACGATCCTTCGACGCCGGTATCGACGATCCCCGCCTTCAAGCAGGCATATCACTGCGACTGATCAGTTCCGGTGGACGCGCCAGGTGAGCAGGCTCTCGAAGGCGTAGTTGACGAAGAAGCCGACGCCGATCCCGATGGCGTTGGCGAGTGGATACCAGAGGCCCGCGACTTCCGTGAGGACGACCAGGACGGTCGTCGCAGTCGCCAGCCCGCCGAGGCGGACACCGTTCGACGTTCCCAGTCGCCGGAGCCGGGCACGGAGCGACGTCTTTCCGAACGACGAGAACGTCCACCGCTCGTTGATGACGAACATCACGAGATACGAGATCTCCGCGCCCGTCAGCTTCGAGACGACCAGCGGCAGGCCCACGACGCTGTGAAAGACGACGAGCAGCGACATGTCGACGCTCGCGCCGATCGTCCCGACCGCGATGAACTGCAGGAGCCGGTCGGCTGTGGCCAGACTGCGGAGTCGGTCTCGGAACGGGATCGAGAGCATATTCATTCACTTCTTTCCACGGTCGCTCGTCCGCCGGAGACCGTCACGCTGACAGCGTGATCTCGGAGCCAGCCGGCCGTCTCGCCCTCGCCGTGGAGCAACACCTCGACCAGGTCGGTCGGTTCGTCGACGTCCGTCGCGAGCCGAAACGAGTCGATAGCGGTCGTTTCGGTCCCGATATCGGCGGCCCGCTCGCGATGATCGCGGATCGAGACGCCGTGGTAGTCCACGCGAAAGTCGGGGTGGCGCGCGAGGACGACGTTCGTCCCGCCACCACGCCCTGCCACGAAGACGACCTCGCCGTCGGCTTCGAAGACTCGGTCCAGCGCTTCGGGAGTCGCCAGTGCGAGATCCGCCATGACCACTGCCACGGCCCCGTCACGATCCGCAAGCACCGCGTTGACGGCGTCACTCAACGGCTGATCGTCGACGCGGACGGGCCACTCGGCGTCGAGATCGGCCGTCGACAGGACAGTCGGCTCGTGACCCGTCTTCGCGATCGCTGTACAGACGGTCTCGAGCATCACACGCGCGAACTCGCGACGCTCGTTGGAGTCGAGAACGGGGGAAAGACGGGTTTTCGGCTCGCGAGCGTCGAACGGGACGACGACGTGCATTACCGGAGCTTGTCGTAGTCGTCCCGCTGGCTGCGATAGTAGTAGATGCCGCCACCGATCAGCGCGATGAGGACGAGCACGCCGACACCGTACAGGAGGAGTCGCATCGTGTCCTGGGACTGGGAGGCGTTCTTGGCGGTCTGTTCGGCGTCCTCAGCGTTGCTGACCGCCCGGTCGAATTCGCCCTCGTTGAACCAGTCGATCGCGTTCTGCAGGTCAGATTCCGCGTCGGCGCTGTCCGCGTCGTTGACGGCTGCTTCGGCACTCTCGATGGTCTGGCGTGCGTTCCGGCTCTCCTCGGTGTAGTGGTGTACTTCGGCAGTTTCGATGGCGCTTTCGCCGTCACCGATCATTTTTATCAGCTCGGCAGCCTCGAACGACTGCGGTGGCTGATAGGAGAACGTCTCGACTGCGGGCGCGTCGCCGGTTATCGAGACGGTGATCGACTCGAAGTTATCGCTGTCGGAGACCTCGAGTTCGAACTCCGATTCGCCTTCGTAGCTCTCCTCGACGGCTGTCCCGTTCGGGTAGGTCTGGGTCACCTGCCAGCCCGTGACGTTCTCAAGCTGAGTCGCTCCCCGGAGCGTCCAGTCGCTGTCGGGTTCATACAGCTCTGTGATCGTGACTTCGACAGTGACCTCCTCGCCGACCTGCGCCTCGTCCGGCGCGGAGATATCAGACGCCTCTACAGCCGCGGCAGTGCCGACGACTGCCGCCGCCGCGATCAAAAGCGCTACCAGTGCCGCCGTACCCTTAGAAGAGGGGATCGAGTTCATCTTCATCGTCTTCGACCAACTGCTCTAAGTTTTCTTCGCTTTCGGCGCGGATCTCGTCGATGTTCTCCTGGGCCTCGATGGCCACCTGCTGGAGTTCCTTGATGCGCGGGACGTTGTGGACGCCCGACAGCAGGATGACGCTGGCCACGTACGAGGAATCGGAGACGGGATAGTCCCCACCACGGACCTCCATGCTGCCGGTCTGTTCTTCGAGCCACTTGCGACCGCGCTCGATTCCCTTCCGGTTGAGCTGCGTTGGTGGTCCCGACAGCACGAGTAGCGCGCGCTCTGCCCCGTCGATTTCACAGGGCAGCGTCAGTCGGCCGAGTGCGGCCTTCCGGACCAGTGACGTGATCCGGTTGGTCGTGTTCGCCGCGTCCATACTGTCGCTTGCGCCGTCACTCTTGAACCGCGAGAGCAGCCCGCTGCTCGAATCGTCGGTTACCTGCTCGGCAGCGTAGCCGACCGTCGAGACGCCGCCTGAGGCGAGCGTGTTGACGATCTCGCTGGAGTCGACGACGCTCTCGGCGACTTCACTGCCGCCGGTGACCTCGCCCGCGCCGAAGAGGATCCCGAACCGTTTGACGATCTCGTCGTTGATCTCCTCGTAGCCGCTCTCCATGGACTCGCCGGTCTTGCGCCAGGCGTCGTTGTCGAACACCAGCAGGTTGTCGACCTCGCGGACGAACGTCTGGAAGGACCGTGCGGCGTTGAGCGTGTAGATCCCACCCTCGTCGCTAGAGGGCAGGATTCCCAGGCCGTACACCGGCTCGGTGTAGATCCGCTTGAGGTGTTTCGCCAGGACCGGCGATCCACCCGACCCGGTTCCACCACCGAGACCGGCGATAATGAGGAACGCGTCGATCTCGTGGACCGGGATGTTGTCGATGACGCTCTGGACCTCGTCGATGTCCTCCTCGGCGATCTCCGCGCCGAGTTCGTTGTCGGCGCCCACGCCGTGACCTTTCACGCGTGTCTGGCCGATCAATACCCGATTCTCCTCCGGAACGCGTTCGAGCCCAAGCAGGTCAGCCTTCGCCGTGTTGACCGCCACGGCCGAGCGGACGATTCCGCTTCCTGTCCGATCGTCGTACTCTAGGAACTTGTCGACGATCTTCCCGCCGGCCTGCCCGAAGCCAATCATCGCGAGCTTCATAGCTGTCTCTCGACGCGAAAAGAAACGTATAACCATTAAAAGCCTTGTGCCCGACTATCATTTCTAAGAACAGCGATAGTGTGTAAATAACACACAACGAGGTAAGAGAGGCTTAACTGACATGATCGCGGAGTCACGGCTCAGGAATCAGTCGCTCTCGAGATACTCCGCGAACGTGGTCAGCGCCCCGGGGTCGATCCCGAACGCGTCGAGGTCGTTGTCGTCGGTCGTATTGTCGAACTGCAACGATCGGTACTGGTCGGCCCCCATCGGGAAGCCGGGAACGACGCCGAGCGTCTTCAGTCCGATGCCGGCCAGCCCCATCGGGAGGTTGACGATCTTGATCGAGCGGCCCTCGCTCTCGTAGACCAGTTCCGTGATCTCCCGGAGCGTCAGCACCTCCGGGCCGCCGAGTTCGTAGGTCTCGCCCGCGTGTGCCTCGTCGACGACCGCGTCGGCGAGCATCGGGGCTAGGTCGCCGACCCAGATCGGCTGGAATCGCGTGTGCGTCCCGCCGCCAGGGAGCGGATAGATCGGCACGCCCGGCGCGAACAGCTTCTTCAGACGCTTGGTGAAGCTGACGAACTCTCCACCCTCGCCGAAGATGACCGACGGCCGGACGATCGTCCACTCCAGGTCCGACTCCCGAACGACTTCTTCGGCGCGTCCTTTCGCCCGGATGTAGTGTGTCGGGCCGTTGGGGTCGGCACCGAGCGCGCTCATCTGGAGGATCCGATCGACGCCCGCCTCTTCAGCGGCTGTGACGACGTTTTCGGTGCCGCCGAGATGGATCCGTTCGTGCATCCTGTCGCCACCGCTGGGCGTGAAAAGCGGGGATAGCGCCACGAGGTTGACCACGCCGTTGACGTCCTCGAACGCGCCGTCCAGCGAATCGGGATCAGTCACGTCGCCACGGACGGTCTCGACATCGTCGGGTAACACCGACGGGTCCGGATCCCGGGAGAGGCTCACCACGTCGTGGTTGCGATCGGTCAGTTCGGCGCACAGGTGACGGCCGACGAAGCCGTCACCGCCGGTTACGAGGACGCGCATGTCGATATACAAGGTCGGATCCTTGATAAATCCCTGCCGCAACCGGTTCGGTCGCCGGGCGTTGAAACCGTCCACGGATGTGACCGCCCGGGCTGATAGTGATTACTGTAACGATTTACCGGTGCGACCGCACTACATCGTGCGGTCGACCTGGAACAGACTTACAGTACTCACTACGAGGGCAAGCGCGGCGTTTACGGGCCGGGGCCGCGAGGTGCGGATATGCTCGTCACGCTGGAAGGAATCGACGGCAGCGGCAAAACGAGTGCCTGGGAGGCGCTTCGAGACGCCGGGCTGGGCGTCGAGACGACGTTCACGCGCGAACCGACCGAGTCGTGGTACGGCGAGGCCGTCGCCCGCTCGATCGCCGACGACGACGCCGATCCGCTCGCCGAACTGTTCCTCTACACGGCCGATCACGCCGACCACCTCTCGCGCGTCGTCCGGCCCGCGCTCGACCGGGGCGATGTCGTGATCTCCGACCGCTACGCCGACTCACGGTACGCCTACCAGGGTGCGACGCTTTCTGACCACCCCGAACTGGATGATCCGCTCGCGTTCGTCCGCGAGATCCACGACCCCTGGACGCGCCCGCCGGATCTGACGATCTATCTGGACGTCTCGCCGGCCGTCGGAGCCGAGCGAGCGGGTGCGACCAACAAGTTCGAACAGACGGACTATCTCCGGTCGGTCGCCGCAAACTACGAACGGCTAATCGAGACCGAGCCCGATCGGTTCGTCCGGATCGACGCCGAACGGCCGCCCGACACCGTCCGGCAGGATGTCCTCGAGACCGTCCGCGAACGGCTCTGATTGCCGAGCCCAGCTTTCTCTCCATACATTTGCGAGGGAAGGTGAGCCCACGTCAAAGAAGGTCTCCTGCTATGGTCTGTGCGAGAACGGTCGTTAGTTCCGGTCGAATGGAGGGTACTCTGAGAGGTCCTAGAGGCTTCGGTCTCGTCTGTCCGCAGATGAATCTGGCAGGCGAGCGTCATCAACTGCGTAATGACTTGGATGTCTCCCTCGAAGAACCAGCTGAGACGATAGACGAGTTCGGCTTCGGTCTTTGACTGGTCGTCGTGTCCTGCGCTCGCCTCTGGTCCCGACTTTCCCCTTAGACCGCTTGATTTTCTGAACTCCCAGACGACCACGATAATGATCGCCTCGATGTGAAGCCTGTTCTACCGGAAAGATTGGCCCCCATACATAACGCTTATGCCCACATGATTCTCAAGTGACATCATGGTACACAGTACCAGACGAGACGTTCTCAAGATAAGCGGAGCATTGCTCGGGGGGATCGCGGTCGGGACTACGGTTACGGCGGCGACTTCGACGGACCGGTTCATCGTCCAAACCAAGGGGCGCGGGTTGCCGAAGAGCATCGAGGTGGTCCACGAGATGCCGGGGACCGACCTGGCAGCCGTTTCCGGAACTGAGGGAGCGCTGCAGTCGTCGAGGGGGGTGCGAGGATTCGCGCCGGACGTCGAGTTCGAACTGAACGAGCCGCCGGTGAACGCGGAGGTGCCGTCCTTCGACGCCTCGGACTACGAGGGCCAGCCCGGTGACTTCCTGCAGTGGGACAAGGCTGCCCTGAACGTCCCAGTGGCCCACGAGACGACAGAGGGTGAAGGCACACGCGTCGCCGTCATCGATTCCGGCGTACTGGAGACCCACCCGGACCTCGCCGGACCGCTGAACCTCGATCTCTCGCGGAACTTCACCGACGACGGCGGCGACCACAATCCCGTCGGCGGCGACGACCACGGCACCCACGTCGCTGGCATCGTCGCCGCAGACAACGGGGGCGGTATAGGGGTCAACGGCACGGCACCAAAGACCGACCTGGTGGACTGCCGCGTGTTCTCCGGGCCGACCGCGTCGTTCGCTGACATCCTCGCGGCGGTCGTCTACAGCGCGAACATCGACGCGGACGTGGCGAATCTCTCGCTGGGGGCGTATCCGGTCCCGCGGCAGGGCCTCGGCGAGTTCTATGGGAAGGTGCTCAACAGCGCGATGACCTACGCGAACAAGGAGGGAACCCTGCTGGTCATCGCTGCCGGGAACGACAGCGCCGACCTCCAGCACGACAAGAACTTCATCAGCCTGCCGAACGAGGGGGCACAGGCGCTGTCGGTATCTGCGACCGGCCCAATCGGCTACGGCTGGGACGCCGATGGCGACGGCGAGGTGACGGATCTCGCCGCCCCGCCTGAGAGCCCGGCGTTCTACACGAACTACGGCACCAACGCCGTCACACTCGCTGCGCCGGGCGGTGATGCTGACTCCGACGCCATTGGAACCGGCGTTCCGTGGTTCAACGACCTCGTATTCAATACGGTGTTTACCTATGAGGACACCGACGGCGACGACGAACCCGATACCCAGGTGCCCGGCTACGGCTGGAAGGCCGGCACTTCGATGGCCGCGCCGAACGTCGCCGGCGCCGCGGCGCTGGTCAAGAGCGCGAACCCGAACTACAACGCCAGCCAAGTCGAGTCAGCGCTCAAGCGAGCCGCCGATGTCCCCAAGGGTTACGACAAGACGTTCTACGGCAGCGGCTACCTGAACCTCCTCGACGCGCTGTAGGGGAACGGCGACGCGTTTTCCGGACCGCGTCGACGACCACCGCTTTTTCGACGGTACCGTCCCGGCTCTGGACCCGCCTGACATCGAGCAGGTCGGGATGAACCGTCGCTTGCTAGCCTTCCGTTCGCCAAGTTGTGAGAATTCATCTCGTATAAGGCGGCGTGGTTGGGGATTCCATCAGACGATGTTGACCCGGAGTATACGAGTCAGCGATGCCCGCGTACTGCGTGTCAGCATACAGAGCGGGCAAATCGGCACAAGAAGCGGTTCAAGTGCCGTGAATGTGGTTCCAGGACCATGCAGATAGGAAAGCGGCGGTGTGCGTTGTGCAGGAGTGGCTGGACGAGCAGTATGGAACTGTGCCGTCTCTCGACACCCTTCCACGCGTGTGAACGGTGAGACGGGCGGCATCGGGGGCTGGTGGAGGCCCCGACTCTCACGGACCCAGCTCGGGTTCGGGTGTTGACCGACACGGAACGTCGGCGCACGACTCTCAGAGTCAAGCGCGGGGGGAATTCAAGTCCGTTGCCTCAGCAGTGCCGGAGTAAACACGGACGCCCCGCGCCACCGTGCGCGGGGTACTTCACAGATGCGGTGAACGGAATCGCTATGGATAGATTGTGAGTCGTGAGTGCCAAGTCCGATCGCCGCTATGCGAGTTCGCTTGCTAGCCACGACGCGACCGTCTCGGCGATCCGGTCGCGCTGGCCGGCGAAGAAGTGGTCGCCGCCGACGCGTTCGACGGTGGCACCGCGCTCACGAGCGGCTTCGAGGACGTGTCGCCACTTGACGGTCTCGTCGCGCTCGCCGACAACCACCTGCAGCGGCACGTCGACGTCGCCGACGGCCGCCGCGACGTCGCGATCGCCGACCGTCGCCGCGGGCGCGAGCACCGAGAGCGCGTCGGGTCCGCCCTCGGGTGCGGCCAGGATCGCGACCCCGCCGCCGAAACTGTAGCCGAACAGCCCGACGCGATCGTATCGATCGCGCGCCCATCGACAGACGGCGACCGCATCGGTTACCTCACCACGCCCGTCGTCCCAGGGCCCGTAATCGAACCGTAGCGTCGCAATCGACCGCTCCCCGAGCGCGTCGGCGACGCTGGTCAATCGGCTGTCGGCTCTCGAACCGCCCTGCCGTGGATGCGGCGGGCACGCGACGACGATCGACTCTGGGTTCTCGGGGCCGTCTCTGACGGCACGAACGTCGCGACCACCCGGTATCGGAACGCGATCGGCCATACGGATGCCTTGCCTTCGTCGCGCTTCAATCCGACGGCGTGCCGACTATCGTTCCGAACGTATCGCCGGCAGTATCAGACGTTCCGTTCGATGCGCCGGAGTTCGGACGCCAGCGATTCGAGCCCTGCCTGTGGGGATTGCTCGCGTGAGAGGACGGCGTTGACGTGCGTCGCAATCGACGAGGCCTGGCTCTCCCAGACAGAGGTGTAGGGGCCTGGCAGCGCGTGTTCGCCGACGAGTCGAAGCATCTCCGCGTGTACACCCAGCGTCTCGTCGGCTGCAGCGGAGTCGAACACGTCTTTCCGGGGAAGAAGCCATCCTTCGGTTCGCAGGAGATGTTGCTGGAACCCGGGGCTCGCCATCGCCTGCAGGACGCGAGTGATCGGAACGGCACTCGCACAGATGTTCGCCACTCTCACTGTCTGGGTCGTTTTCCCGCTGGCGCTGAGCTACTGGCGGTTCGAGCACGCACAGCTCGGCTGATCGTGTAAGAGATTTAAGGGTGGCCACCCCCAAACGACGAGCATGGGAATCATCTCGCGCGCGTCGTATATCATCCGGTCGAAGGTCAACAGCCTCCTCAACCGGGCTGAAGACCCGGCTGAGACACTCGATTACTCCTACGAACAGCTCCGCGATCAGCTACAGGACGTCAAACAGGGGATCGCCGATCTGACGACTCAGAAGAAGCGTCTGGAGATCCAGAAGCGCCGTCTCGAACAGAACGTCGAAAAACACAACGACCAGGCTCGCGAGGCGGTCAGACAGGATCGCGAAGATCTGGCCCGGAAAGCCCTCGAGAAGAAAAAACAGAAGATGAACCAGATCGAGCAACTGGAGACTCAGATCAGCGACCTCCAGCAACAGCAGGACCGACTCGTCGAGCAGAAAAACACCCTGCAGAGCCGGATCGAGGAATTCCGGACCAAAAAGGAGACCATGAAGGCGCGCTACGAGGCCGCCGAAGCGTCCTCGAAGGTCAGCGAGGCGATGACCGGTGCCGGCGACGAGTTCGAGGACGTCGGGCGTGCGATCGAACGGGCCGAGGAGCGCACCGAAGACATGGAGGCACGCGCCCAGGCGATGGACGAACTCCAGGAGACGGGTGCGTTCGAGGACGTCATCTCCGACAAGGACCAGATCGATCGAGAACTGGAGCAACTGGGCACCGACAGCGAAGTCGAGTCCGAACTGGAGACGCTCAAATCCGAGATGGGCGACTCCGAGGCCGAAACGGAGTCGGCCGACAGCACTGCTGCGTCTCCGGGTGAAGACGGGGCCGGCGATGAAGCGGCGGCTGACGTCGAAGACGTCGACGTCGAGGCGGAGATCAATCAGTCGGAAGTCGAATCCGAACTCGAGGACCTCAAAGAGGAAGAGACCGAGTCGACGTAGCGGAGACCGGGAGACACCCGAGTGGCATGTTCACGTACAACTATGATGGGGGCGCCCGAATAGGTGGGTGATGTACGATCACATCCTCGTGCCGACCGACGGGAGCAAGGGGACCGCGAAGTCGATCGATCACGCGAGCGCGATCGCCCGGAACAACGACGCACTCGTCCACGTCCTCTACGTGATCGACGAGCGCCTCTACCGTGCGGCCTCGAAAGACGCCAAAGACGAGGTCATCGCGTCGCTGGAGGAAGAGGGCGACCGGGCGATCGAAGACGCCGTCACCCGGATCGAAGACCACGGCGCGGAGGTCACCACTGAGCGACTGCGCGGGATCCCTTACAAGTCGATCCTGGAGTACACCGACGAGGAGCCGATCGACATGATCGTGATGGGGACGCACGGCCGCACGGGACGCGATCGGATCGCGACGCTGGGCAGCGTCACCGAGCGCGTCGTCAAGAACGCCGACGTGCCGGTGCTCGTGGTCGACATCGACGGAGAGTGACGGTGGCCGGTTTGACGTCCTCCACACGACTGAAGTCGTGGGCTTTCTCCTGTATTTCTGTAACCACGCACCGGTGCGACCGCCCGTCCTGCGGTGGTCGACCGAGTACCGACTTGCACCGATCGCTGTGACGCCGATCCACAAGCGTTTTCTCCCGACGACACGGCCGATTCAGTAATGACTGGCTACACTGCGACGGTGACAGTGCGCCTCAAGAGCGGGGTGCTGGATCCGGAAGCCGAGACGACCCAGCAGGCGCTAGAGCGACTCGGGTTCGAACTGGAGGACCTCCGGTCGGCCGATCGCTTCGAGATCGACCTCGATGCGGCGTCGGCGACCGACGCGCGCGAGCGTGCCGAGGAGATGGCCGAGCGTCTGCTCGCGAATCCGACGATCCACGACTACGAGGTCGACGTGACGGAACGATGACGCGCCCGACGAAGACACTCCTCGACGACGCTCCTGTGGGGTGGCCGCGATGACGGTCGCCGTGGTTCAGTTCGGCGGGAGCAACTGCGACCGGGACACCGTCCAGGCGCTGGAATCGCTCGGAATCGAGGCCGAGCGCGTCTGGCACGAAGATGGCTTGCCCGCGGACGTCGAGGGGATCGTCCTGCCGGGCGGGTTCTCCTACGGCGACTACCTCCGGGCCGGCGCGATGGCCGCCCACTCGCCGATTATGGACGAGGTCCGGGACGCGGCCGTGGCTGGCACGCCCGTGCTCGGGATCTGCAACGGGGCCCAGATCGGCTGTGAGGCCTCGTTGACTCCCGGTGCGTTCACGACCAACGAGAGTGCCCGCTTCCAGTGCGAACACGTCCACGTCCGGGTCGAGAACGCCGACACGCCCTGGACGCGACAGTACGAGGAGGGCGACGTGATCGAACTCCCGATCGCCCACGGCGAGGGACGATTCGAGATCGACGACGATCGCCTGGAGACGCTCGAAGACGAGGGGCGCGTGCTCTTCCGGTACTGCGAAGCCGACGGGACCGTCACGCCAGAAGCGAATCCCAACGGCTCGAAACACAGCATCGCGGGCGTCACGGGCGAGGAAGGTGATCACGTCGCCGTCCTGATGCCCCACCCCGAGCGGGCGACGCTCGCGGACATCGGCGTTACTGACGGACAGGGTGTCCTCGAAGGCTTCCGGGCGGACTAGGGGCTCCCTTTCATACTGCTGTCTGCACATTCGTAAAGATATTCGACACCTCGGGGGCCGAATTCTTTCGAACTGTCACAGCCAGCAGTACCAGATTGGGGTCGGTGGTGATTTGACATCCCCCCGGCGCTGAAGTGCGAGGCTTCCATCTCGAAATTTTCGAAAGTAGCGTGTTGAGATAAAAAGTCCTTCTATAAGGAGAACAGCGTGAGTACCCCGACTCATCGTGGTCGGAGGTGAAGCGTCACTCCATTCATCAATCTAACAAATCTACCCGGACCAGTCGATGCTGAAGCTTCAACAGGTATAGGGCCAGTTGGTATAACGATGGACCTGGAAAACTGCACTATTCTATGGGAAGATGAAATTGCTGTAGGATCAGGGGAAGCTGACACAACAACGTGATTTATCAATGAATGAAGAAACATCACTTGCCTTCGCTGGTGTGCAATTGACCATTATCGGATTTCTGGTTGTGAGTGAGAGTAACGATGCCGTTTGGCCAACAGTTGGATTCATAACCATCGTTGTTGGAACGGGTCTTGTCGGGCGTGCCGTTGCGAGGCCGGTCGTCCGTTCGCTCTGGCATCCATCCGACGATTGAATAGTCATCATAACGGTTGTCAATCGGCACGCCGTATACTTTCAGGCTAGTACAATCAGCAGTATCAGTCGCGGTGTCCGTCGAAAACGGTCCGTGAGGACCGAGTGTACCATGGCGGGCAGTCGTAACCGTCTGCCGCCAGACTGATGCAGTACCCGCGAGACTTTGAGTGCTACGGATCGCGCGATATTGGCCTGGTATCGACTCTCCGTGGACAGGTTCCGGTGTACAAAGGGGGGCGGGGCCATGGAGCGTGTGACAGTGGTCCGGGCCCCGTATCTCCGTCTAGTTGCTCTCGTCGTATGAACCCCTGCCTACCGGGGTGAAAGTGAAAGTACGGGACGCGACGACGCTGCCGGTCAGCGCCAACGCAGGTCTGGGACTGCCTCGAGCAGTGCCTCTCGTTTGAGGAGGGCAAAGCCGGTGAAGATCGCGGCGAACCCGCCGAGCGTCGAAAGCGCGATCGTCTGGCCGAGCACGAGCCAGGAGAGGCCGTTCGCCACGACGGGCTCGGCGTAGCCGACGAGATTGATCTCCGTGGGACCGAGCTGATCGAGCAGCCGGAAGTACAGCGCGTACGCGACGGCCCCGGAGATCACGCCCAGGTAGACGAGCGCGGCGACCGTCGAGGGCGTCACCGACGCGGCCGAGAGCGTCTCGCCGCGAAGCGGGCTCGCGAGGTGCAGGAAGGCGGCCCCGACGAGCATGGCCCAGGCCTGGACGGTCGACAGCGGGAGATCGACGTCGATCGGCCGGGAGGCGACGGTCCCGAAGGCGAAGCTCACCGATCCGAGCAGGACGATCCCCACGCCGACCGTGTTCGTATCCAGCAAGGCGTTGGGGCTGGGATCGGCGACGAGCACTACGCCCGCGATCGCGGCGAGGAAGCCGAGCGCGCCGATCCGGCTCGGCGGCTCCTCGATGCCGAGGGTGGTCGCGAACCCGGCCGTCAGGATCGGCCCGAGGCTGATGACGATGGATGCGACGGCCCCGGAGACGTGGTCGATCCCGATGTAGATCAGGGCGTTATACGCGCCGAACATGAACAGCCCGAGAAACGCGACCAGCGTCCACTCCCGACGCGAGCGCGGCCGCCACCGATCGGTCGTCATCGCCGCGAATCCGAGGACCAGCGCGCCCGCGACGTCGTAGCGCATCGCCGCGAACAACACCGGCGGGAGGTCCCGCAATCCGATGTCGATGGCCACGAACGATCCGCCCCAGAGTAGCGAAAGCAATACGAACAACAACCCCGTCGTTGGGACAGGGATCCAACTCCTCTGCGATATCATAGATCCTGTTCAACTGTTTCTACCATCGTTAGTTAAATCTTCCTCCAATAGATTATCTCTGAGAGGTGCCCCATCCGTATAGAATATACAATATTGGGTAAATCTACAAAATATCTCTGAAATTCGGAACAAGTCCGAATCTCAATCGACCCCGACGTTGATGGGGGAGTACGTCGAACGCTCGGGCGATGGACGAGCGCGACATCCGCATTCTCAAGGCGATCGCAGATCTGGGGACGGGCAGTCCGGACGAGCTACACGAGGAGACGGGGATTCCGGTGTCGACGATCCACTACCGGCTCGGGAATCTCCGGGAAGAGGGGATCATCGAGAACGACCTCTACGATTTCGACCTCTCGGAGCTGGGGCTGGACGTTACCGTCCTCGTCGAGGTGCTGTCGGATTACAGCGACGACCACGAGGATGTCCTCGAAAAGCTGCGCGAGGTAGAGGGCGTGACTCAGATTTTCTCGACGATGGGCGAGACGGACTTCATCGCCATCGCGAGACTTCCCGGCAGCGACGCAGTCGAGCGACTCATCCGGGATTTCGAGATGATCGAGGAGGTCGATCGCACCAATTCGACGTACGTGATCTCGACTGATCGGGACTTCACCCGTGGTATCGAGAGCTACGATCTGGAGACGCTGGTCGAGACGCTCGTCGAGGAGTGACGTGCGTGACGGGAGCAGAGGCGGCCACAACGAGAAAAGTCAGTCACCGCGCGAGCGGGAGATTATAGCCCGTCTCGCGTTCGACGACGGTCTCCCAGGTCAGCTCACACGCACAGGAGACCTGCCCGAAGACGCTGGGATCCTGCCGGAGATTGAAGTCCTTGATCGCCTTCTGGACGCGGTCGTCACACCCCCCGCAGTTGTGCGCGCCGCGGTCGGAGCCGTGCCCGACCGGATCGGAGACGACGATAACGTCCTCCTCGGCGGTGGCTTCGAGCACCTCGGCGACGCTCCAGAGCCACGGCGGTCGGTAGCCGTCACCGAAGTAGAGTTGCTCGACCTCGGTGTACTTCTGGACGTTCGTGGGGTTCATCGAGACGGTATGGCAACCCTCGACGCCCGCGCAGCGCCGGATCGAGGATTTCATGTCCTCGATGGCTTCCGACTCGCTGAGGAACGGCGGCTTCATCAGGAGGTAGGCCTTGACGCCCACGTCGACGCCGTCGGCCTCGGCGTCGGCGGTGCGGGCCTCCGCGCAGGCGTCCTCGAAGTCTGCGAAGTCGAAGTACTTGTTCACGCAATCGTGGCGGACGCGATCGGTGGCGGTTTCCAGGCCGACGGCAACGTCGGTCGCCAGGTCCTGGTCAGTGAAGTCGGCGATCTTCTCCCGGTCGACGAAGTCGGGCAGGCTCTCGACGACGATCCGCTCGCGATCACTGAAGGTCTCGGCGATGGCCCGGCGGGTCTCGGCAGGAACCTCGCGCTCGTCGAGGAACGATCCGGAGGTGTAGATCTTGATCAGGCCGGACTCCTCGTCCGCGTTCTCTTTCTCGTGGTCGAGACAGGCCTGGACCTGCGTCATCAGGTCATCGTGGGCGACGGTCCCACCTTCGACCGACTCGGCGACGTAGCCACACATCGTACAGCCGCCGGCGCGGGCCCACCGGCAGCCGCCGGTGTTGAGGATGATCGTCAGGCTCTGGTAGACTCCGTCGGGCGTGTTGTCCTCGTCGAGCCAGACCCGCGTCGGCTCGGTCGGGTCGTAGCTCTTGTCGTTGCGCCCGCGGATCTCCCGCATCACCTGATTGTGGGCGTCCATCCCCTTGCCCTGCTCGTAGACCTCGGGGCTCGGCTTGCTCATCGCCGTGACGTAGCCGGTGCGGTCGTAAATCCCCTGCGTTCGGTCGCGACGCTCACCGCAGGTGGACGTACAGAAACCAGCCGACGAGCATGACCCCCGCGCCGACGGCGTTGGCCAGCGCGTCCGCGACGCTCGCGTGTCGGTACGGCACCAGCAACTGGACCCCCTCGATCACGAGGCCGTAGGCCGTCACGACCGGAAGCGTCGCGGGGATCGACAGCGCACCGGTCGGCAGCGAGGCGTCCGGCGAGCCGACGATCGCCGCGAGAACCGTCGCTTCCAGTACGGCGTACGCCAGCGCGTGGAGCCACAGGTCCAGCCCCAGGCCGAACGGACCGGTCCGGGCGACGGCGCCACCGGTCGGGACGATCGCCGAGACGAGAATCACGAGGGCGACGAGTGCGAGTCGTCGAGAGCGACTGGAGCTCACGGAGACCGATCACTTCTCTTCGGTGTGCCGTACTTCGCTCGCGATCCCGCGAGTGCTTCCGACCATCTCCGGGCCGGACATCTCCGCGCGGCCGATCGAGATGGCTTTCGGTCCCTCGAAGACCACCTCGTCACCGGGCCGGATGTCATCGTCGGCGTCCACGATCCCCGGCGCGAGGACGCTCCCTCGCGGGACGAAGGCGTCGATCTCGGCGCGTTTCGTCGGGACATCGCTGTCGAGCCAGCGTTTCGCGCCCGCGAGGGTTAGCGACAGCGTCCCGTAGTTCGGTACCAGCGCTGCCAGCTGCTCGCCGTCGGCGTCGTGGGCGCGCAGCTTGGGATAGCGACTCTCGATCCGCAGGTCGTCGAAGAGTTCGTCGCCCGCACCCTCGCCGAACTGGTAGTCGGCGATGGCTTTCAGGGTGTTGTGCTGGCGCTCGCGCTTGCGGTACTTGGGCTCGCCCGCGAGAGTGCTCGAGAGGTTCGCGAGCGACTCCGTGTCTGTCGGGTGTTCGGCGACGGTGTACTCGAAGTCGATCCCCAGCCGGTCCTCGACCCGTTCGACGATCGGCAGGTAGTCCTCGGGCAGGTGTGCGATGTACCGCGGGTACTCGTTGCGCTCGAGGTAGGCCGCCAGCACGTCGGCGACGAACTCGATCTCGGTCGCGCTCCAGCGGCCGGTCACGACCGAATCGTAGTGCTGGGCGGGATAGGTCAACTCCAGTTCCTGGGGGACGACCCCGATCGGCGAGGTCATCGAGACGGTGTGGCCACGGAACTGGATGGCGTCGTGGAACCGGCCGTGACTCCGCGATTCGCTGTAGGGCTTGCGTGCCGAACAGGGAACCAGCACCAGCGGGGCGTCGAATCGATTGCGATACCGGGTCGTGACCCGTTCGGCGAAGCGCTGGATCTCGACTCGCCGCAGCGTGTCGTCGCTGGCGGCGGTGATCTCGGCCCCCCGGACCAGCGGCGTCCGCTGTTCGAGGTACGCGTACTGTTGATCGAGTCGCCGGAAGGTGGCGGTCAGCCACTGGTCGTGGCGGGCCTGGCCTTCGATGTAGTCCCGGAGCCGGCCCGACCGGATCCGCTCGCGGACGCGGGCCAGTTCCGTCCGGAGGGCGTTGACGTTGTGCTCGATACAGTCCTCGCGGTCGGCGCTGTCGGCGGGTTGCTGACAGGCCGGGCACGAACAGGGCAACTCTTCGAGATCCTCGAGAAAGACCTCGCCGTCGCTGGTGAGGTACTTTCCCTGCGTGCCTTTGATCACGGCACGATCGGTATCGACGAGATCGGCGCCTGCGTAGACCAGGGTCGCGACGTTGGCTGGAGTGGCGACACCCGGAAGGTAGAGCGCGCTGTCGGCGGGGATCGACTCGCGGACGTCGACGATCGTCTCGACGAACGCTTCGGCGTGGTCGACGATCCCCTGCGCGCCCGAGAGGACGTAGACGTCCGCACCGAAGTCGGCGGCCGTCTCCCGCGAGACGACGACGCCGCTGGGGTACTCGACCTCGGGGTAGTCGGGGGCGAACGCTTCCTGGACTTCCTCAGGGGTCCCACTGGGGAACCCGCGGTGGGGAAGGATCGTCACCTCGTCCTCGCTGCCCCCGGGGAGTTCCCGACCTTCAGGCCACTCGCTTCCGGCGTCGGCCGTGACGTCGTCGGCGATCGCCGGCGTCCGGACCGGATCGGACAGTCGCAGCTCACCCACCCGCGCGGCCCCGTCGCGGTGGTGAACCTCGAAGTACTCGGTCATATCTGCACTGGGTGGCGGCGCGTGAATGAGACTGTCGGTCCCTGTCGGCGTCGTCAGTCGGCTGGCGCCGATTGCGCGGTGCCGAGATCAGTAGGAGTCGACGTTCGTCCCGACCGAGCAGACGTACTCGCCGGTCGCGACCTGCGGCAGTCGGCGCGTCCGCCAGAAGATCCCCTCGGAGTCGGCGGTGATCTCGTCTTTGACCTGTCCGAACACGTCCGTAATCTCGAAGAGCGTCTCCCCGCGCTCGACGCGGTCTCCGAGTTCGACCTTGAGATCCACGAGCCCGCCGGCCGGCGCGCCGTACTGGTCGAAACCGCCGGCGCGGGTCTGGGTCGACAGGGTCACGTCTTCCTCCAGGAAGTCGTAGTACTGCAGGACGTTCCACAGGCCCCGGAGACCGTACTCGATGCTCCGTTCGTCCCAGCCGACACAGCCGCCGAGTTCCGGGTCGATCGTCGGGATCCCCTCGTCCGGCGCGGCACGGGCGAGTTGCCCTTCCGGTCCTTTCTGGTCGAGAACGTACCCGCAATCGAACGCCTTCGCGAGTTCCAGACACGACTGGTGACGACGGTGGCGCCGCCCACACCGCACTCGAACTTCGTTGATCATGCGGCTGGTCGAGCCCTGGTGCAGGTCGACCACCAGATCGGCGCGGGTGGCGGCCTCGAAGGTCGCCGCGGCGATCCGCTCGCTGGAGGTGCCCTCGGCGTCGCCGGGGTACACCCGGTTCATCTTGGTATCGTCGATCGGGTTGCGGTGTTCGGCGACCTGGAAGGCGTGGTAGTTGACGATCCCGGTGACGAGGATCGTCCCCGAGATGGCCTCGGGATCGAGTTGTGGGAGCCACCGCCTCAGGACGCCGACGCCGTTGAGTTCGTCGCCGTCGCTGGCGGCCTGCACGTAGAGGGTCTTCCCCGACTCGGCGCCGTTGACGACTGCGACCGGCAGCCCGATGTCGGTCCCGTCACGCGTCTCGCCGACCCACAGTCGCCCCGTGTCTATCTCGCCTGGGGCCGCACTCGCCGTGCCGAGACTCGTCATTATTACATAGGGGCAGATGGACGGTCTTATTCGGTTCGATCCCGGTCGCGAAAGCCGATTGCCGATCCGGCGGTGTGTCCGGCGTCTCGATCGTCTGTCCGGCGAGGTCCGGAAACCAGTGCGGTTTTGCCGACCGCGACCGAACGGGCGACCGTGTCAGGCGATCGTCCCGAGTCCGGCCGCGCGCGCTTTCTGGAGGCGCTCGAGGTCCGCAAGCACGCTGTCCGCGGATTCGCCATCGCGATCGCCCTGACGATTCTGGTCTATGTCCTGTTCGTCGTTCTGCCCGGGGGCGGCGAGTCGGCGATCTGGTACCTCGGGCTGGGCGCGTCGCTCGCGCTGTCGCTGGGCGGGCTGCTGACGATGGTGTTCGTTGCCTTCCAGGCGCGCAGGCTCACGAAAGAGCTGTAGCTCGATGCCGGCGGCGTTAGCTCACGAGATCGGAGAGTCGACCGGCCCCGGTCCGGGTCCCTTTCGCGAGGAGCACGTCACCGGGTTCGATCTCGGTCGTCGCCCCCGGAGAAATTACCCAGTCGCCACCCTCACGCCCCGTTCGACGGCTCTCCCGGCCGGTGTGACGGACCGCGATGACGCGCATCCCCGTCTCGGTCTTGACCGCCGCGTCGCCGAGAGTTCGCCCCACGAGCTCGCTTTCGGGGTCGACCGTGAAACGGACGATCACTTCGTCGCTCTCCTCGACGGCAGCCGCGACGACGGGGTGGGTACCGATCCCGCGGAGGACGCCCTCGCTGATCTCCAGGGCAGCGTCGGAGATGACTTCCGTCGCGCGGGCGAGCTGGACGAGCCCCCGGAGATCGACCGGGTCGTCGGCCCGACCGGCCGCCCGGAGGACCCAGGCCTCGAAACGAGACTGGAGCGCGTCGACCTCGGCTTCCAGTTCTAGCACCTCTTCGGCAACGGGTTTGCTGTCGAACAGGACCGACCCGTAGGCCAGGTCGACCGCGAGTTCGCTCATGTTTTTCATCAGCACGATCGAGTCGACAGCCCGTTCCAGATCCGAGGTGGCCTGTTCCGGAGGTTCGGGCTGGACGTACGCTTCGCCGGTCAGCGTCTCGTAGACCTCCGTGAGTCCCTTGCGCGGACCACGGAGGAGTGCGACGTCCTCGGCCAGAAACGTCGTTTCGGGACCGGGATTCAGCAGCCACTCGCCGTCCCGGCGGATCGCGATCACGCGAACGCCGGTCTCGGTTTCCAGCGTAATGTCGCCCAGCGTCCGACCGACGTACGCCGACTCAGCGATGACTGGCGCTCGCTCGACGGACTCGACGGCCTCCGGCAGCGCGGCCCGCATCGCTTCCGGGAGGCCGATGTCCTCCAGTACGACTTTCGCGATGTCCCCGGCGGCGTCGCTCACCTTCTCGGCGGCACCGACCACGCCGAGCACGGGCGCGAGCGATTCGGCGTCCTCGGGGTTGCGCGCAGCCATCAGGAGGCCCATCCGCGCCTGGAGGTGGAGCACCTCCATCTGGGATTCGAGGTCGAGCACCTCCTCTGCGATGTCATCACTCCCCAGCAGGACCGCCGAATAGGAGAGGTCGATCAACAACTCGGCGGTGTCTTTCATCTCGGCCAGCACGTCCTTGACGCTGACCGGTTCGTAGGCGACCCTATCCTCGTCCATACGCGAGGGTTTCGCGGGCCGCCGGAAAAAGCGTTGGCCCACTGGGCCGCTCAGTACTCCCCGAAGTACCAGCCCTTAAAACGACGCAGCCCTAACGACGGGCCGATGGAAACGCTGCGCGGGGACGACGTCGGGGCGGCGTCGGAACTCGCTATCGTGGCACGCAGTCGGCGACTCGACAGTCTCTCTCCGGACGCCCTCCAGCGCGTCGCGGACGCGCCGACCGTCGTCTGGCGCGGTCCCGAGGAGTCGATCGTGGCCGCGGGAGCGACTGCCTCGATCAGTGCCGACGGCCCGGATCGTTTCGAAACAGTTCGCGAGACCGCGACGGCCCTCTTCGAGAGCCTGCAGGGGGACGGCCCGCGTCCGGCACGGCCGCGGCTGTTCGGCGGCTTCGCCTTCCACGATGGAACCGGGACCGGGACGGACTGGGATGGGTTCCCCGACGCCTGGTTCGTGTTGCCCCGCGTGCAAGTGACGGCTCGCGACGGGGCGCGCTGGCTGACAGTGACCGCTGACACCCCCGATCTCGCGGCCGAACGCCTCGAGGCCTGGCAGGACCGTCTGACCGGCGCAACCGACGCCGAGCGGTCGGGGCCGCCGGGAATCGTCGACGAACACCGGACGCCCTCCCGACCCGACTGGCGCGAGCAGATCACGGCCGCGCTGGCGGACATCCGTGCCGGACGCCTCCGGAAGGTCGTGCTCGCACAGTCGCTGTCTGTCGATCTCGCCGGGCCGGTATCGGTCCCGGATGCGCTGTCCCGCCTCGACGAGACTTATCCCGACTGCTACCGGTTCGCGTTCGCGCCCGGTGACGGGGCGGGAACCTTCTTCGGTGCGACGCCGGAGACACTGGTCTCGCTGACCGACCGGACCGTCCGGACGGGCGCGCTCGCGGGATCGACCGGTCGCGGTGAGACCCGTGCCGAGGACGAGTGGCTGGCCGATGAACTGCTCGACAGCGAGAAGGACAATCACGAACACGACCTGGTCGTCGAGGCGATCCGGGAGCAGCTCGATCCGGTCGCCGCGCGCGTCACGACCGGCGAGCGATCAATCCGCAAACTCGCGACCGTCCAGCACCTCGAAACGCCGATCCGGGCCGCACTTGACGCCGACCGGCACGTCCTCGAACTCGTCGAGGCGCTGCATCCGACGCCCGCTGTCGGCGGACTCCCGCCGGACGTCGCTCTGAAGACGATCAAATCGACGGAGGCGTTCGACCGCGGGTGGTACGCCGCGCCCGTCGGCTGGATCGACGCCGCCGGCGACGGCACGTTCGCCGTCGCGATCCGCTCGGCGCTGGCTCGCGAGCGGACGGCGACGCTGTTCGCCGGCGCGGGGATCGTCGCGGACAGCGATCCCGACCGCGAGTGGGACGAAGTCCAACTGAAGTACCGGCCGATGCTCGACGAACTGGAGTGAGCGCGACACACTTGTCCTGAGATCTATGACTGCACCGAACCGCGCGACGCTGTGGGGCGAGACGCTCGTCGAGGAACTGATCGCTGCCGGCGTCACCGGCGTTTGTCTGGCGCCCGGCAGTCGCTCGACGCCGCTGACGGCAGCGTTCGCCGCCCACGACGGGATCGAGACCTTCTCGCATCTGGACGAACGGTCGGCGGCCTTCTTCGCGCTGGGCCGCTCCCGGCGACTGGGCGAGCCGACGGCGCTGGTCTGTACCTCCGGGACGGCCGCGGCGAACTTTCATCCCGCCGTGATCGAGGCCCACCAGTCCCGGGTGCCGCTGGTCGTGCTGACGGCCGATCGACCGCCCGAACTGCAGGACAGCGGCGCGAACCAGACGATCGACCAGGAGCAGCTCTACGGCGATTCAGTCCGGTGGTATCGGACGCTTCCGGAACCGAAACCGGAGGGGCGAGCGCTACGCTCGCTCCGGGTGGCCGCCGACCGGGCCGTCGAACGGGCGACCGGCACGCCGCCCGGCCCCGTCCACCTGAACGTTCCCGTCGCCAAGCCGCTCGAACCGACCGAGACACCTGGCGACGTGCCCGACGGCCTGAACGAGCGGGCTCCCCTCGGTGTCGAGGGGCGCGCGGGGCCGTTCGTCCGGACGACCCGGGGGCGGCCGACGCTCGCACAGGACGCGGTCGAGTCGCTCGCCGACACGCTCGCCGGTGCCGATCGGGGACTGCTCGTGACCGGCCCGACGAACAGGCCGACGCCGTCGCGCGAGACGCTTTCGGCGCTGGCCGAGGCGACCGGCTTCCCCGTGCTGGCCGATCCGCTGTCGGGGCATCGCTTTGGTCACGACTCGCCCGGTACCCTCGTCTGTGGCGGCTACGACTCCTATCTCGACGCGGCCGACGCCTGGCCCGCGCCGGACGTCGTCGTTCGATTCGGCGCCTCGCCGACGTCGAAGATCCTGCGACACTACCTGCGGGACCGCGCCGACCGGCAGTTCGTGATCGACCCCGCCGGCGGCTGGCGCGAAGCCGAGTTCACCGCGACGGACCTCGTCACGGCCGATCCGACCTGGTTGGCTGACCGACTCGCCAGCCGGGTGGCCGATCGACTGACCGAGCGGGCTGACAGCCCTGTCGACGCTGACTGGCGCGAGCGGTTCCGCCGTGCCGAACGCGTTCACTGGGAGCACGTCGGGGACGCCGTCGGGACCGAGCACTTCGAGGGGGCCGTCCTCTCGACGGTCGCCAGTGAGGCACCCGATCCGGCGACAGTCGTGGTCTCAAACAGTATGCCCGTCCGGGATCTCGACCGGTTCGCCCGTCCCCGCTCGGCCGATCTGACGGTGCTCGGCAACCGCGGTGCGAGCGGGATCGACGGGGTCACGAGCACGGCACTCGGCGCCGGCAGCGCCACCGACGACCCGCTCGTGCTCGTGATCGGTGACCTGGCGTTCTATCACGACATGAACGGGCTGCTCGCGGTCGAGCGCTGTGGCGTCGACGCCACGATCGTTCTGCTGAACAACGACGGCGGCGGGATCTTTCACATGCTCTCCATTGAGGAGTTCGACCCGCCGTTCACGGAGTACTTCAAGACACCACACGGGATCGACTTCGAGCCCGTCGGCGACCTCTACGGACTGGAGTACGCGATCGTCGAGGACCTCGCGGACTTCGAGGCGGCCTACTCCGACTCTATCGAAAGCGACGGCACGCAGATCATCGAGATTCGATTCGACGCCGACGCGAGTCACCGTACGCGCGAGCGGCTTCACGAGCGAGTGTGCTCGGCGGTCCGCTGAGCTCCCCTACCACCGAAGTGCCCAGTAGGTCAGGACCGTCAGGCCGAGCGGGAGCCACGTCACCCCGAGGACGAGCAGGCCGAGGGGCGACAGCGGATCGATCGTGCTCGCGAGGACGACGAACGTCCCCAGCACCGTCCAGCCGCCGAAGACGTAGATCCCGACTTCGGGCATCGACGCGAGATAGACGATCAGCGCGAGCGTGCACGCCGCGACGATGACGTTGACGATCGGCGAGAACCCGGGAAAGACGCTACTGAAGATCAATCCGGGATACGAAAAGAACGCAGCGACGAGTAGCACGACCGACTGGGTCGGCGGGAACAGCCGGCCCCGACTGATACCGGTTCGACTCGGCTCGTTGCGAACCGCGTAGCTACCGCCCGTCGCCCAGCCGACCGACCCGCCGACGTTGCCCGACGTGCCGACTCCGGCCGAGGTCTGCGTCTCGCCCGACGAGGTGGCGGTACTCGCCGTCGGGCCGTCGCTCCGTTCGGCCGTCCGATCGGCGGCGTCGCCGGCCGACTGTGTCTGATCGCCACCGGTCGACTGGGTCCGGCCGCCGTCATCGGCTCCGACGTCGCCGGCACCTCGCCGACCCCGTGCCCGCCGACTCCCGTGGCTGCGCCGTCGTCTGTGTCGCCACTCGCCCCGTCCGGACCAGGTGGACTCGGCCGCACCGCTCGCGTCACTGTCCGTCTCCGTCCATTCTGTGGCCGCCTCGGACGGCGATCGCGTGGTCGTGTCGGCTGTCCAGCTCGCGTCGGTGTCGGCCCGGCGGACGTACTGATCGTGCCCGAGTCGATCGTAGCGGGCGCGTTCCGCCTCGTCGGTGAGCACCTCCTTGGCCTCGATCAGCTTGCGAGAGCGCTCTTCGGCCTCGGGATCGTCGCTGACGTCCGGATGGACCGCTTTGATCCGCTCGCGAAAGGCGTCGTCGATAGCCGACTCGTCGGCGTCTGTGTCCACCCCGAGCACGTCGTAGAACGTCTCTGCCATTGGGGACCGGCCTCCTCGGATCTATCCGCTCTCGGTGCAAAAATCTCCCGACGGAGCGAGCACCTTTTTTGCGCTCCCGGACCCAGCACGGCCATGGTCTCGGAGATATTCGATCCCGACCGCTGGGACCCGATCGACCGGTTCGACTTCTCGGACATTACCTACCACCGCGCCCGCGAGGTCGGCGCGGTCCGGATCGCCTTCGACCGACCGGCGGTCCGCAACGCCTTTCGACCCGAAACCGTCGACGAGCTCTCGACCGCGCTCGACCACGCCAAGCGCCAGACTGACGTCGGCTGCGTTCTGCTGACCGGCAACGGCCCCTCCCCGAAAGACGGCGGTTGGGCGTTCTGTGCGGGCGGCGATCAGTCGATCCGTGGCGATTCCGGGTATGAATACAGCGAGTCGCCACGCGACTCGGCGACGAGCGGGAAGGGGACCGACCCGCGAGCGAGCGACGGTCCGGACAACCCCGACGCGCCCGAGAACGTCGGTCGCCTGCACATCCTGGAGGTGCAGCGCCAGATCCGCCACATCCCTAAGCCCGTGGTGGCAGTCGTACCGGGCTGGGCAGTCGGCGGCGGCCACTCGCTGCACGTCGTCTGTGACATGACGCTGGCGAGCGCCGAACACGCGAAGTTCCTCCAGACCGACCCCGACGTGGCCTCGTTCGACTCCGGCTTCGGGTCGGCGTATCTCGCCAAGCAGATCGGCCAGAAGAAGGCCCGGGAGGTGTTCTTCCTCGGGAAGACCTACTCCGCCGAAGAGGCCGCCGACATGGGCATGGTCAACGAAGTGGTACCCCACGAGCGACTGGAAGAGACCGCCCTGGAGTGGGCCGAGACGATGACCGGCAAGTCCCCGACGGCGATGCGGATGTTGAAGTACGGGTTCAACCTCACCGACGACGGGATGGTCGGCCAGCAGGTCTTCGCCGGCGAGGCGACCCGGCTGGCGTACATGACCGACGAGGCCGAGGAAGGCCGGGACGCCTTCAACGAGGGCCGGGAGCCCGAATTCGAGGACTTTCCCTGGCACTACTGAAACCACTGTTTGCTGCGTCGGGTGTCCTCGCGAGCACCGCGACGCTCGCTGGTCACTTCGTTCCCCGTTTGCGTATTCGAACTCTCATTTCGTTCCTCCGTTCGCGTGTCCGAGACTCTCATTTCGTTCGAGTTCCGCGTTCGCCCCTGCGTCGCGCACGCTTCCGCGGCAACCGGCACCTGCCCAGCTGTGCGGAAAGACACCAAATACCTAAGCGAACCGTGTCCGAACGGTCAGAATGTATGAGTGCACTCAGACGGCTGGTTCTCGACCTCCTGAAGCCAAACGAGGTCGAAACTGTCCAGTTTGCCCGGAGACTCGCCGACATTGAGGGTGTCGACGGGGCGAACGTTTCGCTTCTCGAATCGGACAAGGACGTCCAGAACCTCAAGATCACCATCGAGGGAGAGTCGATCGACGACGAGGCTGTTGCGACGGAGGTAGAGGCCCTCGGCGGGACGATCCACTCCGTCGACGAGGTCGTCTGTGGGGACCGACTGGTCGAGGAAAGTCCGACCCACCAGGACTGAATCGTGACATCGAGACTTGCGTTTCTCCGAGAACTTCTCAGGGACGAGGAGGTCCGGTCGATCTCCCGCCGGTATTTCATCTCGAACGGGTTCGACGGGACGCTGACTAGCATCGGCATCATCGTGGGGTCGTTCCTCGGCGGAAACCAGACTGGCATGGAGATCATCCGGGTCGTCGCCGGCGGAACCGTCGGACTGGCTGCTTCCGGCGTCTGGAGCGTCTGGGAGATCGAGCGCGCCGAGAAACTCGCCGAGCTACAGCGTGTCGAGGATCGACTGCTCATCGGGCTCGAAGGGACGGAACTCCACGAACGGAAGAGCGACGCCCGGAAAGTGAATGCCGTGATGAGCGGGCTCGGTCCGACCCTCGGTATGCTGTTACCGATTGTCCCGTATTTCTTCGTCGGCGCGGTGCTCTCGTTGCTCTGGGCGACCGTCCTCGGTGTACTGATCGGTGTCGGCTTGTTGTTCGTCTTCGGGGCGTACATGGGGAACATCTCGGATCAAAACTGGGTGATTGCGGGCTTGCGGACCGGCCTCGTCGGTCTCGTCGTTGGTGGCATCAATATCGTCCTTCCCGGTTGAGCCTCGCCCCTGGTGGGTGGGGTTTCTCCCGCAACTTCTGTCGATAGCTGAGGGGGTGAATCCTGTCGAGACAACGGTACGAGATCCACAGCGGCTTTGACGGTACCGTCCCAAACTCCGCCAATGAGTACTGCAGACGTCTCCCGGCGGAAGGCCTGGCTGATGGCCGCCCGGCCACAGACGCTGCCCGCCGGCACCGCGCCGGTCGTCGTGGGCGTCGGGCTGGCGATTCACGCCGGCGTCTTCGCGCTCCTGCCCGCGCTTTCGGCGCTGGTCGGCGCGCTGTTGATCCAGATCGGGACCAACTTCGCCAACGACTACTACGACGCCGTCAAGGGGGCGGACACGGAGGACCGCGAGGGGTTCACCCGCGTTACCGCGGGCGGGCTGATCGAACCCGAGCGCGTCAAGCAGGCGATGATCGCGACCTACGGACTGGCCGTGTTCGTCGGCGTCTACCTGGTCGCGATCGGTGGCGTGCCGATCCTCGTCGTCGGTCTCTCCTCGATCGTCGCCGGGGTGCTCTACACCGGCGGCCCCTACCCCTACGGCTACCGCGGGCTGGGCGATCTGTTCGTGTTCGTCTACTTCGGCGTCATCGCCGTCACCGGAACCTACTACGTCCAGGCCGTCGCGAACATGGCCGGAGTGGGGCTGTTCCCGCTGGGGTTGCCCGCCGGGAGCGTCCCCGTCGACGCCGTCGTCGCGAGCCTGCCGGCGGCCGCGCTCTCGACGTGCGTGCTCGTCGTCAACAACATCCGCGACATCGAGACCGACCGCGAAACCGGCAAGCGGACGCTGGCGGTCATCCTGGGCTATCGCGGCGCACGCGCTGAGTACCTCCTGTTGATGGGAATGGGCTACACCGTCCCGGTGGTCTTCGCGCTCGACCCCGAGTACGGATTGGCGGCGCTGGCGCCGCTTTTGTCGCTACCCCTCGCGGCCCGCGTCACGAAAACGGTCCTGACAGAGCGGAGCGGCGAGGCGCTCAATCCGGCGCTGGAACGCACCGGTCAGACGATGATCGCACACGCACTGCTGTTCGCCGCGGGGCTGGCACTATGAAGATCGACCCGTTCGCGCTCGAACTGGCCGACCCGCTCGCGACGGCAGCGGGAACGATCGACGCTCGCGAGGGATTCACCGTCGCCTATCGCCACCGTGGCGAGCGAGGCGTCGGCGAGGCGACGCCGCTGCCGGGCTGGACGGAGTCGATCGAGGCATGTCGCGAGGCCCTCGATCGCGCGGCCGCGGTCGCCGACGAAGACGCCAGCGAACGCGACGGCTCGGGCCACGGGCCAGCGTTACTCGAACTCGATGCCGCCGAGACGCCCGCCGCACGCCACGGCTTCGCGACGGCACTGCTCGACGCCGACGCCCGTGCTGACGGCGTCTCACTGTATCAGTGGTTCGACGCCGACGTGGGGTCGGTCTCGTCCGTTCCGGTGAACGCGACGATCGGCGACGCGCCGGTCGCGGCGACAGTCGAGGCAGCCGAGGAAGCGATCGAATCGGGGTTCGAGGCGCTGAAGTGCAAGGTCGGCGCGCGATCGGTTGCCGCGGACGGCCGGCGACTTCGGGCTGTCCGCGAGGTCGTGAGCGAGGACGTCGAGCTCCGTGTGGACGCCAACGCCGCTTACGACCGCGAGACGGCACGCGAGGCCGTCGAGGAGTTCGCGAGCGCAGGCGTCTCGTACGTCGAACAGCCCCTCGCCGCCGACGACGTCGCTGGCCACCGCGAGCTGCGCGGTCGCGGCGTCGACATCGCACTGGACGAGAGTCTGTCCGAGTACGTACCCCAGACGATCCTCGACGCCGACGCTGCGGACGTCCTGATCCTCAAACCGATGGTCGTCGGCGGGCCGGACAACGCTCACGCGCTGGCGATGCGCGCCCGCGACCACGGGGTCGAGCCGGTGGTGACGACAACCGTCGACGCCGTGATCGCCCGGACCGCTGCGGTCCACGTCGCCGCCGCGATTCCAGCGGTTCGTGCTTGCGGGCTGGCGACTGCCGACCGGCTGGCCGAGGATCTCGCTCCCGACTCGTGTCCGGTTGCCGACGGGCGAATCGCCGTCCCGCAATCGTCGGGTCTCGGGGTGGAGGTGGACTATGACTGACCGCTGGCCCCGCTACGATCTGCTGACCCACCGGGCGAAGACGACGCCCGACCGGACGGTGCTGATCGACGCCGACACCGGCCGCGAGTGGACCGTTCGCGAACTCGATGCCGAGGTGGACGAACTCGCGGCCGGCCTGGAGCCGATCGGCGTCTCGCTGGGAACTCGTGTCGGACTCTTGCTCCCCACTCGGCCCGCGTTCGTCCGGCTCGTCCACGCTGTCGCCCGCCTCGGCGGCGTGCTCGTCCCGCTGAACGTCGAGAAGCCCACCGACGCGCTGTCGTCGCAGGCCGAACACGCGGACGTGGACGTGCTGATCTGCGGAGCCGAGACCGCCGAGACAGCACGGGAACTCGGGGTCGAGACGACCGTCTCGATCGATCCGGGTGCGTCCACCGACGAGAACGTCGACGTCGACCGACTCCCGAGCGCGGACCCCGACGGCTTCGTCCCCATCAGTCGAGAGCCGGATGCCCTCGCAGTGATCATGTTCACCTCGGGGACGACGGGCGAACCGAAAGGCGTCAGGCTGACGCGTCGGAACCTGCTCGCCAGCGCGGAGGCCTCGGCCTACCGGCTCGGCGTCGCGCCCGACGACCGATGGTTGTGCTGTCTCCCGATGTATCACATGGGCGGGCTCGCGCCGATCGTTCGGACCGCCCTGTACGGCACCACGCTGGTCGTCCAGCGCGAGTTCGACGCCGAGGCGACGGGCGCAGTCATCGACGAGGAGGCGATCACTGGCGTCTCGCTCGTGCCGACGATGCTGGATCGCATGCTCGATGCGGGGTGGGAGCCGCCGGCCGCCCTCGATGCGGTACTGCTCGGGGGCGCACCGGCCGACGAATCGCTGATCGTCCGTGCAACCGATAGAGACGTCCCCGTCTCCCCGACCTACGGCACGACCGAGACGGCTTCCCAGGTCGCCACCGCCACGCCGGCACAGGCGACTGCGAACCCCGGGACAGTCGGACAGCCGCTCGTCAACACGACTGTCCGAATAATCGTCGATGGCAAGCCTGCCGAGCCGGACGAGGTCGGCGAGGTCGTCGTCTCGGGACCGACGGTGACGCCCGGATATCTCGAGGAGGACCGGACCGCCGAAGCGTTCGATGAGGCTGGACTGCACACGGGCGATTTGGGCTACCGAGACGCTGACGGACGGATCTGGATCGAGGGACGGAGCGACGATCGGATCGTCTCCGGGGGAGAGAACGTCGACCCCGAGACGGTGGCGGCAGCCATCCGCAAGCACCCGAACGTCGAGGACGCCGCGGTCGTCGGGCTCCCCGACCCTGAGTGGGGCGAGCGCGTCGCCGCGCTGGTCGTCGGTGGGGTCGATCCCGAGGCGGTCGAGGCCCACTGCCGGGACCGCCTGGCCGTTTTCGAGGTGCCGAAGACGATCGCAGTCACCGACGAGTTGCCCCGGACTGCCTCCGGGACAGTCGATCGGGGCGCCGTCGCTGCGCTCCTCTCCCGTGAGCGGTGAGCGCGGCTCCTGTGCGTGTGTCCGCGGGCGGCGATCCTGTCCCGGTGCGGTGGCTTTTTTGCCACCCTCACCTACCCCCGACATATGAGTGACGACCTGGCAGGCGCCGTTCGCGTCCACGTGACTGGCGAGTCGGCCGAGGCGCTGGCGGACGCGGCGACAGTCGCCGACTGCGATGCCGCGGACGTCGTCGTCGCGGTCGGTGAGTCCGCGCTGCTAGAACTCGCCCGAAAGGGGTGTTCGACCCCGATCTTGCCGGTTGAGGCCGGGACAGGCGTTCGATCGGTGCCGCGCGAGCGGATCGACGCTGCTCTCGACAGCGTCCGGAACGGCCGTGCGAGCGAGTTCGAACTGCCGATCCTCGGGGTCGAGACCGACGGAAAGCTCCGCGGACGGGCGTTGTTCGATGTCATGCTCGTCACCGAAGAGGCGGCCCACATCTCCGAGTTCGAACTCGAAACTCCCTCCGACCGGATCGCACAGTTTCGCGCCGACGGGTTCGTGCTCGCCACTGCCGCGGGGACCAGCGGGTACGCCCGACGGCTCGATGCTCCCGTGTTCGCGCCGGAGACGCGGGCGGCCGCGGTCGTCCCCGTGGCCGCCTTCGCCACATCGCTCGATCAGTGGGTCGTGCCGGTCCCCGACCACGGCACGGTTCTCCTGGCGCAGGTCGCCCGCGAGGAAGCCGGCGTCACGCTGCTGGTCGACGATCGCGACGCCGGGCGCGTGCCGCCGCTGACGCCGATCACGATCGACGTCGTCGACGCGCTCCGGACCTATCGCGTTCCGGAGAGTCAGTCCTGCTTCCAGCCGGTTGACGGCTCTCCCCGGGAAGGTTCGCCGGTAGAAACATCTTAATATGCGCCTGGCTCGCAGGTGGGTATATGCCAGCGCCAGCTTATCAACTCCCCGGGCCGCTCGGCGCCGTCGACTCCCTTCTCGGCGGGGCGGGGACCGTCGAGTACCTCTTGCTCGGCCTGCTACTCGTCAACGTCGTCACGCGGCTGCTCGCACATCGGAAACACGTCAGTGAGGCCGGCGACGACACGGAGCGCCTGTCGCGCCATCCCCTGCACGTCGCCTCGAACGTCGCACTGGTACTCGCCGCCTTTTATTACACGACGCTCAACCAGCACGGCGGGATCGTCGCCTCGACGCTGATCCTCGGGCTGTTCATCACTGACTTCTTCGAGTTCGAGGCCCGCAACGCCGAACTCCGCCGCGGCGTCGAACTCGACGCGCCGAAGGGCGCGATCGGTGCCTCCGTGCTCGCGCTGCTGTACGTCGGTTATCTCAGCCTCTTCCAGTTCGTCGCTCCGGTCTGGTCGGCGATCGTGTGATCAGTCGTTGCCGGGTGCGCGTGCCTTTGTTCGCCCCTCTCTGTACATCGTGACGGACGCATACCGCACTTGACGGGGTGCGTGTTCCGCAGTCGTTCGATGCACGTGCCGGGCTGACCGAATCACCCACTGATAGGGATTAGCGTAGAAATCCATAGATTTCGCCCGGGAACGATGATCCGGTTCCCCGATCGGAGTGAGAGTTCCTCCGATCGGCTACGCTAATCCCTATGAGAAGCGAGCAGGGGCTACGGGAGGAACAGATCCCGCCACGTTCCCGTCTTCTCGGGGACGTCCTCACTGCTCTCGGCCCTGCGTTCGAACGCGCGATACTCGGGCGAGTGGTCCCGGAGGCGTTGCTCCCACTCTTCGTTCGGTCGTTCGCCTGCCGTTTCGTTCAGGAAGATAGTGACGATCAGCGTCGTCAGCCTCGGTTTGACGAGTCCGTAGTGGAAGACAGTCAATAAGCCGAGCACGACGACGAGGGGAGACAGGAGTCCGACGTCCGAAAGGCCAAGCAGGAACGTTCGATCTGGGCTATCACGGCCTCCTCTCCCCCTAACGCGTCGAGAATCTCTTCACTAAAGTACCCCACGACGATGAGTGGTCCATAGAAGACGGTCGATATAATGAGGGCAGACGCGAGAACTGGCTTCCACGTCATCGCGTACAGGAGTACGCCGTCCTTCGCCGGTTTCCAGTTATTCTCGGCGTCGCTACGGTAGATGTTCGCCAAGATTGCCTTGTCGACGTAGCTGATCGTGATGTTCAGTGCGAGCTGGACGATTCCGACGACACCCTGGATGACGCCGGCCTCCTGCTGTCGTCCGCCGCTGGAGAGGCTTTCAGTGAGGCTGCTGACGATTCTGTTGATGATCGCGTTGAGCTGTCTGAGCACTCGTCGGATCGCGAGGTCGAGGACGAACAGCCCGGTGACGCTGGCAAAGTTCGTCCTGACCTCTGTTAGCCCGAACCGAATCTGGTTCGTCGGTATCTCGTCTTCTAGAATCACGTGCGTCAACACGGCGACGTGTCCGGCCTCGACGAGGTAGAGCAGGTACGGTCCCAGAATATAACTGAAGAGCGACAGGAAAACAAAGAGAACGACAATTGCAGGTTTGGCAACAGTCAGTTCGAACGTCAGGAACAATCACGTCGACGCGACCAGCGAGAGGATCAACCCGAACGCCAGCGCCAATCCGATGGCGACCCGCAAGAAAATAAACTGATAGGTCTTCACCATGTTTTTCATCGCGTTCCGGAAGTACAGTCTCATAGCATCGAATATACCGACTCCTGGCTGTAAATGTTGTCCTGGAAACAATATTGCACATACTCTGTATCTCGTACGCCCTCCAGCGAACCTACGAGCGGACGCGGCCCGTAAGCAGATGACGAGACGCTTCGTGTCTCGAACCACTTGACCCCGAGGCGGTTCACTCGCTTGCTGCCCCGCGAGCCGTCTCGAACATCTCGATCGCCGCCTCCCGACGCTCGCTGTGATCGACGATCGGATCCGGGTATTCGGGGGCCGCGTTCCGTCGCTGGGTGAGCGACGCCTCGTGCCAGCCGTGGATGATCTCCGGGTCGACCCCGCGTAGCTCGGGCACGTACCGCTTGACGTACTCGGCGTCGGGATCGTAGCGCTCGCCCTGGGTCATCGGGTTGAAGATCCGGAAGTACGGCTGGGCGTCAGTTCCCGTCGAGGCCGCCCACT
The DNA here is from genome assembly GCF_025517535.1 of Halapricum hydrolyticum. Classification (NCBI taxonomy): domain Archaea; kingdom Methanobacteriati; phylum Methanobacteriota; class Halobacteria; order Halobacteriales; family Haloarculaceae; genus Halapricum; species Halapricum hydrolyticum. The sequence goes on from NZ_JAOPKC010000005.1 coordinate 76,996, forward strand.
GCCAGCCGCCGTTGTCGTTGGCGGTGTCGTGATCGACGAGCTTCCGGCGGAACCACTCGTAGCCCACGCGCCAGTCCACCAGCAGATCCTTGGTCAAAAAGGAGGCGACGATCATCCGCACGCGGTTGTGCATGTACGCCTCCTCGCGTAGCTGGCGCATGCCCGCGTCGACGATCGGATAGCCCGTCCGGCCGTCCTTCCAGGCCTGGACGGCCGCCTCGTCCTCGCGCCAGGCGATCTCCCGCTCGTAGTCCTTGTAGTTCTCGGTGACGACCCCGGGATTGAAATATAGCACCTGCGTGTAGAACTCCCGCCAGGCTAGCTGGTCCTGGAACTCTTCGACCGATTCGCGTCGGTCCCCGTCGACGCCGCGTTTGGCCGCCTCGGTCGCCTCGTACACCTCCCGGATTCCGATCGTCCCGAACTTCAGGTGTGCCGAGAGTCGCGAGGTGCCGTCGTCGGCGGGATAGTCCCGCCGCTCCCCGTAGCGATAGATGTCCTCCTCGCAGAAGCGTTCGAGCCGTTCCCGAGCCGCGGCGGTGCTTGCCGGCGGAATCTCCGCCTCCGGCTCCTCGAAGCCTAACTCTTCGAGCGTCGGGATCGGTTCGCCGTCGGAGACGTCGGCCAGTCGTTCCCGATCGGGCGGATCGACAGCCGGGTGCTTCTCCCGATCGTGCCACTTGCGGCCGAAGTAAGTGAACACCGAGTAGGGGTCGCCGTCGTTCGTGCGGATCGCGCCGGGCTCGTGACAGACCGCGTCGTGGACGGCCTCGCGGGCGACGCCGGCCGCGTCCAGCGCCTGTCGAACGTCGGTATCGCGCTCGCGGGCGAGACCGGAATAGTCGCGCCCCCAGGTGACGGCGTCGGCGTCGAACTGTTCGGCGAGTTCCGGCAACATCTCGTGCGGGTCACCCTCGCGGATCAGCAGGTCGCTCCCCCGCGATCGATAGGCCTCGCGAAGCGATTCGAGCGCGTCGAGCATGAACGCGACTCGCGGCGGTCCGGCCTGACCGAGGACGTCCCTGTCGAAGACGAACACCGGGACGACCGGACCGTCCGCGTCGGCCTCGACCAGTGGCAGGTTGTCGGCCACCCGGAGGTCGCGGCGATGCCAGTGGATGCGCATACCGTCCCGTCGTGGCGCTCCGTTCTGAAACTACCGCCAAATTGGTGGGGCGTCGGTCGGGGCGCCTGGCCGGACGCCGGTCGCTCCGGGTACTCTGTGGGGCGCCGCGTCGCCGTTTGCTGCCAACTCTTTTGAGTGGCTGTGCCGACCATCGAGCCATGACCGTTTCCATCGAGCGCTCCGATCGGGTCGTGATCTGCTCGCTTGCGGACCCCGACGGGCGCAATGCGCTCACGGCAGCGACCGCGACGCAACTCGCCGACGCAATCGCGGGCCTGGAGGATACCGACGCTCACTGCGTTCTCCTCCGCGGCGAGGGCGACACGTTCTGTGCGAGCGGAGACGTCGGCGCACACGTCGGGCGTGTCCGGGGAAACCTCGATGCGTCGGCGTGGCGCGAACGTCTCGAAGCGGTCGGCGACGCCGTGGCTGCCGTTTACGATTGTCCGCTGCCGACCGTCGCTGCCGTCGACGGACCGACCTTCGGTGCCGGGGCGGCGCTCGCGCTTGCCTGTGACCTCCGGATCGCGAGCACCGAGGGATCGATCGGCTTCGGATTCCGGCGATTCGGGCTCGCAGCTACCGCAGGGGTCACCTATCTCCTTCCACAGGTCGTCGACCGCGACACCGCCCTGCAGCTGCTGTACACCGGCGAATTGGTCGCGGCCGGGCGAGCGGCCGAGCTGGGGCTGTTTACCGACGTCTATGCCGTCGACACCTTCGAAGACGAACTCGTCTCGCTCCTGGCGACGCTGTCGACTGGCCCCCGAGAGGCACTGATCGCGGCCAAGGACCTCCTCCGGGCGAAGCACGCCGATCTACAGCAGACACTGGATAGGGAACTCGAGACGGCGTCGCGACTGGCCGACACTGACGATTTCGAGGAGGGAGTCTCCGCGTTCGTGGCCGAACGAGAACCGCAGTTCTAGATCTTCGATTCGGCGTCCTCGGCCAGTTCCTTCATCCGCTTGCCGATGCGACCGGCGTCGGAGAACTCGTCGTCGCTCATCGCCGTGGCCAGGGCGTTGCCCAGGACGAACACGGCGTGTTTGTGTTCGCTCTTGGACTTGTGGACGTCCGCGGGCGTGACGTCGAGCTCCTCGTAGGGGTCGAACAGCCCCTCTTCGACGTGGTCCTGTTCGCGGAAGTACTCCATGATGGTAACCATGTGCTCGTGGAGTTCTAAGAGCTCGTCTTTGTGCATTCGTGTGTCTTAGTTGGACAGACGGCGGCTTAAGGATTGCCCGCCAGAGACTACCAGACGTACGTTCCGCGAGAATCGCCGCGTCCGGTCGAACGTCGACCGCCAGTTCCGAGTCAGAACACGTACTCGTCGTCGTGACCCATCATCCCGTCGTCTTCCAGTCCCGGCTCTTCCTCCTCGTCGATCGGCCCGCTCGTCTTGTAGGCTTTCAATCCTGTCGAGAGCAGATCTTCGATCGCTTCCTCGCGGTTGAGGAACTCGCCTTTCTCGACGAGCTGGGCGATCTGCATCTCCAGGTGCTCCGGTACGTTGATCTCTACTTTCGCCATCGGACTGTTCCCCGCTTCGCCAGAGGGGCATTTAAGTCTGACGGGGTTGCAGCCTCCAGTCCAGTGGTCGCTGCGGGGCCGTACAGTCTCACAGTTCGGCTCTGTCAGCACGGAGGACGACCGCGTGCTCGACGCTGACGCCGTCGCCGTCGGAGACGTCGATGTCGGTCAGCAGATCGGTCGTTTCGACGCCGGCCGGTAGCGAGACGGTCGCGGCGTCCCCCCCGAAGTTGAGCACGACCAGTACCTGCCCGTCCTCGCTCCCGCGGGCGTAGGCGACGACCCCGTCCGGCTGGTCGTCGAGTTCGATCGGCGTCGTCGGAGCGTCGCTTGCCAGTTCGGACAGCGAGTCGCGGGCCGCGATCAGGTTCTCGTAGTAGGCCGTGAGTTCCTCGTCGACATCGTCCCAGTTCATCGTCCCGCGCTGGTCGGCGACGCCGGTCTCCTGGCCGTAGTAGAGCATCGGCGCGCCGGGCAGGGTGAACGTCGCCGCGCCGGCAGCCATCTGCGAGTCGCGGTCGCCGATCGAGAGATACCGTTCCATGTCGTGGTTTTCGACGTAGTTGAGGAAGGCCGTGTGGCCGGGGTAGCCCTCCGTCGCCCGATCGTCGAGCACGTCGTTGACGGCCGTGGCGTCTGCCTCGCCCCGGCCGATCGCGCGAAGCGTCTCGTTGAACCCGTAATCGAAGTGGGCGTCGAACTGGTTCTCCGCGAGGTCGCTGTGCCAGGGGACCGTCTCGTCGAGCAGGAGAAAGTCCTCGTCGCGGGCCTTGACGCGGTCGCGGACGTTCATCCAGAAGCTCCGCGGGACGCCCCAGGCGACGTCACACCGGAAGCCGTCGACGATCCCCTGCCAGTGGTCGACGACGTCGAGCAGCCACGACCGCAGCGCCAGCGAGTCGTAATCGACGACCGGGATCCCCTGCCAGTACGCGTAGGTCAGGGCCGTGTCGCCGTACGCCCACTCGTAGAGCCCGCGGAAGAACTCCTGATCGTCCTCGGCGACGTTTCGGTCGTGCTTTGCGGCCTGGAAGTACGGGTGTTCGCGGGCCGTGTGGTTGATGACGAGGTCGAAGATGACCCTGATGTCTCGCTCGTGGGCGGCCTCGACCAGCGCCTCGAAGTCCTCGGTGCTGCCCAGGTCGTCGGCCGTCTCGTAGTAGTCGATGACGTCGTAGCCGTGCGGGCCGCCCGGCTGGGTCTCGTCGCGGTGGCTGTGGGCGTCCAGGACCGGCGTCAGCCAGAGCGCGTCGACGCCCAGCTCCTCGAGATAGTCGAGCCGACTCTCGATCGTCTCGAAGGTCACCTCGTCGTCGAACCGGCGGACGAAGATCTCGTAGATCGTCGCGTCTTCGATCCACTCCGGGGGATCGTTGGGGTGTGCCGTCGAGCCGTCCGGCTCCAGGCGGACGAAATCGGCGACGCTGTGGCGATCGTCGACCGCGACGGCGTGGATTCTGACGGTCTCAGTAACCGCTTCGACGGGAACGGTCGCGGTGTGAGACGTCCCCGAGACCGACGACGGGACGAGGAGTCCGGGATCGTCCAGTGCGTCCCGATCGCGGTCGTCGACGTAGAACTCCACGTCCAGATCCTCGACGGCGTTGTCGCTGTCGGGACTGGGTCGGGCGTCGGCCTCGACGATGAATTGATCGCCGTCCTCGTTCAACTCGGCACTGAGCGTGACCCGCGGCTGAGGGTCGTCTTCGTCTTCCTTGGGGAACGCCCTGACGGTCAACTCGCAGGTCTCGTCCGGGCCGTCCATCTCCAGGCGGTACTCGCCCGGCACGTCCGGCTCGAAGTGAACGACTGACGTATCGCCGAGGTCCGCCTCGGAGGCCGCTGGGGCCTCGGCGATCGACCATGCGTAGTCGGCGTCCCGATCCGGATCGAACGGCGCGAGGTCGCCGTCGACGCCGGACAGCTCGACGTCGAGTGGCGAGAGGTTCGTGTCCGTTCCGGGCCCGTGCAGGAGTTCGCCCAGCGGCTCGGCCCCGACGCTTGTGAACCGCGGCGGACCAGGATGGTGCGAGTCTCCGGGTTCGATCCGCGGCACGTCCGACGGCTGGAGCAGTTCACTGGACGGCTCCGACGGCGTGGGCGTTTCCGTCTTCCCCGCCGTCGTGGTGTCTGTCCCCGTCGGCGTCTCCGTTCCGTCGCCGTCAGCGTTACACCCGGTGATGGCTCCGATACCGGCTACCCCCGCGGCAGCGAGTATCCGGCGGCGCGTCAACTGGTTCGACTTGTCGGTATGTGGGGCCATACCTTGGGCAGATGGCCCTGCGCTCATAAGGATTAGGATATTTGTTCATCATACTTTCCGCGCCGGGCCGCGTCTCCAACGGGAGCGTTGATATCGCTGGCTCCCCACAGGACCAGATATGACCGACGAGGCGGAATACGAGGAGTACCGGAACACGCTCGACGAGATCGTCGACGGTGGGGGGTGCGTGGAGACGATGACTGCCGCCCAGGGGTTGCGCCGGGGTGAGACGTCACGGCGGGACCTCCTGGGTAGCGACGCGATCGCCGGGTCGGTCTCGGACGTGATCAGGGAGGTCGACGCCGAGGACGTTCGGGCGACGTTGCGGGAGGGATACGACGACCTCGCTGACGTACGGGAGGCCTTCAGGGAGACGGTCGACCCGGCGCTGTTCGACGTGCTGGCCGCGGACGGCGTCGATCTCGCGATGGACGCCCTCACGCTCGATCCGGCGGTCTGTCTGAAGACCTTCACCGAGGCCGATCTCGACGAGGCGATCACGCTCGTCCCGAACGTCTCTAAGGACGGCGTCGTCGGTCGGATCGTCGCCCGGGTGACAGCCGCGGGCGAACCCGTGACGGTCCACGCGATCCCGTCGTGGGACCGTTCCTACGCGGTCCGGGACAGCACTCGGCTCGTCTTGCCCGACGGGACGATCGAAGACTGTGCGGACGCGTCCGAACGCGGCACGGGCGTCGACTGCGATCCCGAACAGGCCGCCCGAACCGAGTACGTCCAGACGGCCTGCACCGTCGCGGGCGAGACGTACGTTCTCACGACGACCTGCTCGCCGGCACAGTAGGCACATCAGGGACGGCTCGCGTTATGCCGCGACCGTGAGCCACGCGACGAGCACGGCCAGTCCGCCGAGGGTCGTGCTCGCGAGCGCGTGTGTTCGCATCCGGTCGAGGACCGCGTGTGCGTGCTCGTCGTGTTCGGACAGCTGGTCGATCTCGCCGCCGACCTCGCAGGTAGGCAGAAAGTCCATCGCCACGTGCAGGAACACGCCCGACGCGAACCCGAAGACGGCGGCGTTGAAGACCGCGGAGTCCGGGAACGCGATCGTCGCGACGGGGATCGCGGTCAGACCGACGCCTGCCGCCGGCAGCAAGATCGGTAGCGCGGAGTCGCCAGCGAGCGTCGAGCGGCGGGCGGCCGCGTACCCGGCGGGGCCCTTGTGGGAGACGATCGCAACCCCGAGCAAGAGACCGAGCTCGGGCATCGCACCGTAGATGACGCCAATAATGAGCCCGGCCGAGAGTGCGTGGGCGGCTAACTCCGTCGCGGTCGTGTCCATCGGGAGTTCCAGGTGGGTCAGCCGGTGACCAACCGTGTGAGCGTTGTACCCGATGAGGACGCCGGCGGCGATGCCGAACCCCCCTACCTGCGCGTGCTGGCTGATGGCTTGCGGGACCAGAAAAACGGCGGCACTGGTGATCATCGCGCCGCTCGCCAGGCCGTACCCCCACACCAGTCGCGTGGGGTCGCGGTCCCCCATGCGCGCCCCGAGCAGTGCGCCGCCGGCCATCGCGCCGAAGGCGATCCAGGCGATCGCGAGCAGCTTCCACCGCTCGGTGACGACCGCCAGCACCGAGACCCCGAGAAACGCTACGACCGAACCGAGACCCAGAATCGTCTCGCCGTCGGTCAGCTCGACTCCCTGAACCGTCGATGTTCGTCCCATTAGTAATTCAGCCCGGATAGTTGTTAACCGTCTGTGTTAGTGTCCGCCAGTCGTGAAGATAAGAGCTTCGATGCGCTGAGCGTGCCACGGTGATCACCCCGTCGGGCCCACGGGTCGCTGCGAGCCGTCGCTCGCGCTCGAAGAGTTCGCTGACGACGCCGTGAGTCTACGATTCGCCGGACGGCGCGTAGGATCGTCCCCAGCAGTTTGGCACGTGATTTATGCCGGTTGGAAACGGTATATCAAATGATGCAATCGCTTTCGGATCTGCAGGTCGTGGTCGTCGGTGGCGGGATCGGTGGACTCTCCTCGGCGTGTTATCTCGCTGACGCCGGCGCGGACGTCACCGTGCTGGAAAAGAACGAACAGCTGGGTGGACGGGCGAGTCGGCTGGAACGCGAGGGGTTCGTCTTCGACATGGGCCCGTCGTGGTACCTCATGCCGGACGTCTTCGAGCGGTTCTTCGAGCATTTCGATCGCGAACCCGAGGAGTTCTACGAACTCGAACGGCTCGATCCACACTATCGGATCTTCTACAAAGACGGCGAGGCGAGCAGTCTCCCCGACGCCCCGAGCAGGGGATCGAGCGACTCACAGGATCACCGGGTCATCGATATCAGCCCTGACCGGGCGGAAAACCGCGAGCTGTTCGAGTCGATCGAGCCGGGTGCTGGCGAGGCTTTCGAGGAGTATCTCGCGACCAGCGAGACCCACTACCGGACCGCGATGGAACAGTTCGTCTACGAGGACCGCTCGCGGCTCAGAGACTGGATCGACCTGGACGTGATGCGCGCGGCCCCGATCGGGTTCCAGTTGCTGGGCTCGATGCAGGGACACGTCGAGGACTACTTCCAGAACCCCAAGCTCCAGCAGATCATGCAGTACACGCTGGTCTTCCTCGGCGGCTCCCCGGAGAACACGCCGGCGCTGTACAACATGATGAGCCACGTCGACTTCAACCTCGGCGTCTACTATCCCGTCCCGAAGGACGGCGACGGACCTGGCGGGGTTGGTGTCGTCGTCGACGCCATCGCCGAACTGGCCGAGGAACTCGGCGTCACCTTCGAAACCGACAGCGAAGTCGACGAGATCACGCGCCGAAAGGACGCTTTCCACGTCGAGACGGTCGACGGTGACATCTACCGACCCGATCGGGTCGTCGTCAACGCCGACTACCGCCACGCCGAACAGGAGCTGATGCCCGAACACGAGCGCCAGTACGACGCTGACTACTGGGAAGGCCGCACCTATGCCCCCTCTGCGTTCCTCATGTACCTGGGCGTCGAGGGTGACGTCGAGGAACTGGCCCATCACACCCTCGTCCTGCCGGAGGACTGGGATCCGCACTTCGAGCAGATCTTCGACCGCCCGGCCTGGCCCGACGACCCCGCGTATTACCTCTGTGTCCCCTCGAAGACCGACGACGCCGTCGCGCCCGAGGGACACAGCAACCTGTTCGTGCTCGTTCCGCTTGCACCCGGGCTGCGCGACACCGAGGCCTTGCGTGAGCGCTACCGTGAGGAGATCCTCGAGGACGTCGCGGCGAACACCGGCGTCGATCTGCGCAATCGCATCGTCGTCGAGGAGACCTTCGCCGTCGACGATTTCGTCGACCGGTACAACGCCACCGAGGGAACGGCCCTGGGACTGGCGCACACGCTCCGCCAGACCGCGCTCTTGCGGCCGAACAATCGCTCGTCGGCGGTCGACGGGCTGTACTTCACCGGCTCGTTCACCACGCCCGGAATCGGCGTCCCGATGACGCTTATCAGCGGCGAACACGCTGCACAGGCACTGGCCGAAGACCGGTGACTGAAGCGAGTCGACCCATGCCCGACACCAGTCTCGGCGATCGGTTCGGCGGCGTCCTCCCCTCCGAGGAGTCGTCGCTGGGATATCTGTTCTGGCTTTCGCGACCCCGATTCTGGCTGTATCTGGCCGGACCGGTGATCGTCGGGGTTGCCTACGCCGCCAGCACGCCCCGAGCGCTGTTCTCACCGCTCGCCGTCGCGCTGTTCGCGTACTTCCTCGTGCCCGCGAACGTCTTCCTGTACGGGATCAACGACGTCTTCGACGCCGATATCGACGAGGCCAATCCCAAGAAAGACGAGAAGGAAGTACGCTATCGGGGCGATCCGCTGGTGATCCTGGCGGTGTTCGCGGCCGGCGGCCTCGGCGTGTTGCTGGTGCTGTTCCTGAACGCCGAGGCGATCGCTCCGATCGGGCTGTTCTATCTGCTCGCGATCGAGTACAGCGCGCCCCCGCTGCGGTTCAAGACGACGCCGCTTCTGGACTCACTCTCGAACGGCCTGTACGCGCTCCCGGGGATCGCTGCCTACGCCGCGGTCGCGGGCCAGTACCCGCCGCTCGCGGCGATGGTCGGCGGCTGGCTGTGGACGATGGCGATGCACACCTTCAGCGCGATTCCCGACATCGAACCCGACCGCGAGGCGGGAATCCGAACGACGGCGACACTACTTGGGAAAGAGTGGACCTACGCCTACTGTGCGCTCGTCTGGCTCGGTGCAGCGGTCGCGTTCGGCGTCGTCCACCCGTTCCTCGGTGGCGTGCTGGGCGTCTACCCGCTGATCGCGATCGCGATCACCCGCTCTGAAGTGGCGGTCGATCGGGCCTACTGGTGGTTCCCGGCGATCAATACGGTCGTCGGCGCAGTGCTGACCATGGCGGCGCTGTGGGTGATGCTGCATGCCTGAATCGCCGTTCCCGCCCCTGGAGCGACGGGACCGGGCCGGCATCGAGGACTGGCTCGACCGCCTGGTCTCGGAGAACCGCTTTACGATCGCGGTGGTCTTCCCCGCTGTCGGCGCGATATCGCTGTACGCCTCGGCGATGGGGTGGTATCCCGATCCGGTCTCGTTCATGTCGTTCAACCCGTGGTTCATCCTGCTGGGCGTGATCGTTATGCGGCTGCCGCTGGTCGCCGGCCTCGCGCCGCTGGTCGATCGGCGGGCCGCGTTCGCGCTGGCGGCCGTCACGGCCTACGCCTTCGGGATCGAGATGCTCGGCGTCTCGACGGGCTGGCCCTACGGGGCCTTTGAGTACGGGATCGACCTCGGGCCGATGCTTTTGGGACTGGTCCCGATCGGTCTCCCCGTGTTTTTCTTCCCGCTGGTGCTCAACAGCTATCTGCTCGATCTGCTGTTGCTCGGCGAGAAGGCTCGATCGACGTCGGTCCGCTTGCTCGCGGTGATCGCGACGGTGCTACTGATGGATCTCGTCCTGGACCCGGCGGCCGTCGGGCTGGGCTTCTGGATGTACGAGGGCGGCGGCGCTTATTACGGCGTCCCGTGGTCGAACTACGCCGGCTGGGTGCTCTCGGCGACCGTCTCGGTCGTCCTGTTCGACGTCGCGTTCGACACCGAGGCGCTGTTCGCCCGCCTGCGCTCGTGTCCGTTCATGCTCGACGATCTGGTGAGCTTCGTCATCCTCTGGGGGACGATCAACGTCGCCTTCGGCAACTGGATCCCGGCCGGATTCGCGGGTCTGTTCGGCGTCAGTCTGCTCGTGACCGACCGCTTCGACTTCGACGTCCGCGATACGATCCCCGGAGCGGGCTGGGTCGCGCCACCGAAAAGCGACTAGTCGTTGCTCGCAGGTGGACCGATACCGACATGGGTTTGTCGTGCCCGATCCAACCGCGGACGATGACACGCCTGTTTGCCCCGCTCGAACTCCGCGAGACGTCGATTCCCAATCGCGTGATGGTCTCGCCGATGTGTCAGTACTCCTGCGAGCAGCGTGACGGGCTGGCGACGGAGTGGCACCGCACGCATCTCGGCTCGCGAGCCGTCGGCGGAGCCGGACTCGTGATGACCGAGGCGACCGCAGTCGAACCCCGGGGACGGATCTCCCCCGAGGACCTGGGGATCTGGAGCGACGAGCACGCCGACGCGCTCGAACCGATCACCGAGTTCGTTCGCGAGCAGGGATCGATTCCGGGCATCCAGCTCGCTCACGCCGGCCGCAAGGCCTCGACGTCCCGACCCTGGGAGGGCCACGGCCCGGTCGCCCTCGACGAGGGTGGCTGGACGGTCGTCGGCCCGACCGACGAGCCGTGGCCCTACGAGGACGAGGCCCCGTCGACCGAACGACTCGCGCCCGAGGAGATCGAATCCGTCGTCGAATCGTTCCGAGCGGCCGCAGAACGGGCACTCGCGGCCGGCTTCGAGGTCGCGGAGATCCACGCCGCCCACGGCTATCTCATCCACGAGTTCCTCTCGCCGGTCACGAACACCCGCGGGGACGCCTACGGCGGCGGTTTCGAGGGCCGGACCCGGTTCCTCCGGGAGGTGACCGAGGCCGTCCGGTCGGTCTGGCCCGAGGACAAACCGGTCTTCGTCCGAATCTCGGCGACCGACTGGCTGCCCGACCGGGAGTCCTGGACCGTCGAGGACTCGGTCCGCCTTGCCGACAGACTCGCGGCACTGGGCGTCGATCTGATCGACGTCAGCGGCGGCGGGATCCACCCCGATTCGAGCCCCGAACAGACCGGGCCGAACTACCAGGTCCGCTACGCCGAGCGCATCCGCGAGGAGACCGACCGGGCGATTGCGGTCGGTGCCGTCGGCGGCATCACCACGCCCGAACAGGCCGAGGCGGTCGTCGCCAACGGACGCGCGGACGTGGCGATCGTCGGCCGCGAACACCTCCGGGATCCCTATTTCGCGCTCCGTGCCGCCCAGGCGCTGGAGGCGACTGACGAGATCGAGGGACCGCCGCAGTACCGGCGCGCGTTCGGGTTCTGATTCCGTCCGCGGCCAACGATTAAGTGGCCAACCGGCGACCGGCCTGTATGCAGACGCGCTTGCTTCCCGCTGAGGTCGTCACCGAGCACACCGGGGTCGCGGAGGTCGTCGAGGCCGTCGCGGACGCGTTCGCCGCTGACGCCCGCGGAGACGCCCAGATGCCGGCCAAGTCCTACATCGACCTCCCGCAGTACAACGGTGACTTCCGGTCGATGCCCGCTTATCTCGACGCCGGCGAGTGGGACGCCGCCGCGGTCAAGTGGGTCAACGTTCACCCCGACAACGAACTGCAGTTCGGCCTGCCGACAGTCATGGGAACGATCGTCTACTCCGACCCGGAGACTGCCTTCCCGCTGGCGCTGATGGACGGGACGACGATCACCCGTCTGCGGACCGGCGCTGCGGCCGCCGTCGCGACCCGGGAACTCGCCCGCGAGGACGCCGCGTCGCTGGGGCTGGTCGGCGCTGGCACGCAGGCCCACACCCAGCTGGAAGCCATCGCGACCGTCCGGGACATCGAAGAAGTGGTCGTCGCCGACGCCGACCCGGAAGCCGTCGAGGAGTTCGTCGCGGCCTTCGCGGACCGGTTCGACGTCCGCGGCGGCACGATCGAGGAAGCCACGCGCTGTGACGTCGTCTCGACGACCACGCCGGTCGAAGAGCCGATCGTCGAGTCGGTCGGCCCGGAGACGCACGTCAACGCGATCGGGGCCGACGCCGCCGGGAAACACGAGATCGCCGACGACGTGCTCGAGGCGGCGACGATCGTCATCGACGACTACGAACAGTGCACCCACTCCGGAGAGATCAACGTCCCCTGGAGCGAGGGACTTCTCGACGACGCGGACATCTACGCCGAACTGGGCGAGATCGTCGCCGGCCGCATCCCGGGCCGGGACGACCCGGACGGTCCGGAGGGCGTGACGATCTTCGATTCGACCGGGCTGGCGATCCAGGACGTCGCCGCCGCGCACGTCGCCTACGAACACGCCGAAGAAGCCGACGCCGGGACCCCGTTCGATCTGGTCGGGACCGAGATCTAGAGTTTCTCGAGACCCTTCGAGATCAGCCAGACGACGATCAGCAGGGGCAGGAACGGCATCAGCAAGATCACGAGCCCGAGGAATATCGACCAGCCGATGACGTCCATTTCGACGTCTCCGTGGCTGCTGTAGCCGGGTGTCACCGTTCGCAGCACCTCGACGACAGCGGAGTCTTCGCTCGGCTCTGATTTGTCTTCGCTCGGCTCTGATTCGTCTTCGCTCATGCGTACCTATTGGTCACCTGAGAAAATAAGGGCTGCTCTCGGTCACCTGGGAAAATAAGGACTGCTCCGGCGATCGACGCACCTACTCGAGGTGGACTGCCGGTCGGAACGGCTCGGCCTGACTGGCCTTCCCGGCAGGGTCGTGGGGGTCGCCGTCCTCGGCATAGAGCTCGATCTCGGCGTCGAACTCGCGGGCGAGGAACGACTGGGCGGCCTCGTAGACCGACCGCTCGTCGATATCGAGCATGGCCTGCAGGGTTTCGTCGTCGCGTTCGCGGACGACGCTCACCAGGTCCTGGACGAGGTCGTTGACGGCGTCACCCTTCTCGCGCAGCGACTCGTGCTGCATGACGTTGCCCATGACTGCGCCGACGTCGGGCCCGGTCTCGACGACCTCCTCGAAGACCGTCCGCTTCCAGTCGGCGGCGACGTACAGCCGGATCGTCTCGGGATCGGTGTCGGTCACGTCGACGATGTCGGCGATGTCGTCGGTCACGTCCGCGACCAGTTGCTCTTGGAGTTCCGTCCTGACAGACTCGAACTCGGGGTCGGGCTCGGGCCAGGCGGCGTCCTCGACGGCCTCGCCCTCGAGTTGCTCGTGGAGTTCGTTTGTCAGGAACGGCGCGAACGGTGCGAGCAGTCGCAGGCGCGTCCGCAAGACTTCCTGTAGCGTCCACTTCGCGCCCGGCCGGTCGGTGCCCGTCCGGCGGCGGTACCACTTCAGGTGCTCGTCGAACTGGTAGAAGGCGGCCTGGGACGCACTGCGGGTCTCGAAGCGCTCCATCGAGGCGGTCACGTCCCGGATCGTCGCCTGCAGCTTCGAGAGCAGCCACCGGTCGATGTGCTTTAGTTCGTCACGCGCGCCCTCGGGCACCGTGTTCTCGCCCCGGGGCTCGTCGCCGCTCGACTGTTCGGATGCGCTCCGCGCGTCCCGAATGACGTCCTGTGCCCGCGACCAGAACCGCTCGAGCTGATCGCGCGTCGTCGCGACCTGGTCGGCCCGCCAGTCGAAGTCCTGCCACGGCTCCGAGGAGTTCAACAGGAAGAACCGAACGGTGTCGGCCCCGTACTCGCTGATGGCCTCTCCCGGCAGCACGACGTGGCCCTTCGAGGAGGACATCTTCTTGCCTTCGAGCAGGCCCATCCCCATGACGGTGATCCCCTGGGGCCAGTTCTCGCGCTCGAACAGTTCGGCGTGATGGAACAGGTAGAACGTCAGGTGGTTCTGGATGAGGTCGTTGCCCGAACACCGGAAGTCCACGGGGTACCAGTAGTCCCACTCCTCGCGCAGTTCCAGTGCTGTCTCGCTGGGCTCGTCGATCTCGACCTCGACGCCCTCCGGGGCGTCCTCGCCGTCGGGGCCGTAAAACAGCGTGTCGAAGAAGTCCCGGTCCATCTCCTCCGCCGGGACGTCCTCGAGCCGGTGGGCGATCGTGTAGTAGGACATGTAGATCGTCGAGTCCGAGAGGGGCTCGATGACGAACTCGTCGTCCCACGGCAGGCGCGTGCCCAGCCCGTAATTGCGGATGCAGGGCCACTCTTCGAGCCAGTCGATGGTGTGGTCGTACTGGTCGGCCGTGTTCTCCGGGATCGCCTCCAGCTGGTCGACGGCTTCGTGGGCCTTCCGTGACCACTCCTCGTCGCTGTACCGGAGGAACCACGTCTCCTTCTGGGCGACCTCGACGTCGCCGCCACACCGGCAGACGACCTCCTCGGTGAACTCGTGCATCGTGTCGAACAGCCCCTCCGCCCGGTAGTGATCGCGGAACCGATCGCGGACGTCTTCGATGACCTCGCCCGCGAACTCGCCGTAGGAGTCCAGCAACCGCCCGCTGTGGAACTCGTCCTGATAGAGGTCGGCCGTCACTTCCTCCAGCTGCGGGTCGTCGCTCGATTCGATCCCTGCCGCCTGGACGGCGTCGCGGGCGGGGATCTCGCCGTAGCCCTCGATCTCCAGGATGGGGACCGGCTCGATCGCCGCGACGTCTTCGGGGTCGATCCCGTACTCGCGCATGCGCTCGTCGTCTGCCTTCGCTTCCTGGAGCGCGACGTAGTCGTCCGGGGAGTGGGCCGGCACGGACATCACGACGCCGGTCGCGTTGTCGGCGTCGACGAAGTCCGCGGGCAGGATCAGGACCTCGTCGCCGGTGACGGGGTTTGCGACCGTCTGGCCGATGACGTCGGCGGCGTCGATCTCCTCGAGTACCTCGACCTCGCGAGCCTGCAGGTCGAACTTCTCGGCCGCGGCCTTCGAGACGAACCACGTCTCCTCGTCCACCCGGGCGAGCACGTACTCGGCGTTGGGGTTGACGTAGGCGTTGGTAACCCCCCGGACCGTCTCGGGTCGGAGCGTCGCCATCGGCGCGACGACGTCCTCGCTGTCGATCTCGGCACCGAACTTGACCAGCGTGAATTCCTGATACTCGGCGTCTTCCCCCTCCAGCAGGTCGTGCGTGGTGACTGGCTGCTGTTCGTTGGTGCAGTAGTTGACCGGGTTCAGACCCTTCTCCAGCAGGCCCCGTTCCCGGAGGGTCTCGTATTGCCAGGTGATGAACTTCGAGTAGCGCTCGTCGTTGGTCGTGAACTCCCGTCGCCAGTCGATCGACAGTCCCAGCTGCTCGAAGCCCTGCTTGTAGTGGTTCTCGATGAAATACCGGGCGTAGCCCATCGGCGTCTCGAGCTGCTGGAGCTCGTCTTTGGGGACGTTGTACGTGTCCTGCAGCACCGACAGCTGCTCCTCTTCGCCCTCTTTGAGACGCTCGACGGCCCCGACGATGGGGGTGCCGGTGACGTGCCAGCCGAGCGGGAACAGCACGTTGTCGCCCTGCAGGCGGCGATAGCGGGCGTACACGTCGGGGACGGTGAACGTCCGGACGTGGCCGATGTGCATCCCGCCGCTGGGGTAGGGATAGGGGACGGTGATGAAGGTCGGATCCTCGCCGTCGTCCGGATCGGCCTCGTAGCGCCCCTGTTCGTCCCAGCGGGTGCGCCACTTGCGTTCCAGCTCACCCGGCTCGTACTCGGTTTCACGTGGCGGAGCAGTCATATCCCCCGTTTCCGGCTGATTCCCTAAAAGGACTCCCATCCGTGGCTCCTGTCGGCGTTCAAGTCGTGGGGTGTGTTTTTGTGTCGTCACCCTCCATCTGCCGTCATGGACACCGATGAATTGCACCCGCAGGCCGCGGCCGCGGTCGAACGCCAGCAGCGCGTCCAGCAACTGGTCCCGACCCGGAGCGCTCGCCTCCTTCGAGTGTTCTCTCGTCTGGAGGCCTGGCGGCGCGATCCTCCGCCGGTCGCGCAGGTCGTCGACCGGACGATCCCCGGGCCGGGCGGCGAGATCCCGATCCGGGTCTACCGCCCCGGGGGAGAGACGCCGTTTCCGACGGTCGTATTTTTCCACGGCGGCGGGTTCGTCAGCGGGGGCCTGGAGAGCCACGACGCGCTCTGTCGGTACCTGACCCGCGAGAGTGGGTGCGTCGTCGTGTCGGTCGACTACCGGCTCGCACCGGAGCATCCGTTCCCTGCGGCCGCCGAGGACGCCATCGCGGCAACAGAATGGGCCGCCGAACACACGCGGGCACTCGGTGGAACCGGCAAGCTGGCGGTGGCTGGCGACAGCGCCGGCGGGAACCTGGCTGCGGTCGCCGCGCTGGCGGCCCGCGATCGCGGTGAACCAGAGAAAGCATACCAGGCGCTGATCTATCCGGGCGTGGGCGTCGACCGCGATCAGGAGTCGGTCCGCGAGTACGACGGACTGGTCCTCTCGGAGGACGATCTGGAGTGGTTCAACGAGTGCTATTACGGGAGTGAACTCCACCGGCACAACCCCTACGCCGACCCGATCGCCGCCTGTGACCTCTCCGGCGTCGCGCCGGCGACGGTCCTCACTGCGGGGTTCGATCCGCTCCGGGACGGGGGCGTCGCCTACGCCGAACGCCTTCAGGAGGACGGCGTCGACGTCCGCCACGTCGAGTACGAGGACATGATCCACGGGTTCGTCGCGAGCACCGACGCGATCGACCGCGCGACCGAAGCGATTGCCGACGTCGCCGCGGATCTCCGGGACGCCCTCGGAGCGTGAGATCGACGATCCGCTTTTCTACTCGGGTTCCCAGGCGTCGTACTGATCGTGCTCGATGTCGAACCGTTCGAGGATCTTGCCGACGACGTGATCGACGAAGTCCCCCGGATCCTCGGGGTCGAAGTAGAACCCCAGGACCGGTGGGACGACGTCGACGCCCATCCGGGCGAGCTTCAGCAGGTTCTCCAGGTGGAGTTCGCTCAGCGGCGTCTCCCGCGGGACGACGACGAGCTTCCGGCGTTCTTTGAGCGTCACGTCCGCGGCCCGCGAGACCAGCGTGTCAGAGCGGCCAGTCGCGACCGCCGCGACGGTGTTCATCGACGCGGGGACGATCACCATCCCGTCGGTCCGGACTGAACCTGACGCGATCGGTGCATGGACGGCGTCCTCGCCGTAGACGGCCGCCGATAGCTCCTCCAGATGCTTCATCGTCGCCTCGCGGTCGCCGCGTTCGTGGGCCATCACCGACTTGGCGGCGTCGGTCACGACCGTCACGACTTCGCAGTGCTCGGCCAGCGCCTCGACGGTCCGGACGGCGATGGGGATCCCCGACGCGCCGGTGATCCCGACGACAACTCGCTCCATCGCGATCACCGTCGCACGACGCCGGCACCGGCGTCGACCGTGACGCGTTCGCCGTCTTCGAGTGCGTCGATCGGTACGTCGTCGACACAGGGGATCTCTCCGAGGATGGCACCCGTCGCGACGATAGTCTCGGTCTCTTCGTTGATGATCGCCGCGGGCGCGACGCCGTTCTGGGCCAGGCCGTAGAGGACGTACGACCCGACCGTCGAGCCCTTTCCACGGGGGAAGACCAGCACCTTTCCGGCGACGTTCTCGCCTTCCAGCTGGTGACCCTCCTCGATGAACTCGCCGGTGTCCGGCTCGACCGCACCGTAGAAGCTGATCGGCTCCGTCGACCGCAGGACCTCTCCCGTGGCCATCCCCTCGGTGATGGCGTTGCCCTGAACGACTGTCGTATCGGACTCGCTCATCGCTCGATCACCTCCTCGACGAGCGAGAGCTTGTCGTCGAAGACCACCTGCTGGTCGCCGAACCCGGGCAGGTAGTTGGCGGCCTTCGCGGAGTCGGTCGCGCTGGTCTCGTAGCCCATCTCCTCGATTGGCGAGACGACGTTGCAGGTGTCGGCGAGCACTTGCCCGCCGGCCGCCTCGATGGTCTCGGTGTGGCCGTTGCGGTCGGCCCAGGTCTTGACCGCCCCGCTCGTGCAGACCCACAGGTCACTTTCGAGCGTCTCGCCCTCGACGGCCTCGGCGACGTCCGCGATCTCCTCCGGCGAGCAGTGCGGACAGCCGATGACGACCAGTTCGGGGTCTTCGCCGTCGTTCAACTCGGCGTACTCCGCCTTGCGCTCGCCCGCACCGAACGTGGCGCTGTCGACGTGTTCCGGCGGCTCCATGTCGGTCGTGACCCCTTCGACGAAGTGCAGCGCGACGGCCCCCGAGGCGGCCATCGCCGCGCCGAGCGCTTTCAGTTCGTCGGTGGTCGCCGCGTCGATCCCGGTGAAGTAGGGCTTGCCGTCCTCGACGATCCGCCCGGCCCACGAGCCCAGCGCGGCGAAGTCCGACTGGTCGTCGAGTTCGACGTCGACGTCGATCCGGTGGGTGGGCTGGCGGTTCTCCTCCAGGTGGAGGCCGTGTTTGGGCGTCCGACCGGTGATCGCGGCCGACAGCGCCGAGGGACCGCCCTCGCGGTTGGTCTTCGCGCCGACGACGCTGTTGACAAATGAGACTGCCGACGACTCGGCCCACGCGACGTGCTGGCCGCGATGGGGCAGGTTGCCCGCGAGATACGGCGTACACGTGAAGGATAGAGTGACGCCCATCTCCTGGAGGGCGTCCCTGATCCGCCGCTGTTTCTCGGCGAACTCCTCGCTGACGCCCATCTCTTCGTACTTCTCAAAGTCCATCCCTGCCGGATTCGCGAAGGCCGTCACCGAGACCTCCGCGCCTTCCTCGGCGAACCCCTCCAGAAACTCGACGCCGGGATCGCCGATGGACTTGTAGGAGATCCCGGATGCCTGAGCGGATTCGATCTCGACCATCTCCTCGGCCCCGTAGATGTCGCCGAGTTCGACCAGCAGTTCCATCGCCTTGCGCACGGCTGGCGTGTCCGATTCGAGCAGTCGTTCTTCCTCTTTTGTCAGGTGCATGGGTAGTAGTGTGTCGTGACTTACTGGTAGTCCGAGAGATCGAGTTCGTCCGCGCCGGGGACGGTCACTTCATCGAACTCGGAGCGCTCGCGATCGCCGGGGATCGTCGCGTCGACGATCCACTTGGTCAGCGTCCCTGTCTCGTAGTCCTGGGAGGGATCCAGCGACGATCCCTTGGCGTTCTCGATCGTCTCGATGTCCCGATCGGGTTGCATCCGCGTGGCAGTCGCCCACTCCACGGCGTCGGGATCGGCCGGGTCGACGTCACTGTCGACGACGGTGACCTTCTTCATCGAGGGGTGGGCCGCCAGCGCGGCCATCCCGGCGTTCTTGGGGTCGCCCTCGGTCCGCTTGTCGATCTGGACGACGCCGTGCAGCCACGAACACCCGCCCGGCGTCAACACCACGTTTTCGACTGTGGGGACGGTGTTCTCGACGATCCGGTAGATCCGTGGCTCCTGTGGGATGCCCATGAGGTGGGCGTGTTCCTTGCGCCCGGGGACGATCACCCGCGCCAGGGGATCGGGTCGGGCGTGGAGTTCGTTCACCTCGACGACCGGCTGTTGTCGGGTCCGATCCCACGTCCGGGAGAGATCGACGAAGGGGCCTTCCTCGGCGCGCTCGTCGGTGATCGTCGCCTGCATGACCAGCTCGGCCTCGCTGGGGACGGTCAGCCCGTGGAACTCCGTGGTCGTCAGTTCGCCCCCGAGCAGGCGATTGGCGAGTTCGAGTTCGCTCATGTCCGGCGAGAACGAGGTCGCAGCGGCGATCTCGACAGCGGGGTTGACGCCCATTACGATCGCCACGTCGAGCCCGCCGTCGGTGCGCGTGTAGATGTCGTGGAGGTGTCGCTCGACCAGCCGCATGACCAGTCGGTTGCCCTCGTCGAACATCATCCGGTGGAACGAAAGGTTGTGCACGCCCGTCTCGGGGTCTTTCGCGATCACGACCGTCGAGGCGAAGTACTGTCGTTCGTGCTCGTCGTAGTAGATCGGGATCGGGACGTGCTCGGCGACGTCGGGGTCGTCCGCGACGTGCTCGAAGGCCGCGGGCGCCGTCCGATCCAGTGGCAGCGGGTCGTCCATCGCGGTGCTGACGGCGTCGATAATCTCCGACGGTTCGACGTCCAGCGCCTCGCCGATCAACTCGCGTGAGGAGACCAGGTTCGAGACTGCACGCACGTCGGGATAGTCCGCGACCGACTCGAAGACGACCGGCTGACTCTCGTCCTGGACGGCCAGCGCCGGGAGTTCGAATCGCGTCTCGACCGGCTCCGTCAGTACGTTCCGGTCGCCGACATCGTCGAGAAAGCTTCTGAGGCCCATACTCCGGATTCGGTAAATATCTCCTTAAACGTTCGTGACTCGCGACGGGGACCTGGCGTTCGTGTGACCAGCTGGTGACCGTGTCACGTTCGTGTGCCCTGCTGGCGGGCGTATCACATTTATTATGGTCGGCCCGGAACGCCCAGGCGATGGCACCGCTGACCGAAGTTGCCACGCTCGTGCTCGCGGTCGTTACGGCCGTCACCGGGCGAACGGCGTGGCGACAGCGGCCGAAACCGGGCGCGAGGTCGATAGCACTGTTCCTGTTTTCTATCGCGGCGTGGGTGCTCGCCCTGCTGACGACGGCGATGACGACGACGTACTATCCGTCTCTGGTCGCCGAGACGTGCAGCTTTCTCGCCTCGGCAAGCGCAGTCGTCTGGTTTCTGGTCTTCACGTTCGAGTTCGCGGGATACGAACACCTCGCGACGCGACGCACCGTCGGCCTGCTGTTCGTCGAACCGATCGTGATGGCGCCGGTCGTGTTGACCAACGAATTGCACGGCCTGTACTGGTCGTCGTTCGAGCGCGCACCCGCATACTTCTCGCACTTTCGGGCGGTTCCGGGGCCGCTGTTCGGTCTCCACGTCTCGTACATGTACGGGCTGTTCGTGGTCGCGTCGGTGCTGCTGGTGATACGGACGGTGCGGTCCCGGTCGCTGCACCGACGACAGTCGGTGCTGATAAGCGCCGCGCTGCTCGTCACGTGGGCCGGCAACGCCGGGACGATCCTGACCGAGCGGGCGACGCTTCAGGTCGTCGGAACCGGCGTCGGGGCGCTCGCTCTGTTCGTCGCGATCTTCGGGTTCAGACTCCTGGAGGTCGTGCCGACCGCGCGGGCGACCGTGATGGATCGGATCGACGTCGGTATCGTCGTTCTCGAGGGGGGTGATCGGATCACCGACATTAACGCCTACGCACGCGAGATACTCGGCCTCGGCCCCGAGGATACAGTGGTCGGTATGCCGGCCGACGCCGCGCTCGGCGAGCGCTTCGAAGTCTTCGACGTCGACGCGACAGCGAACGAAGCGACGATCGAACTGGGGACCGACGACGAATCCCGTGTCTATCGCGTCGACGTGTCGCCACTGTCGGATCGGCTCGGTCGGTCGATCGGGCGAGTATTCATCATTCAGGACGTGACCGAGCGCCGACGCCGACAGCGCGAGCTGCGACGCCAGAACGAGCGCCTAGACGAGTTCGCCGAGATCGTCGCGCACGACCTGCGGAACCCACTGAACGTCGCCAACGGATACGTCGAGCGCATGCGAGTGGCCGACGAGGAGTATCTCGACGAAATCGCCGACGCCCACGAGCGGATGGAGGCGATCATCGACGACGTACTCGCGCTGGCTCGCCATCAGGCGGCCATCGAAACAGAACCAGTCGCACTCGAGTCGGCCACGGAAGACGCCTGGGAGACCGTCGAAACCGCCGACGCGACGCTTCGGGTCGCTGACCGGATCACGATCCGCGCCGACAGGGGCCGATTGCTTGAACAGCTCTTCGAGAACCTCTTTCGCAACGCCGTCGAGCACGGCACGACGAGCTCCCAGTCGCAAGTTCCCGAAGACCCCGTCGAGAACGGCCCAATGAGGCCCGACTCGCAGGCTCTCCGGGGCTCCGTCGAGAACGACCCAATGAGGCCCGACTCGCAGGCTCGTCAGGACAGCGAGAGGCGAAGTCCCTCGGGCAGTCGGACGCAGTCCGACGACGCCGTGGAACACGCGGAAACGGACGTGACGATTACCATCGGGGCCCTCGAAGAAGGGTTCTACGTCGCCGACGACGGGCCCGGGATCGATCCCGAGCGACGGGAAGAAGTGTTCGATCCCGGCGAAACGTCCCGGACGGACGGGACGGGCTTCGGGCTCGCTATCGTGGACAGCATCGCGGACGCACACGGCTGGGACGTTCGCGTCACCGAGAGCGACGCGGGCGGCGCGCGATTCGAGTTCACCGGCGTCGAGATCGTCGACCGCTGATGACCCGGCTGTCTGACTTTCAAAATGTCACAGCCGACAGTCTGTGTCCCACGGCGCGATTCGGAAATATCGCCTTGAGCGCACATATTCGTGAGGCGTTTCGACGATAGACGAAAGACCGATACTTGTGCCTGATCAATGCTGGCTGTGGACGATCAGTCGATCATCGTGGAACTGGATGTGACCTCGCCACGGGTCGTCCTCGGGCCGACGCTGGCGTCCGACCTGGACGTGGCTGTCCACGCGGAACAGCCACCCGTATCTCACGAGGAGACGACGTGGTTCGACGTGACGGTCTCCGCAGCCGACTTCGAGGCCTTCGAGCGCACGGTCGAGGAAGACCCGACCGTCGAGGACGCCGAGGTATTCGTCACCTACGACGAGCGACGCACCTACCGGCTCACGATCGCCTCGGAGGTACCGGTCATGACCAACCACGTCGCCAGCTTCGGGGACGAACTGTTGACGCTGCGCTCGACTGCGAACGGCTGGCGCGTTCAGATCCGGACCACCGACCGCGCCTCGGTCCGGGATTTCATGGACTTCTGTGACTCGCAGGACATCGATTGCCGGCTGTACCGCCTGTTCGAGGCCCGTGAGCCGATCGGCGAGTTCCCGGTCCCGGTCGAACCCGACGAGTTCGAGGTCCTGCAGGTCGCCTACGACGCGGGCTATTTCGAGGTTCCACGCGAGGCCGACCTCTCGGAACTCGCCGCGCAGTTCGGCGTCGCGGAATCGACGATGTCGACCCGGCTCCGAAACGCGCTCGATCACGTCGTCGAGACAGTCCTCGTTGGGGCGTCCGTTCCCGACAACGCCACCGAGTAACCTGCCTGCCGCTACACCCCTTATAAACTCCGAATTATTTCGAGGCAACTGTCTTCTCCCGGTGGATGTTACCACTTAATGTCATGGAAGGCCACAAAACTGCGTCAGAAGACGCTGCCGGTGTCGACGGCAGAGCCGAGATCCGGGTAACGATGGAGATCGACGGGCGACGGCTCGTGTATACCGGGGCCGATCTCGACTCGATATCGTTCTCCCCGCTCGATCGGTAGTCGCTCCAGCCTCGGCCGGACGCGCCTCCGCTGCTCGCGTCGACGTATCGCGGCCTGCGGCGTCAGTGACCCACCGCCGGAGCGGCACGGATTCCGCGCGGAACCGCTGTGAGGTGTCGGTATCTCACCCCGATTGTCGGCTACGCGGGCGGCGCCTCGCAACCCTTTTAACCGTGACTTGCTACAGACTCACATACCAATGGACGCCGGGAAAGCCGCACGACTGGAGCGTATCGGAACAGGGGGGCGTCACCTCATCGTCCCCATGGATCACGGCATCACGATGGGCCCCGTCAAGGGGCTCGTCGACATCGAATCGACGATCGACGGGATCACCGCCGGCGGCGCGGACGCGGTACTCACGCACAAGGGAATCGCCTCGCGGGTCCATCCGCACAAGAACGGCGCGGGCTACATCGTCCACCTCAACGGCTCGACGACGATCGGTCCCGACGAGGAGGACAAGCGCGTCACCGCCACGGTCGAGGACGCCATCCGCGCCGGTGGCGACGCCGTCTCTTTTCACATCAACGTCGGCTCCGAGCACGAACCCGACCAGATCACCCAGCTGGGTGAACTCACGACCGAGGCCGACCGCTACGGCATGCCGGTGCTGGCGATGGCCTACGCCCGCGGCCCCGGGATCGACGAGTCCGACTCCGAGGCACTCGGCCACGCCGTCAGGCTCGCCGAAGAGCTGGGTGCGGACGTGATCAAGACCGCCTACAGCGGCGACGCCGAGAGTTTCCAGCACGTCGTCGAGGCCACCTCGAAGCCGGTCGTCATCGCCGGCGGGTCGAAGGGAACCGACGAGGAAACGCTGGAGATGGTTCGGGGAGCGGTCGACGCCGGCGCAGCGGGCGTCTCGATGGGCCGGTCGATCTTCCAGCACGATGACTCCGAAGCGATCACCACTGCCGTCTCTGCCGTGATCCACGACGACGCCTCGGCTGAGGAGGCACTGGAACGGGCTGGGCTTGCTGTCGAGGCCTAGAATACGGTTGTGAGTTCTTCTGTCGAATCGAACCGATAGTCGGGCGCGTGTGCTGGGTCTTCCGGCGCGTCCAGATCCGTCTCGCTGGGGACCCAGCAGGCGGCCAGCCCGGCGCGCTTCGCGCCGATCACGTCGGCCCGGTAGTCGTTGCCTACGTATAGCGTACTGTCGGCTGACACGTCGAGTTCGGCGAGCGCCGTCTCGAACGGTGCGGGACTGGGTTTGGGATCGGTCTGATCGGGCGCGTAGACGATCGTCTCGAACGCGTCGGCGATCCCGAGCGTGTCGAGTTTCGCCCGCTGGGTCTTTTGTGTCCCGTTCGTGACGAGGCCGACCTGCGCTCGCTCGCGGGCGCGTTCCAGCGCGACTTTCGCCCCCGGTCGCCACTCGACGGCCGTTGGATCGCGCAGCTCGACGGTCGCCCCCGCGAGCGCCTCGGCGTCGACCGGCTCCGCGCCGGCGCGCGCTGCGGCGCGCTCGAAGACCTGCCGGAAGAACTCGTGGTCGGTGTCGGCGTCGGTGATCGTCGACGCCACTTCCCGCACGTCCTCGGGCGTGCAGAACGGCTCGACGCCCGCCCGGGCGAAAGCCTCGGCGTGTAGCTGCCGGTCGTCCCGTGTTGAGCGACAGAGCGTGCTGTCGAGGTCGAACAGGACGGCGTCAGGGGTCATCGACCCATCGTAGGCGGCCCACGGTACAAGAACGTCCGGGTCCGGGCTATCGAACGCGGGCGGGCCACACACGAAAGCAACCGCCAGTATCAAGCGCCCCGCCCGCGAGTGTCGGGATATGACACGGACCGTCTGGCTCAAGGCCGACAGCGAAGTCGGCGACTGGGAGGCGCGCAAGCGACGGATCACTGCCGGTCTCGAAGCCGGCGTCGACTGGGTGCTGGTGGACAGCCACGACGTCGACCGCGTCCGCGAACTCGGCGCGGTCAACGTCGCGGCGTTCGCAAACGGCGACGTCCACGTGATGGAAGCCGAAGGCGACGAACCCGACCCCGACGCGACGATCGTCGGCAAGGACGGCGAGGGCGACGGCACGGTCGACCTGCCTTCGGACTTCTCTGGTTCGGCGGATCTGTCGGCACTCCGGACGGAGGACGGCGCGGACGGCGGGTACGTCCGCATCTTCGACGAGGGTTACGAGGCCTTCGCCGAAGCAGTCGCCGCGGAGGCCGACTACACAATCGTCGTCGCCGAGGACTGGCAGATCATCCCCCTGGAGAACCTCATCGCCCGCGTCGGCGAGGAGACCGACCTCATCGCGGGCGTCCAGACCGCAGAAGACGCCCGCACGGCATACGAGACACTCGAACTCGGCGCGGACGGCGTCCTGCTGGACACCGACGACCCAGACGAGATCCGCAAGACCGTCGAGGTCCGGGACGAGGCCGGCCGCGAGTCCCTGGAGTTGCAGTACGCCGAGGTGACGGCGGTCGAGCAGACCGGCTCCGCGGACCGGGTCTGCATCGACACTGCGAACCTGATGGACCACGACGAGGGGATGCTCATCGGCTCGATGGCTCGCGGCCTGTTCTTCGTTCATGCCGAGACCGCCGAGTCGCCCTACGTCGCCTCGCGACCCTTCAGAGTCAACGCCGGCGCGGTCCACGCCTACGTCCGGACGCCTGACGGCGGCACGAAGTACCTCTCGGAGCTGAAAAGTGGCGACGAGGTCCAGATCGTCGACAGCGAGGGCCGCACTCGCGAGGCGATCGTGGGACGAGCGAAAATCGAGAAACGCCCGATGTTCCGGATCCAGGCCGAGCTAC
This sequence comes from Halapricum hydrolyticum, assembly GCF_025517535.1. Taxonomy (NCBI): domain Archaea; kingdom Methanobacteriati; phylum Methanobacteriota; class Halobacteria; order Halobacteriales; family Haloarculaceae; genus Halapricum; species Halapricum hydrolyticum. Next base: position 103,028 of record NZ_JAOPKC010000005.1, read on the forward strand.
AGCGCGAGGACGGCGAAACCGACCGGATCGAGACGCTGCTGCAGAACGCCGAGACGATCAAGGTCCGCACCCGCGAGGGCCGCAAGGCCGTGACCGATCTCGAGGTCGGCGACGAGATCGCGCTCTACTACGAGGACACGGCTCGTCACTTCGGCGAGGCCGTCGAGGAATCGATCATCGAGAAATAAGCCGGATTCGACGACAAGCCGACCGGATCTTTTTATCCCGTCTCGCCTTCGGGTATGACCATGACCGTCGAAGAGAGCGACCTCCCCGGCGTTGGCAAGAAGCACGTCGTCGAACTCGACGGGGAAGAGCTCGTCATCATCACGCACAACACCGGCAGGCGAGAGGTCTTCAAGCGCCCGGACGCGGAGACGGATTCGGAGAAACTGTTCGAGCTGTCTGACGCCCTCGCACGTACGGTCGGGACGATCCTCGAGGGGGCGTACTTCCAGCCGGTCGAGGCCGAGAAGCGACAGACGACCCTGCCCGGCGGGATCTTGCTGGAGTGGTACGAGGTCCAGCCCGGCTCGCCGCTGGCGGGCGAGACGATCGCAGGGGCGCACATCGGCCGCAAGACGGGCGTGAACGTCGTCGCGATCGAGCGTAGCGGACAGACGGTCGACAGCCCCGGTCCGGACACCGAACTCCAAGAGGGCGACACGCTCGTCGTCACCGGCACGAACGAGGAATGTGACGCCTTCGAACAGCTGCTGGCCGGTGAAGAATGAACGCGAGCGGAGTTCCATCAGACGCGATCGCTAGGCCACCGTCCAGCCAGGAGTGATCTCCCGTGGCTAACCTGCTGGAAGTCGGCCTGATGTTCGCCTCGATCGCGGCCGCCGGCTGGGTGGCCGATCGGATCGGCCAGTCGGTTATCCCCTTCTACATTGTGATTGGGATGGTCGCGAGTGAGTTCGTCGTCGGTCGAGTCGAGTTGCCGGGCGCAGTCGCCGGGCTCGACATCCGGTTCGAGAGTCTCTACGTCGCCGAGTCGGAGTTCGTCGAACTCGGCGCGGAGCTGGGGATTGTCTTCCTGCTGTTTTTCCTGGGACTGGAGTTCAACCTCGATCGCCTGCTGGCCCGCCGCAATCAGATCGGCTCCGCCGGAACCATCGACTTCCTGATCAACTTCCCCGCCGGGTTCGCACTGGGGTGGCTCTTTTTCGGGTCGGCCCTGCCGGCGTTTCTCGTCGCAGGGATCGTCTACATCTCATCCTCCGCGATCATCACGAAGTCGCTGATCGATCTGGGCTGGATCGCCAACGACGAGGCCGAACCGGTCCTCGGGACGCTCGTCTACGAGGACCTGCTGATCGCGGTCTACCTGGCCGTCGCTGCCGCGCTCGTGCTCGGCGGCGGCAGCCCGGGACAGGCCGCACAGTCGATCGCGATCGCGATCGCGTTTCTCCTCGTGCTGGTGCTCGTCGTCCAGTTCGGGACGCCGGCGTTCGAGCGACTGTTCGCGACCGACACCCACGAGTTCGTAGTGCTCCGTGCCGTCGGGCTGGTCGTCCTGGTCGCGGGGACGGCACTCGCAGTGGGCGTCAGCGAGGCGGTCGCGGCGTTTTTCGTCGGGATGGCCGTCTCCGCGACCGGCCACGTCTCGCAGGTGGAGAACCTGCTCGAACCGCTCCGTGACGTCTTCGCCGCGGTGTTTTTCTTCTGGATCGGGCTGGTGACCGATCCCCTGGCCGTCGCCGGAGCTGTGGGTCTGATCGCGGTCGCCGTCCTGGCGACGACGCCTACGAAACTCCTCAGTGGCTATCTGGGCGGGCGCGCGTTCGACCTTGGGCCGCGTCGCTCCGCCCGGACTGCCCTCGCGATGACTACGCGCGGGGAGTTCTCGCTCATCATCGCTACGCTCGCAGTGGCCGGCGGCACTGCCGGGACGATTCCGGACTCCGTCGCCGACCAGATCAGCGCGTTCGCCGTGGGATACGTGCTGGTCATGGCCGTCGTCGGGACGACGCTCATGCAGTACTCCGGTCCCTTCGAATCAGCAGTCCAGAAGCGGTTCAGCGTGGCCGACGCAGCGACCGACGAGACGGCCTAACCCTCTCGATCGAACGGTTCGGCACACCACGGACAGAAGTCCAGTTCCGGGTCGTCGACGTCGCGGCCACAGGACGGACAGCGGCGCGGTGCGGCCACCTCGGCCGGTTCGGTCGCCTGGTCGCCGTCTGACTGCCCCGCCATCTGCAATTCGTCCGGCAGGTCGAGGCCCTCCGGGAGTCTCGTTCCCTGTCTGTCGCCGGTCGAGACCGTCGCCCGCTGTCGGCGCGACTGTCTCGCGTTCAGTCGTCGGGCCAGCACGTACGCATCGCCCATACAGAGGACGGTCAGCGCCAGCATCGCGACCATCCCGTAGGTCGGCACCGCCTGACTCGCCTCTATGATCGCCGAGACGCTCAGCGTCTCCGGGGTCGCGTCCGCCGGGACGAACACGTATGACGCCGCGAAGACGAGCGCGAGCCACAGCAGGGCGCGAAACCACTCCCGGAGATACAGATGCCCGATCCCCGGATACAGAAGCGAGAGGACGGCCGCGAGCCAGGGCCGCTTTCGTGATCGTGCCACGGATACACTGTAGTTCAACGCCCAGGAGTGTTAACACTGTTTCCTTCGCCGGCGAGCGTCTCGACCAGCCCCCGGAGCGTCGCCAGGTCGTACTGCCCCGGCGCGGTCGCCTCGGCCGGATCGACCGGCGCGTAGCCGATCCGCGAGCCGTACAGCGGCGCGACCGCCCGGGAATGCCGTCCCGGCTCGCCCATCGCCATCGTCGCGACGCGGTCCCCCTCGGCCGTCGCGGCCCGCGTCGCGACCAGCAAGTCGAGTACGTCGGCACGCGCCTGTGCGGTCACGGCGAGCTTGCCGACGTCGCCGTATCCACAGGCCTCACGAAGCGTCTCCTGGAGGTCGGTCATGCCTGGCGTGTCCTCGAAGTCGTGGCTCGACACCACCACGTCCGCACCGTGCTCGCGGGCGTGCTCGACCACGCGCTGGCCGTCCCCCGAGCGCATCGTTTCGAGTTCGACGTCGACCGCCTCGACGGCGTCGTGTTCGACAGCCGCTGCGAGCGCGTCCAGTCGATTCCGGTCGTCGGACGCTTCGCCGCCCTCCCAGGCGGCCCGGTTGGTCGCCAGGATCGGGAGATCGCCGTCGTAGCTCGCCAGCGCGTCGAGCGGAGCGTCGGCCAGATCCATCCGGAACTCGAGGCAGTCGGCGTGCTCGCGTGCGTCGGACTCGTCGGCGAGATCCGCCGTCGAGGCCGCCAGCACGAACGAATCGAAGTCCATGGGGTCGCTTGGAGAACGATCGCCAAAAGTCCCGCGTCCCGAGGACGCTCCGACCCGGGGAACTATGCCGACGGCCGACGAACCGGCGTCAGTCGATGACCGACCGCTGGCTGTATCCGTGGGGACTCGGATCCGTCGCCTTCGGCGGTGCCTCGCTTCTGGTGCCGCTGTATGCCGTCCAACTCGGCGCGTCGGCGTTCCAGCTCGGCCTGCTGGCGTCTGCCGCCGCGGTCGCGGGCGCGCCCGGTGCGATCGTTTTTGGCCGACTCGCCGATCACGTTTCGTTCCGTCGACCGCTCGTGATCGGGACGCTGGCGACCGTGGCCGCGTGTCTCGCCGTGATCCCGTTTGTCTCTGCGGTCACGGTTGTCATCGCCGCAAACGCCGTGCTCTGGCTGGTCATCGCGGCAGTCGCACCAGTCGTGACGATGATCGTCGTCGACGCCGCGCCGGAATCTACCTGGGCCGAGCGTATCGGCCGACTCAACACGTTCCAGGGGTACGGGTGGGCTGGCGGGCTACTGATCGGGGCCGTCTGGCCGCTTGCAGTCGGTCGGTTCGTCGGCGCCGGGACGGCCACTCGAACGCTGTTCTGGGCGTTCGCTGCCTGCGGTGTGTTCAGTGCTGCGGGGACAGCCTGGGCGCTTCCGAAGCCGGACGAGCACGTCACGAACCCGCGCCGGCTCCGACGGATCAGTCGTATACTCGCCACGTCCTCCCGGAGTATCCGGGGGACGACCGTCGTCTTTTCGCCGAATCGCATCTACTGGTCGACGCGCGCGCTCCGCCCGGGACAACTCCGCGGGCGGGCCAACCCCGCCCTGGTGACCTACCTCGTGGCCGTCTGTCTGTTTCTGTCGGGCTCGGCGGCGTTCTGGGCACCGCTTCCCCTCGCGCTCACGGACGCCGGAATCGGCTCTGGCACCGTCTTCGCGCTCTACTTGCTCGCGAGTCTCGGTTCGGCAGCGCTGTACGGACCCGCCGGCCGGCTCGCGTCTCGATACGACCTCCGCCGGCTCCAGGCGGGTGCGCTCGCCGTTCGGGGGATCTCGTTGCCGGTCGTCGCACTGGCGGCCGGTATCGGTGCCGTCTCGCTCCGATTCGGCTTCGTTGGCCTCTGGCTTTTGATCGTCGGCGCTACCTGGGGCGTCATGGCCGTCGTCGGGACGGCGATCGTGACGCGCCTCGCACCGCCGGGAATTCGGGGCGAGGTACTCGGTATCCACGCCGCCCTCGGGGCCGCCGCGGGCGGCGTCGGCGGGATCCTCGGCGGCTGGGTCGCGACGATCGGCTATCTCGCCGCCTTCGCGCTCGCTGGCGCGCTCGTGCTGCTCGGCGCGGCGCTGGTGATCTCGCTGCGGATCGTCTCGGGTCACTCGCTCTCAGAAGAGAGCCCCTCCCGGCCCTGATCGACTGGCTACGATCGCGTGAGCTGTTCGGTCAGCGCCGGGACGACCTCGAAAAGATCGTCGACGACGCCGTAATCGGCGACCTCGAAGATCGGTGCGTTCGGATCGTCATTGATCGCGATGAACGTCTCCGCGCGCACGCCAGAGACGTGCTGGACCGTCCCGGAGATCCCGACGGCGATGTACAGCTCCGGGGAGACAGTCTTGCCGCTCTGGCCGACCTGCCGATCGGCGGGTAGCCACCCGTTGTCGATGACCGGCCGCGAGGCCGCGAGCGTCGCGTCCAGCGCATCGGCGAGGTCGCGGACGATCTCGAGGTTGTCTTCGGACTCGATGCCGCGACCGACAGCGACCAGCACGTCGGCCTCGGCGATGTCGACCTCGCCGCCGATCTCCTGGAATCCGGTCACCGTCGAGCGGACGGCTGACTCGTCGATCCTGGCGTCGAAGGCCGATATTTCGGCGTCGCCGGTCCCGCCGGCTCGCGGCCACGATCCGGGGCGGATCGTCACGGCTGCCTGTTGTGTGTCGATGTCGAGTGTCGTTTCGACTTTCCCTCCGTACAGTTCGCGCGTGACCGTCAGGTGCTCGTCGTAGGAGAGCTCAGTCGCGTCGGTCACGATCGGGATGTCGAGCCGTTCGGCGACTGCCGGGAGGTAATCCAGTCCGTTGACCGTGTTCGGGGCGAGCACCACCGTTGGTTCCACCGCCTCGACGAGCTGGGTGACGGCCTGCGTGTAGACGTCGTGGTTGAACTCCTCGCCGTAGGCGACTGTGTGCACGACGTCGACGTCCTCGCGGTTCAGCCGTTCGGTGTAACGCTCGATGTCGCCGCTAACGACGCCGACGTGCAGTCCCCCATCGGTGGCGTCGGCGAGTTTGCGACTTGCCGCGAGCAGTTCCAGACTCACCTCACGCAACTCCCCGCGGCGGTGTTCGGCGATCGCCAGCACCGTCATCGTATCACCCCCGTCTCCTCGATGACGGCTGCGAGTTCGGTGGCCGTCTCTTCGGGGCTGCCCTCGTAGATCGTCGCCTCCCCTTCGCTTTCCGGCTCGTAGAGGTCGGTCTGTTCGATCGGCGACGCAATCGCGTCTACATCGAGATCCAGATCGGCGAGCGACCGGGTATCGATCTCAGCCTGCTGGGCCCGCGTGATGTCGCGCAGGCTGGCATGCCGTGGCTGGTTGATCCCGGTCTGAATCGACAGCACGGCCGGCCGCTCGACGTCAGTCAGTTCTTCGAGATTCCCCTCCAGTTCGCGATGGACGTGTGCGACCTCATCGATCTGGAGATCGTTGACGACGGTGCCCCACGCCCACCCGAGCGTCGACGCGAGCGCGACCGGCGTCGCACCGAAGACGTCGTCTCCGGACTGGACGCCCGTGAACACGAGATCCGGCTGCTCCGCGTCGACGACTGCCCCGAGAACGGTCGCTTTCGTCAGGGGATCGAGGATGTCCAGCGCCGCCAGTTCCTCGTCCCAGACTCGGATCGCGCGATCCGCGCCTTTCGCCAGTGCCTGCCTGACCGTCCCCTCGACACCCTCGGGACCGATCGTGGCCGTGACGACTTCCCCGCCCCCGTCTTCGGCAATCTGAACGGCTTCTTCGAGCGCGTAGGCGTCCCACTCGTTGAGGTCCGTCGAGAGGTATCGACTGTCGATCTCGAGCCCGTCGATCTCGAATACGGTATCGACCGACTCCGTCTCCGTAATCGTGACGAGGATCTTCATCGGGCGTGGGTGACGGCTGGAAGAGGGTAAACGTTTCCGACAGTGCGCCCGGGTGCCGGAGCTGCTGGTGACTCTGACGGCGGCTACGAGCTATTGATCGGGCTCTTCGTCTGGGAACGAGATGAGGTTTTCACGGCCGATACGGAGTTTTTCGACCAGACCCTCTTCGGCCATCGAGGAGAGCAGCTGTGAGACTTTTGCGCTCGACCAGCCTGTCTCCTCGACGATGCGTGCCTGTTTCATCCGTCCACCGTTTTCGGTCAGCAACCGCTCGACGCGCTCTTCGTCGCTCAACAGTTCCTCGTCGATCTCGTCCTGTTCGTCGGTCTCCTCGCCTTCGGTCGCCGCTTGCTCGCCTGCGACCATCGCTTCACGACCGCTTTCGGCCGTCTCTTCGCTGCCTTCGCTCGTCGCTTCTCGCTCGCCTTCGACCGCCGATGCTCGATCGCCGATTTCACTCTCGTCTGTCGGAGCTGTGGCGTCAGTTCGTGACGTTCCGGCTGCTGCCGACGCACTCGAGCTGGAACCGGCTGTCGGCTGCTGTCCGGGTAACTTCCCGACGCGAGCCGCGTACCCGAGCACCACAAGGATACTGAGCAGTGCGATGACGCCGACGAGCAGCCCGACCAGCCCGTCCGTCCGCTCGGCCAGGGGCGTCGTCGCGTTCCCCGGTTCGGTCGTCGGTGGGGCCGTCGAGATGGGATCGAAGACGGCGTACGGACGATTCGGGCCGAACGTGTGTGGACCCTCCCAGCGGAGCTGTCGGTTCTGGACGTTCGTGCTGGCACTGTAGAACTGATAGCTCGGCGGGCGCGTGATGATCAGCGTCTCCTGTTCGGAGAGGCCGGGAAACCAGCGTGGCTCCGTCTGAAAGGCGTCGTCGACGTGGATCCGACCGCTCTCCTCGTGACTGAAGTTCGTCCACGTGAACGACAGCAGCAGCGCGCCGCCGTCAGTACCGGTCCGCGTATCGCGACTCACGTCGGAGATATCCATCTGACGGCCGGTCGTCTCGGCGACGAGCTCGCTCGCTCCCTCGAACGCGGCGACCGTCTGTCCGGAGTACTCTCCCTCGATGAACCGTTCCGCGACCGCCTCGAACCCTTCCCGATGCGAGTCGTTCTCGAAGCGGAAGGTCCGGTTGATCGTCCACCGTGCGTCGCCGTCAGACTGGACGTCGATTCGATACGTCGTCTCGATCTCGAACGACGAGTCCGGGAGGACGGATGCCCGGGCGTCGACAGTGTGGGAGTGAGACCCGACTGTGGACGGCTGATCCGGCAGTGTCCCGGTCGAGAGGGCATGCAGGGGTGCCACGCCGGCCACGAGGAGGACGCCAGCCAGCGCGACGGCGAAGGTAGCGCGGGACCACGCGGGCATTGTGTACTGGGGGATGCTTCCCGCTGGCGGAAAACCCTTTCTATCAGGAAACTACGGGGTAGCGTCGTTCATCCGGCGGTATAGGTCGCGAATACCTGATTTCCTGAGCGGGCCTCTCCCTGCTGGCTGTCCGTTTGTGACGATGTCCGGTCAGCTCCCGAAATCCGTTCGAAACCCCTCCGCTAGTAGATGGCTTTTTGCCCACACCCTCCGTACGCCCCGACAGACAGATGTCATCGCCCGTTGCTGGCCGCACAGCCCTCCTCGCCGTCGTGCTTCTTCTGGCCGGTGTCACCGCCGGCCTCGCTGGTTCCGCCAGTGGGCCCGCGGCGGACACGGGAGATTCCCGGACCTTGCAGGCGTCTCTGGGGCAGGCGAACGGAACGACGAACTACCTGCAGGTGCCCGACGAAGACCTCCAGCGGACGGGTCTCTATCGGGCGTCCGTCGACGTGACTGCCGCGACCCGGATCGACGGCGACCGGCTCGCACTCGAGCACGCGTTCGAATCGTTCCGGACGCGCTTTGAAAGAGCCGACACGGAGGCCGAGCGGACCGCTGCGGTCCGCGAACTCACTGAAACGTTAGACGACCACACGGCGACGCTCCGCCAGCGTCAGGAGCGCGCGATCGATCGATACAACGCCGGGGATCTCGGACCGAACGAGTTCATCGTGGTGCTGACCCGGGTCGACGCGACCGCCGAGGAGGTCCAGGACACCGCCGGGTCGGTTATTACCCTCGACGAGACGACGCTCGATTACACGCTCCCGCCCGAGTACGAAACGCAACTGCGCAACTACGAGGCGGACGTCCTCACCAGCAGGGGATTGATTCGCGAAGTCGAGTTCAGGCCCGCGATCGCCGGTAGCGGTCCGTCGCGACTCGTCTACGTCGAAACCGGGTCCGAGAGTGTCGTCGTCACGACCATCGTCAACGATCGATACGTCCGGGAAGGGTTCGACACCCGTGCGCTCGATCCTGACGGGACGCCGCAACTTCGGACGTTCCTCGACGCGCTCAATCGGGCTGAAGTGCTGTACCCGTGGGCGATGGCGCCGTCGTCACAGAAACAACCTCCGCGGGTCGAGACGCTCCGGAACGCGTCGATTTTCAGCGTCGACGTGTCGCACGTGCAGGGCGAACTGAGCCTGTATCTCGACGCGTCGACGACTGACGTGTTCAAAGAACAGCAGATACGTGATCTCACGACTGTGACACCCCCCAGAACGTATACGAACGGCTCCGGTGAGTTCGAACTGACAGTCAACGCGACCCACGACACCGGTCCGCTCGAAGTATCGATCGTCAGACGAACGACAGGCGGGGGTGCCAACGCCTCGGTCTCGATCGACGGCACGTCCGTCGGGACGACCGGCCCGGACGGTCGCCTGTGGACGCTCGACACCCGGGGCACGACGTCGGTTCGGGTCACGACTGCGAACAATGCCACGTTCACCATCGAGGTTCCTCCCGGCGAAGGCTCCCGGTAGCTGTCCGCAGCCGCGACGACCCGCGAGGAATACGTCCCCACATTCAAGTACGATACCGGCCCACCGGAGGGCGTGACACGCGCGCTCACGCCGGTCGTCGGTGTCGCGCTGCTCGTGGTCGTGACCGTCGCCCTGGCCGGGCTGGCGGGGGCAGTCGTCCTCGGATCCGAGCCTGCCGAGTCGACGCCACAGGCGCGACTCTCGGTCAGCGCCGACGCCGGAGCCGACCGGATCGCCGTCACTCACGAAGGCGGAGCGACGCTCTCGACGGAGGCGCTGACCGTCCGAATCGAGATCGACGGGCAGCCGCTCACCCACCAGCCGCCAGTGCCGTTTTTCGCCGCACGTGGGTTCGTCAGTGGTCCGACCGGCCCGTTCAATCCGGCCGCCGGGGAGACGTGGACGGCCGGCGAGACCGCGACGCTAGAACTCGCCAGCACCAACGCGCCGCTGATCGATCCCGGCTCGACGGTCGCCGTGACGGTCGCGACCGACCGCGGCGTGACCGCGCGTCTGGAAACGAGCGCGTCCTGACTGATACTGCGCTCGGCGGTTCGAGCCGCGAGAACGCGCGTACCTGCTGCACGCGAGAGCTTGCGGCAGCGTCGAGGGTCGCCGCGACGGCGTTGGTCGCGCACGCCGACGACATCGGAGAACGAGGTCGCGCTCCGCCACGGGGATCGCGTGCAGGTACTGGTGGAGGGCCGAACACTCGAGCGCGGCGACCCCGTTTCGGATCCGCTCGTCAGGGGACTGCAGCCCCTGCGCGGTCAGTACGGCGAGCAGGCGAGCCGGAAACTGCCCCGGAACGGACCGACACAGCACCTCGGTGACGCGGTCGGCAGTGGTGACGTCGGAGTCGACCGCCTCGGCGAGTAACCCGACCAGCGCTCGACTGTCAGCACGTCCGAGTACCATTGCCCACTCAGGTGCTGATTGAATAATCATTCAGCAGCCTGAAAAGGATTTCGACGACCACCTTTTTCCCGTTCGGGTCGCCGTCGGCGACCGCTCACGGCAAAAACGTGGGCGAAAAAGGCCGCGACTCCTTGCAGTCGTCGCGGTGAAACGCCTCTCTCCGCTCGGCGTATGCTCGCTGCAGCAGGCTACTCTTCGGGGACATCCGCAACAGTCGTAATCGCGCGTGGGCTTCCCGGTCGAGCCTGCTGAATGTGGTGTTCGAACTCCTCGAAGCCAGCTTCCCGGAACATACGGTCGGCCTCTTCCTCGTCGTAGAACAGCATGATCGCGTCGGCGAGCTTCTGGAAGACGGTGTTGGTGGGGTAGTCGGGGCCGACGATCAGAACCTTCCCACCGGGTTTGACGACACGTCGACATTCCTCGAGCGCGTCGACCGGGTTGGGCCAGTACTCGATCGAACCGGACGACCAGACGACGTCGAAGGCGTCGTCCCGGTAGGGCAGGCGCTCGGCATCGCCGCGGGTGAACCGGACGGGACCGCTGCGGCCGAACTTCGCGTAGGCTTTCTCCAGCTGGTGGGGACTCTGATCGAGCCCGTAGACGGTCTCGACGTGCTGGAGCAGCCCCTCCGTGGCGAAACCGGTGCCACAGCCGACGTCCAGTACGCGCTCGTCACCGTCCAGTTCGAGCCAGCCGATGGCCTCGTCGCGCATCTCCTCGTTCCAGATGAAGGGGTTGATGCGGTCGTAGACCTGCGAGAGGTACTTGTAGAAGAGCCGTGCCCGACCCTTGTGTTCGAGGACGCCCATCGAGCATCTGTTAGGACCAGGTCGTCATAATCCCCCGGATTTGACTGCGGACTTCGCAACTACCAAATAGGCGGTCTTACAACGACCATACGACTAGACAATGCCACGGGAACAGGTTCTCAGGGACATCAAAGCAGCCGAGGAAGAGGCGGACGAGATCGTCGCCAACGCCGAGGCCGAGCGCGAGCAACGGATCGAGCAGGCGCGCGAGCGCGCCGAAGAGATCCGCAAGGAGGCTAGACAGGAGGCCGAAGAGATGGCCGAGCAGCGCCTGGCCGAGGCCCGTGCGGAGATCGAGGCCGAGCGCGATCGGATCGTCGAGGAAGGCGAAGAAGAGAGCGAGCGCCTCGAAGAGCGCGCCGAACAGCGGCTCGACGAGGTCGTCGACCACGTCGTGTCGCTGTTCGAGGAGGAGGTACATGCTCAGGCCTGAGCGGATGAGCCGGGTCTCGGTGACGGGATCCAAACGCGTCATGGATGACGTGATCGAGGCCGTCCACGATCTCGATCTGCTGCACCTCAGCGATTACACCAACGAGATCGAAGGCTTCGAACCCGGCAATCCGCTCGAAGGCGCGGACGAGTACTCCGAGAAGCTCGTGACCGTCCGGGCTCTCAAGAGCACGCTGGGAATCGAGGACGACTACGAGGGTCCGACCCACGTCGTTACCGACGAGGACCTCGAAGACGAACTCGAGGACGTCCGCCAGGAAGTCAACGCGCTGGACGACCGACACGAGGAGGCCCGGAGCGAACTCCGGTCGATCAGAGAGGACATCGAGCAACTCGAGTTCTTCGTCCAGCTCGGCATCGACCTCGATCTGCTCGGTGGCTACGACAGCCTCGAAGTCGCCGTCGGCGAAGGCGATCCCGAAACTGTGACGGCGGCACTGGAAGAAAGCGAGATCGAGACCTTCGACGTCACGGCCGAGGGCGAGGCGATCGCCGTGTTCGCACATGTCGACGACCCCGGTGCCCTCGAGGACGCGCTCGTTAGCGCGACGTTCAGCGAGGTCCCGATACCGGACGCGACTGGCGATCCAGCGGAGTATCTCAAGGATCGCCGACACCGCAAGCAACAGCTCGAATCGAAACTCAGTACCGTCGAGGACGAACTTGAGGATCTCAAGCTGAAGGTCGGTGGTTTCCTGCTGGCCGCCGAGGAGAAGCTAACGATCGCCGTCCAGAAACGGGAAGCGCCGCTGTCCTTCGCGACGACCGACAACGCGTTCGTCGCCGAAGGGTGGTTGCCGACAGCCGAGGTCGACACGCTCAGAGACGCAGTCGAAACGGCTGCCGACGGGACCGTCGAAGTCGAAGAGCTCGAACAGGCCGACTACGACGAAAACGGACATCCCGTGCACAGCGAAGACGTCGAGGACGAATCAGGCGACGGTCCTCCGGAGCCGTCGGGCAGCCGCGAGCCGGATCGGACGGACGGCCCGGTCGCAAGAGAACGCGCCGAGGAGGAGTCCGAGCGGACGGCCGCTGACGGCGGGTACGTCCCGCTCGGAAAAGACAGTCCGCCGACCGTCCAGGACAATCCTGAGGGGATCAAACCGTTCGAGGCTCTGGTCGAAGTGATCAACCGGCCGAAGTACACGGAACTCGATCCGACGGTGATCCTCTTTCTGACGTTCCCGACGTTCTTCGGATTCATGATCGGAGACCTCGGGTACGGCCTCCTCTACATGGGTCTTGGGTACTGGCTGATGACGAGCTTCGACAGCGACGTGATCGCCAGCCTCGGCGGCATCGCGCTGTGGGCCGGCGGGTTCACCGCACTGTTCGGCATCCTCTACGGGGAGATATTCGGGCTTCACCAGCTCGGCGAGTTCGTCTGGAACGGCCATCCGCCGATCCACAAGGGGCTGCAGCCGGAGTACATCCGGTTCGCCAAAGCCTGGCTCCTGATCAGTATCATCGTGGGCGTGCTCCATCTCGTCGTGGGGCGCGTGTTCGATCTCTTCAATAATCTCCACCACGGCGTCCGGGAGGCGTTCCTCGAGAGCGGCCCCTGGATCCTGATGACCGTCGGGATCTGGCTGTGGGTGTTCAGCACGCACATCAGCGGGCCGAAACCCGACTTCATGTTCGAGGTATTCAACACGGGCAGCGAGGCCGCGTTCAAGCTCGGCTTCGCCGGCTTCTCCGAAACCGTCGGGTTCGTCGGGCTCGGGATGCTCGCGGTCGGGTTCGTGCTCGGCGTCGTCGCCGAGGGCGGGATCGTGATCATCGAGAGCATCACGCAGGTGTTCGGCCACGTCATCTCCTACACTCGGCTGGCGGCGGTCCTGCTGGCGAAAGCCGGCATGGCCCTGGCAGTGAACCTGCTGGTGTTTGGAGCCTACAAACACGACGGCGCGTTCCACTTCATCTTCTTCCAGGGAATGCCCGAGGAGACCGAGTGGATCATCTTCTCCGGCCTGGTCAACGCTGACGGTGCAGCCGCACTCGTCCTCGGAGTCCTCGCCGGGATCGTCATCCTCCTGCTCGGCCACCTGCTGGTCCTGTTGCTGGGTGTCACCAGCGCGGGCTTGCAGTCGATCCGTCTCGAGTACGTCGAGTTCTTCGGCAAGTTCTACGAGGGCGGCGGGGCAGTCTACAACCCGTTCGGACACGATCGAAACTACACCGTCGAAGAGTGACGCTGCCGGCAAGCCGTTTCGACGGCGATCGACCGGACTACTGCGGCGCGTTTTCCCACACGGCACGCCAGCCGTGGGTGAGTTCGATCGCGATAATCCAGTATATTCGGACGCTTTGGGAAGCTTTATAGGTTCGGTGGGGGGACTAACAACCGTTCGGAAACACGCGAACAGCGATATACACACATGATTCCGGAAACACTCGCACCACTGTTCGTCGTACTGCAAGAAAACGTAGCGGCCGCACCGGCGATCCCGGAGGGTGACTTCCAGCTCGGGATGGCGGCACTGGCAGTCGGGCTGGCCGCATTTGGCGCGGGATACGCGGAGCGGGGCATCGGTGCCGCGGCCGTGGGGGCAGTCGCCGAGGACGACGATATGTTCGGTCGTGGGCTGATCCTCACGGTCATTCCCGAGACGCTCGTCATTCTCGCGCTGGTCGTCGTGTTCCTCACGCTGTAACACCGGTATCCTCTGACCATTTATGAGTCTCGACAGCGTCACAGAAGACATCAAAGAGCAGGCTCGCGCACGTGCGGAGGAGATTCGCTCCGACGCCGAGCAGCGGGCCGAAAGGATCGTCGAGGAGGCCGAGCAGGAGGCCGAGGAGATCCGCAGGCAAAAAGAGAGCGAGATCGAGCGGCAGATAGAACAGGAGCGCGAGCAGCGTCTCTCGAGTGGGAACCTGGAGGCGAAACAAAAACAGCTGGCCGCCCGTCGCCAGACCCTCGAGGAGGTTCGCGAGCGCGTCGAAGACGCGCTCGTCAATCTCGACGAGGAGACTCGCGAGGAGTTGACGCGGGAGCTGATCGAAGCGGCCATCACGGAGTTCGAGGATGTCGAGACGGCCGAAGTGTACGGTCGTAGCGACGACGAGGCGCTGCTGACGTCGATCCTCGAGGAGTACGACAGCTTCGAGTACGGCGGCGAGACCGACTGTCTCGGCGGCGTCGTCGTCGAGAGCGACGCGTCCAGGGTTCGGATCGACAACACGTTCGATTCGGTCCTCGAGGACGTCTGGCAGGAATCGCTTCGCGAAATCAGTGACGAACTGTTCGAGGAGCAATGAGCGCACAGTACGGCGGTCCGGCCGGTGAAGCGAGCAACTACGAATACGTGACTGCGCGGGTCAGCGCCCGGCGTGCATCGTTGTTCGACGAGGACGACTACCGCAAACTCGTCCGGATGGGAACCGGTGAGATCGCCCGTTTCATGGAAGAGACGGAGTACGGACGGGAGATGAACGCTCTCGGTGCTCGCTACTCGGGCGTCGACCTCATCGAGTACGCGCTCAACCGCAACCTCGCGAAACACTTCAACGACCTGCTGCGGTGGGCGACCGGGGAAGCGTACGACTACATCGCCCGGTACCTCCGGAAGTTCGACGCCTGGAACGTCAAGACGGCGCTGCGCGGGATCTACTCCGAGGCCGGTGCTGACGCGATCCGGTCGGACTACATCCGGGCGGGCGAATTCGACGACGACCTGCTCGAACAGCTGGCGGTGGCTGACTCCGTCGAAGCGGCAATCGAGACCCTGGAGCAGACGATCTTTGCGGACGCCCTGCGCGAGGCGTACGACGATTACGAGGAGACGAACCTGCTCGTGCCGCTGGAAAACGCGGTCGACCGGGTGTTCTTCGAAGACATCGACGAGGGGCTGCCGTCCCGCGTACAGGCAGACAGGGCGACGGAGCTGTATATCGAGTTCATCACCGCAGAGATCGATTTCAGCAACGTCCGCAACGCCCTTCGGCTGGCTCGCAGCGGGGCGGATATGGATCCTGCCGCGTACTTCATCGATGGCGGCCGGCTCTTCGACGCCGAGGAGCTGCGCCAGCTCGTCGGTAATCGCGATCAGCTCGTCGAGCACATCCGCGAGAGCATCTACGGCGACGACCTCGCCGAGGCACTGACCGAACTCGAAGAAAGCGACGACATCGTTCGCTTCGAGAACGTGCTCGACGCCGCGCTGCTGGCGTTCGCCGACCGGCTCGCGAACCGCTACCCGCCGTCGGTATGTTCGGTCCTGTCGTACATTCTCGCCAAGGAGCGAGAGGTCGACAATATCCGGGCGATCGCGCGGGGCCGGGAAGCCGACCTCGCGCCCGAAGAGATCGAAACGGAGCTGGTGATGTTATGAGCAAGGAAATCGCCGTCGTCGGCTCGCCGGACTTCACGACCGGGTTCCGCCTGGCAGGTGTTCGCAAGGCGGTCAGCGTCCCTGAAGACGAGATGAGTGCGGAATTAGACGAGACCGTCAAGGAGCAGCTCGAAAGCGACGACGTCGGTATTCTCGTGATGCACGACGACGATCTGGAGTATCTCTCTCGGGGCGTCCGTGAGGCGGTCCAGCAGAGCGTCGATCCAGTGTTGGTGACGCTCGGCGGCGGCACCGACAGCGGGAACCTGCGCGAACAGATCAAACGAGCGATCGGTATCGACCTGATGGAGGAAGACGAACAGCAACTATGAGTCAAGGACAGACATCCGACGTCCGTGAAGACGGCGTCATCGAGAGCGTATCGGGCCCCGTCGTCACGGCGGACCTCGACGCCCGGATGAACGACGTGGTGTACGTCGGTTCGGAAGGGCTGATGGGCGAAGTGATCGAGATCGAAGGCGACGTGACGACGATCCAGGTGTACGAGGAGACCTCCGGCGTGTCGTCGGGCGAACCTGTCGAAACGACCGGGCAGCCGTTGACGGTTGATCTCGGTCCCGGGATGCTGGATTCGATCTACGACGGTGTCCAGCGCCCGCTACAGGTCCTCGAAGAGAAGATGAACAGCGCGTTCCTCGACCGCGGGGTCGACGCCCCGGGGATCGACCTGGACGAACTCTGGGAGTTCACTCCCGAAGTCGCGGAAGGCGACACTGTCGAGCCTGGCGACATCGTGGGAACCGTCCCCGAGACGCGGACGATCGATCACAAGGTGATGGTTCCGCCCGATTACGAGGGCGGCGAGGTCGTCGAAGCCGAGTCCGGGAACTTCACCGTCGACGAGACGGTCGTCGAACTGGACAACGGCGAAGAGATCACGATGCACCAGGAGTGGCCGGTCCGCCAGCAGCGTCCGGCCAGCGAAAAGCAGACGCCGACCGAACCGCTGGTGTCGGGCCAGCGGATCCTCGACGGGCTGTTTCCCATCGCGAAAGGCGGGACGGCCGCGATTCCGGGGCCGTTCGGTTCCGGGAAGACGGTGACCCAACACCAGCTCGCCAAGTGGGCCGACGCGGACATCGTCGTCTACGTCGGCTGTGGCGAGCGTGGTAACGAGATGACCGAAGTCATCGAGGACTTCCCGGACCTGGAAGACCCGACGACGGGTAACCCGCTGATGGACCGGACGACGCTGATCGCCAACACGTCGAACATGCCTGTCGCGGCCCGCGAATCGTCGGTGTACACCGGGATCACCATCGCCGAGTACTTCCGCGACATGGGATACAACGTCGCGCTGATGGCCGACTCGACCTCGCGGTGGGCCGAGGCCATGCGCGAAATCTCCTCGCGACTGGAGGAGATGCCCGGCGAAGAGGGGTATCCCGCCTATCTCGCCGCGCGACTGGCGGAGTTCTACGAGCGTGCCGGCTACTTCGAGAACGTCAACGGCACCGAGGGATCGGTGTCGGTCATCGGGGCGGTTTCGCCGCCCGGTGGGGACTTCTCGGAGCCAGTCACCCAGAACACGCTACGGATCGTCAAGACGTTCTGGGCACTGGACGCCGACCTCGCGGAACGGCGGCACTTCCCGGCGATCAACTGGACCGAATCCTACTCGCTGTATCGCGACCAGCTCGATCCGTGGTTCGAGGAGAACGTCGAGTCGGACTGGTCCGAGCAGCGCCAGTGGGCGATCGATACGCTCGACGAGGAAGCAGAACTCCAGGAGATCGTCCAGCTGGTCGGCAAGGACGCGCTGCCGGAGGACCAGCAGCTCACGCTTGAGGTCGCCCGGTACCTGCGTGAGGCGTGGCTCCAGCAGAACGCGTTCCACGACGTGGACACCTATTGCTCGCCGGAGAAGACCTACCGCATCCTCGGGGCGATCAAGACGTTCAACGACGAGGCCTTCGACGCGCTCGATGCGGGCGTACCAGTCGAAGAGATTACCGACATCGAGTCGCTCCCACGGTTGAACCGTATCGGCGTGCAGGAAGACTACAACGAGTTCGTCGACGAACTCGAGGAAGACATCGCGAGCGAACTCCGGGAGATGTACTAACCATGCAGAAAGAATACAAGACGATCACGGAGATCAGCGGACCGCTGGTGTTCGCCGAAGTCGACGAGCCGGTCGGGTACAACGAGATCGTCGAGATCGAGACGCCGGACGGCCAGATCCGTCGCGGACAAGTGCTGGAGACGACCAGCGACCACGTCGCCATTCAGGTCTTCGAAGGGACGGGCGGTATCGACCGGAAGTCGTCCGTTCGATTCCTCGGCGAGACGATGAAGATGAAGCTGACCGAGGACTTGCTCGGTCGCGTCCTGGACGGGTCGGGCCAGCCCATCGACGGCGGCCCGGAGATCGAACCGGACAAGCGCGAAGATATCGTCGGCGAGGCGATCAATCCCTACTCCCGGGAGTACCCCGCGGAGTTCATCCAGACGGGCGTCTCGGCCATCGACGGGATGAACACGCTCGTCCGCGGCCAGAAGCTACCGATTTTCTCCAGTTCGGGACAGCCTCACAACGACCTGGCGCTGCAGATCGCCCGTCAGGCGACCGTCCCCGAAGAAGAGAAAGAGGGCGGCGAGTCGGAGTTCGCGGTGATCTTCGGCGCGATGGGGATCACCGCCGAAGAGGCCAACGAGTTCATGGACGACTTCGAGCGCACGGGCGCGCTCGAACGCAGCGTCGTCTTCATGAACCTCGCGGACGACCCCGCGACCGAGCGGACGCTTACCCCGCGGCTGGCGCTGACGACCGCGGAGTATCTGGCCTTCGAGAAGGGGTATCACGTCCTGACGATCCTGACGGACATGACCAACTACTGTGAGGCGCTGCGCGAGATCGGGGCTGCCCGCGAGGAAGTTCCCGGTCGGCGTGGCTACCCCGGGTACATGTACACTGACCTCGCGCAACTGTACGAGCGGGCCGGCCGGATCAAGGGTCAGGATGGGTCGATCACCCAGATCCCGATCCTGACGATGCCGAGCGACGACATCACTCACCCGATCCCGGACCTGACCGGCTACATTACCGAGGGCCAGATCATCATCGATCCGGACCTCAACAGCCAGGGTATCAAGCCGCCGATCAACGTGTTGCCCAGCCTCTCGCGGCTGATGGACGACGGGATCGGTGAGGGACTGACCCGGGCCGATCACGCCGACGTCTCCGACCAGCTGTATGCTGCCTACGCAGAAGGTGAGGATCTGCGCGACCTCGTGAACATCGTCGGTCGCGAGGCCCTCTCGGAACGTGACAACAAGTACCTCGACTTCGCCGATCGCTTCGAAGCGGAGTTCGTCCAGCAGGGCTTCACGACTGACCGCGACATCGAAGAGACCCTGGAGATCGGCTGGGATCTGCTCAGCATGCTCCCGAAAGAGGAACTCAACCGCATCGACGAGGATCTCATCGAGGAGCACTACCGCGAGGACGAGTCGGTCGAAGTCGAAGCCTGATCGTCCCGCACTGAACGCGCTTTTTCCGACGTTTCTCTCCGCCTGCCGACTGTGTAGGTCCGATATCTGCGAACGAATACCACACCCAACACATTGTGTCCTTCGTGAGCGTCGCGTCGCGAAACGGTCGATCGGTCGCGGGGCCGGACAGTCGTCGGTCTGCCAGCGTCGCGGACACGTACCGGCAAGCCGGTGACGGTTCCCAAACTATTGTGTCGTATCGATAATCCGGACCAGCCTATAGTATCTCGTGTACCATGGCACAAGGCAGCGAAGTCACATGGCTTTGGCTCGGCACAGCAGGCATGCTCCTGGGGATGCTGTACTTCATCGCCCGGGGATACAATGTCAAAGACAGTCGGCGACAGAAGTTTTACATCGTAACGACGTTCATCGCGGCGATCGCGTTCGCCAATTACCTGGCGATGGCGACCGGGTTCGGCGTGATCGATCTCGCCGAATACCTCCCGCAAGACGCCGCGATCCTCGACGGGAAAGAAGAGTTGTTGATCTACTGGCCGCGATACACGGACTGGATCCTGACGACGCCACTGTTGCTGTACGACCTGGCGTTGCTCGCGGGAGCGGACCGTAACACGATCGCGACGCTGGTCGGGCTGGACGTCATGATGATCCTGACCGGGCTGGTCGCGACGCTGACCGTCAACCCGATCGACTCCCTCGGCCTGAGCGTCGAGGCACACCGCCTGATCTGGTGGGGCGTCAGCACCGGCTTCTTCCTGGTGCTGATCTTCTACCTGTTCCGGGGCCTCTCGGAGAAGGCAGCCCAACTGTCGGGCAACACGAAGAGCACGTTCAACACCCTACGGTACATGATCGTCGGCCTGTGGTTCGTCTACCCGGTCTGGTGGTTGATCGGGACCGAGGGCCTCGCAGTCGTCGGACTCCCCATCGAGACCGCCGGGTTCATGGTACTCGACCTGACAGCGAAGGTCGGGTTCGGGATCGTGCTCCTGCGCAGTCACAGCGTCCTCGACGACGCTGGCACGTCGACAGCGTCGGCCGCATAGTCGTATAGAGTCGACGGGCGTTTCATCGCCCCGTTCGTATCGACGCCGGTCACCACCCAATGGTAACACTCACGTACGTCGGATTTCACGCTGTATTCGTCGCCCCGCCACTGTTCGTGTTAGCGTCGGTGACCGCGAACCGAGAGCGATCAGCGCGATCGGTCGTCCGGACGGTCCCGGTCGTCGCCATTCTCGCGCTCGCACTCGCATACACCACACCCTGGGACAATTACCTGATCCATCGCGGGGTCTGGTGGTACGGCGAGGGCGTCGTCGCCGGGCGACTCTGGCTCGCTCCGATCGAGGAGTACCTGTTCGTCCTGCTCCAGCCGATCGTCGCGACGCTGTGGCTGGCGCTCGTCTCGGAGTCGTTCGAGTGGCCGAGAAAGCGCATCACTATGACGCTGCGGGACCGCCTGCTCGGCGTCGTGGCGGCCGCGGGCATCGGCGTCGCCGGACTCGCGATGCTGACTTGGCCGGCGACGTTTTACATGGGCGCGATCCTCTCGTGGGCAGCACCCGTGCTGGCGCTGCAGTGGGCGGTCGGCTGGCGGTATCTGGTTGCACGCTGGCGTCTGACGGCGATCGGAACGCTCGCACCCGCGCTGTACTTCGCGGCCACCGATCGAGTCGCGATCCACTACGGGATCTGGAGCCTCTCGGAGCGGTACACGACCGGTCTGACCGTCGGTGGGCTCCCGATCGAGGAGGGGGCGTTCTTCGTGGTGACGACGCTGTTCGTCGTCCAGGGGCTCGTGCTCTACCCGTGGGTGATCGAGCGGTGGCGCTGATCGACGACGCCCGGCGGGGTGATCGAGCAGTGGCGCCGACTGACGACGCCCGGGGGCGACTGGCCGCAGCGACGTTTCGACCCGTCTGGATCGTCCTCGCGGCCGTCGCCGCCATACACGTCCTGGGAATCCGTGTTCCGCGTCCGATACAGTACGCCGTCCTTCTGTCGACGGTGCTCGTCCTCGGATTGCCCCACGGCGCGCTCGATCACCTCACGCTACCTCGTGCGCGCGACCGGGCAGTGACGTTGCGCGGGGTCGCCGTCTTCTCGGTGGCGTATCTCGCGGTCGCTGGCGCCTACGGACTGGCGTGGCTACTCGCGCCGACGGCGTCGTTCGTCGGGTTCGTCCTGCTGACGTGGTTTCACTGGGGTCAGGGCGACCGGGCGCACCTCGCAGTGATCGCCGACGCGTCGCACCTCGACGATCGCCTGATCGGCTGGCTGACCCTGCTCGTCCGCGGCGGGCTCCCAATGATGGTCCCGCTGATCGGCTTTCCCGACGCCTACGAGTCGGTCGCGCGGACCGTGGTCGGATTGTTCGATCCTGCCGGGGGCGCGGGGTGGCTCGGGTTGCTCTTCGAGCCGACGACGCGTCTGGCGCTGGGCCTCGGGTTTGCCCTGCTGACGCTCGCGACCCTGGCGCTGGGCTACCGCGCGGTCGACGACCGACGTGGCTGGCAGGTCGATGCCCTCGAAACGGCGCTGCTGTGGGTGTTTTTCCTGACTGTCCCGCCGGTCCTGGCGGTCGGGATCTACTTCGTCGTCTGGCACTCGCTTCGGCACCTGGCACGCCTGATCACCGTCGACGACGTCGCGACGACGGCACTGGCTCGTGGCGCGACCGATCGGCTCCTGGCCCGCGTCGGTCGGGACGCGCTCCCGATGACTGCCGGCGCGCTCGTGCTGTTCGGTGCACTCGCCGTGGTCGTACCGAACGAACCGGGATCGCTCGCCGGCGTCGGCGGCGTCTACCTGGTGTTGCTGGCCGTGCTGACGCTCCCCCACGCCGGGGTCGTCACGGCGCTCGACCGGATACAGGGCGTAAGCTGAAAGAACAGTTCGACGGTACTGCCGGAACGACTACTGTTCGAGGTCGATCAGCGTGACGTCGATGATCCGGTCGTCGTCGAGCAGTTCGTCGACGACCTCGTCGCCGACGGGATCGTCGAGGTTGTAGACGGTCAGCGCCTCTCCGTCGATGCTCTCGCGGGCGTTGGACATGCTCGCGATGTTGACGTCGTGGTCGCCGAGGATCCGACCGATAGCGCCGATGACGCCCGGCTCGTCGCGGTTTCGCGACAGCAGCATGTAGCCGTACGGTTCGGCGTCGACGCGGTAGCCGTCGATCTCGACGAGACGGGGGTCTTCGCCCGCGTAGAGCGTCCCGGAAACCGTCAACGATTCCTCGCCGTTGCCGACGGTGACCGAAAGCAGGTTCCGGAAGTCTTTGGTCTCGCGACGGCGACTCTCGGTGACGTCGATGCCGCGCCGTTCTGCGATGCGTGCAGGGGCGTTGACGACCTGGTCCTGCCAGCCGTAGGGTTTGAACACGGCAGCAGTCACCAGGTCGAGGTCCTCGTCGGCGATGTCACCGGCATAGGTGATCTCGATCTCCTCGATCCGGCCGTCGAACAGGCGCATGGCGACCAGACTCGCCGTCTCGGCGACCTCGACGTAGTTGCGGATGCGGGGGTAGGCTGTCGCTTCGACGGAGGGGACGTTGATCGCGTTTTTGACCAGTTCCCCGTTCAGCGCGTTGACGACCTGGTCGGCAGCGGTCACGGCGACGTTGACCTGGGCGTTGCGCGTTTTCGCACCGAGGTGTGGCGTCGTGATGATGTTCTCGACGTCCATGAACGGGTGGTCATCGGCCGGCGGCTCCTCGCTGTAAACGTCGACGCCCGCGCCTTTGATCCGGCCGGACTCGACGGCCTCCGCGAGCGCGGGCTCGTCGATGATCCCGCCGCGGGACGTGTGGATGACGAAGTCGCCCTCGAATCGCTCGATCTCCGCCTCGCCGATGAGACCGCGCGTCTCCTCCGTCAGGCGAGCCTGCACCGAGAGGAGGTCGACGGTCTCCAGCAGTTCGTCCAGTTCGAGCAACTCGACGTCCATCTGGTCGGCGCGGTCCTCGCCCAGGTACGGGTCGTAGGCGACGACGTCGAGTCCGAGGTTGTCGAACCGCCAGCCGACTTCCTGGCCGAGTCGACCCAGGCCGACGATCCCGACGGTCATCCCGCCGAGTTCGCTCCGGGTGATGTCGTCTTTGGCCCACTCGCCCTCGATGAGACGCTGGTGGGCTTGCGGGACCTGGCTGGCGACGGTAAACGCCAGCCCGATGGTCAGCTCCGCGGCCGCACGGACGTTGCCGCGCGGGGCGTTGGCGACGATGACACCGTGGTCGGTCGCCGCCGGAATGTCGATGTTGTCGACGCCGATGCCGGCCCGCGAGACAATCTGCAGGTTCGGTGCGGCCTCGAACACCTCGCGGGTGATCTCTGTCCCGCGAACCAGCAGGCCGTTGACGTCCTCTATCTGCTCGATAACGCCCTCCGTATCGACGTCGTAGTCGGTCACCACCTCGTAACCGGCATCGCGCAACCGAGCGAGGCCAGCGTCGGAGATCGGATCCGTGACCAGTACCTTCATACTCGGTAGGTACCCACCCACCGGTTTATCTGTACCGAAACGCGCGGGGAACTGGCCGTGTACAACAGTGATGGACTCCCGGCTCTGGAGGGTGACACGACGAGCGGAATCGAAAGATCTAGTCGGCGGCCGACTCGCGCTGCTCGCTCAACTTCTCCCAGATCTCGGTACAACCGGCGCCGTCTTCGAGTCCATCCAGGTGATCGTCGGGGTGCGGCTCGGGTTCGTCCATGTTACTCACGATCTTAGTAACATCATTTACGTCTGCCATTATAAGTGTTGCGGGACTCGAAGCACACGCTTAACTCGCTCGCAGATACATCGGCAGACGATGAGCGATGCCGAGGACCTGCTCGCGCACCTGGACTTGCGGGAGTACGAGACGACGGCCCTGCGAGAACTGCTGACACTCGGACGTTCGACGGCGCCGAATCTCGCGGAGGCGACGGGGATTCCGCGAGCCCGGATCTACGAGGTGCTCGACGAACTCGCCGATCGAGGGTTCGTCGAGGTGATCCCTGGCCGGCCCAAGGAGTATCAGGCCAAACATCCCGAGGAGATCCTCGATCGCGCGGTCGAGAACGAACGCCAGGACTTCGAATCGTTCCGCGCGGAGATCGAAGACGTCCGCGAGGAGTTCGTCTCGACGTTCGGCCCGCTGTTCGAGCGCGCCAGCGGGGACATCACACCGACCGAGGACCTGTTTCACGTCGTCGACGTCGGCGAACCCAGCGAGACGGAGACGCGCCAGCTCTATCACGACGCCGAACGGGAAGTGCACGTTCTCACGAAGAGCTTCGCGTATCTGGAGTCGATCAGGCCAGCGCTGGAGGACGCCCTGAACCGTGGGGTCGAGATCCGGGTACTGATGCTCGATCCGGCGCACCTGTCGCCGGACAACCGCGAGGTACAAGCCACCATTTATCAGGAACTGACCGATAGCCGCCCGGGGGTCGAGGTGCGGTTCAGCAACGAGAAGCTCCCGCTGCGCGGGACGGTCGCCGATCCGAGCATGGACTACGAGTCCGGAAAGGCGATCTTGCTGGTCGAGGAGAAAGACGTTCCGCTGTCGATGCGACAGGCGGCCGTCACGGATAACGGCAGTTTCGTCGCCGGTATCGAGCGACTGTTCGAGCTGATCTGGGAGCACGACAGTACCGACGCGTATTGATACTACTCGCGTCTGGGTGAAATTATTGAATTCAAATTTCGGACGGTGATTGTCCGATACCGTAAGAAAAGTAACCCTCACCCTCGGAGAGGAAATGGACAATGGCACACAACACGCTGCACGCCGGGCACGGGCAGACGAACGCACGTCCGTCGCGCCCGTCGTGGGAGGTGTCGTCGTGATCGTCGGCGTACCGAACGAGGTCGGTGAGGAAGACCGCGTCGCGCTCGTCCCGCCAGTCGCGGCCGAGTTGGTCGAAGACGGACACGAGGTGTACGTCGAGTCCGGTGCCGGCGAGGGTGCCGGCTGGGCCGACGGCGAGTACGAATCGGTTGGGTGCACGGTCGTCGCCGACCGTGAGACGGTCTTCGAGGAAGCGACGGTGATACTGCAGGTGCAGGCGCTGGGTGCCGTCGACGACCCCCACATCGAGCAGTATCGCGAGGGGCAAGTCGTGATCGGGATGCTCGGCCCGTACGAGATTACCGACGAACAGCTCGCGGCGCTTGCCGACCGCGGCGTGAGCGCGTTCGCCCTGGAGCTAATTCCCAGGATCAGCCGCGCCCAGAGCATGGACGCACTGTCCTCGCAGGCCAGCCTGGCCGGCTACAAGGCCTGTCTGCTGGCCGCAGCGGACCTCCCGAAGATGTTCCCGATGGAGATGACCGCAGCGGGGACGATCCGTCCCGCGGACGTGTTCGTCATCGGGGCGGGCGTCGCCGGACTCAAGGCCATCGCGACGGCCGAACGCCTGGGCGCGTCCGTCAAGGCCTACGACATCCGCCTGGAGGCCAGACGCGACGTCGAGAGCCTCGGCGCGAAGTTCGTCGAACTCGACCTCGAGACCGAGGAGTCGGGCGACGAGGAGGGATACGCCCGCGAGATGGACGAGGAGTTCTACGCCGCCCAGCGCGAGCAGATGCAGGAGGTCGTCCCCGAGTCGGACGTCCTCATCACGACGGCCGCGATCCCGGGGGGACCCGCGCCGGAACTGGTCTCGACGGAGATGATCGAAGCCATGGACGACGGCTCGGTCGTCGTCGATCTGTCGGCCCCGACCGGTGGCAACTGCGAACCGACCGTCGCGGGCGAGACGATCGAACACGACGGCGTGACGATCTACGGGCCGACGAACTTGCCCTCCCAGATCAGTCACACCGCGAGCGGACAGTACGCCAACAACGTCGCCAACTTCCTGGAGAACCTCCTCGACGAGGGCGAACTGGCGTTCGACTTCGGCGACGAGATCGTCAACTCGACGCTGCTCGTCCACGACGGCACGGTCCGGAATCCGCATGAAGACGACCTTGACGAAGGGGACTCCGACGAGACGGCAGACGCCAACGAGGAGGACGCCAGCGGCGCTGACGAGGACGAAGCGGCCTCAGGCGACGGGACTGACGCCGAGGAGGTGAGCGAGGCATGAGCTTCGTCGGGAACCTGACGCTGTTCGTGCTCTCGGCGTTCGTCGGCTACGAGATCATCACGAAGATCCCGACGAACCTGCACACGCCGCTGATGTCCGGTGCGAACGCGATCTCCGGGATCACCTTGCTCGGTTCGGTCGTGGTCGCCGGCTCCGGGTCGACGACGCTGGCGACCGCGCTCGGATTCGTCGCGGTCGTGATGGCGACGATCAACGTCGTCGGCGGGTATCTCGTGAGTCATTTCATGTTGAGCGAGTTCAGTCAGGGGGGTCGCTGAGATGGCTGATGGAATCCTCGCCCAGCAACTGGACGAACAGGTGCTACAGTTCGTGTACCTCGTTGCCGGGATCATGTTCATCCAGGGCCTGCGCGATATGACTCACCCGCGGACGGCGACGCGTGGGAACCTGATCTCCTCCGGCGGGATGTTCCTCGCTGTGGTCGTCACGGTCCTGTGGTTCGAGATCCTCTCGCCGGCCGTCCTCGCGGCCGGGCTGCTGATCGGTGGTGCGATTGGGGCGTATCTCGCAGTCGCGGTCGAGACCACGGAGATGCCGCAGCTGGTCGGGCTGTTCAACGGGTTCGGTGGCGGCGCGTCGGCGGTCGTCGCTGGCGCGGAACTGATCGACACGTTCGCCAGCGGCGGCGACCTCGGCGTCGGCCTGACGGCGACAGCGGCTATCGCTGCGCTCATCGGCTCCGTGACTTTCTCCGGGAGCTTCGTCGCCGCCGGGAAGCTTCACGGGATCGTCGGTGAATCGCCGGTCAGTACCACTACCGGGCACGTGATCAAGGCTACGTTCCTCGTGGCCGCCGTCGCTGCTGGAGTCGTCCTCGTCGCCCAGCCGTCGCTGTTCGGCGGCATCCCTACCGCCGAGTGGATGCCCGTCTACTGGGTGATCGTCGCGGCGGCCCTGCTGTTGGGCGTGTTCCTCGTGGTTCCGATCGGCGGTGCGGACATGCCGGTCGTCATCTCGCTTTTGAACTCGTACTCGGGACTGGCGGCCGCCACGACCGGGTTCGTCCTGGACAACACCGTGTTGATCATCGCCGGGACGCTCGTCGGCGCGGCGGGGATGATCCTGACCATCATCATGTGTGAGTCGATGAACCGCTCGCTGGCGAACGTCTTCTTCGGCGGCCTCGGCGGCGACGACAGCGGCGAGGAGATGGAAGACCTCTACGAGGGCAACATCACCGAGACCTCGCCCGAGGAAGTCGTCATGCTCATGGAGACGGCCGACCGGGTCGTCATCGTCCCCGGATACGGCATGGCCGTCGCCCAGGCCCAGCACGCCGTCGCAGAACTCGTGGAACTGCTGGAAGACAACGACGTTGACGTCGAGTTCGGGATCCACCCGGTCGCGGGACGGATGCCAGGACACATGAACGCGTTGCTCGCCGAGGCGGACGTCCCCTACGACAAGATGCGCGAACTCGAAGAGGTCAACCCGACCTTCTCTCAGACGGACCTGGTGATCGTCACCGGTGCCAACGACGTCGTCAACCCGCGGGCAAAAGAGGACGACGGGAGCCCGATCTCGGGGATGCCGGTCCTCAACGTTGAGGAGGCTCGTCACGTCGTCGTCAACAAGCGCAGTCTCAGCCCCGGCTTCGCCGGGATCGCGAACCCGCTTTTCGCCCGCGACAACACGTCCATGCTCTTTGGCGACGCCAAGGAGTCGATGCAGGCGCTGGTCAACGAGTACAAAGAAGCGACCTCGTAGGGACAGCCGCTTCGGGAGCGCCGATTGGCTTCGGCCCGCGGACTCGCGACCGTACGGCGATGCCAACGTTTTCTACGTGCGGCCCGAAGAGACGGCATGGACCTCACAGCACGTCCGCGTCGCCTTCGACGCGACGGAATTCGGGGACTGGTCAGCGAAACCGATCTCTCCGCCAGCGACCTGATCGCGCCGGTGTTCGTCGACGCGACGACTGACGAGCGAATCCCGATCGGGTCGATGCCCGGCCACGAGCGCGTCCCGATCGACGAGGCGGTTGATCGCGTCGCTGAGATCCGGGAGACCGGGGTCGAGGCGGTCATCGTGTTCGGAATCCCCGAATCGAAAGACGCAGAGGGATCGCGCGCCTGGGCCGCCGAGGGCGTCGTCCAGGAGGCCGTCCGGCAGATTACCACAGAGACCGACGCCTACGTCATCACCGACGTCTGCCTGTGTGAGTACACCGAGCACGGTCACTGTGGCGTGATCGAACCGCACGCCCACGACGAGCCGACGCTCACCGTCGAGAACGACCCGACGCTCGAACTGCTCGCGAAGACGGCGGTCTCTCACGCCGAGGCCGGGGCGGACATGGTCGCGCCCTCTTCGATGACTGACGGGATGGTCGGCGCGATCCGCGAGGCGCTGGACGAGGAAGGGCACGCGGACGTGCCGATCATGAGCTACGCCGCGAAGTACGAGTCGGCCTTCTACGGCCCCTTCCGGGATGCGGCCGACGGCGCACCCGCGTTCGGGGATCGACGCCACTACCAGATGGACCCCGCTAACAGCCGGGAGGCCATCCGCGAAGTCGAACTGGACGTCGAGCAGGGCGCGGACGTATTGATGGTCAAACCCGCGCTGCCGTACCTGGATATCGTGCGCGACGTGCGCGAACGTTTCGATCATCCCGTCGCGGCCTACAACGTCTCCGGCGAGTACGCCATGCTCCACGCCGCCGCCGAGAAGGGATGGCTCGATCTCGAGGAGACGGCCTACGAGTCGCTACTTTCGATCAAGCGTGCCGGGGCGGATCTCATCCTGACGTATTTCGCCGAGGACATAGCTGACCGGCTGTGAGTGCGGCCAACACACTCTCGGCGACCGGCTGTGGCAGGTTGGGCACTCGCCTGCTTTGACGTGTCCTGGATAAAACCGGGTGAGTCATAAACCGTAATATAGTTTCTTTATTGTTTTAGTCTAATAGAGTATAATATGTCGCAGAGGGTTCTTGTACACGATGGATCGTGTATTACTGGCTGTCAGTGACGTAGGTGGATTTATACAGTGTACACGTGAACAGATAATATTTTAGTTTATGTGGGTATTCAGGACTATTTCTGAGGGTATGGGAGTTTAATACCACTAAAATTTGAATCATTTGTAATGACATAAAAATAACCTATATCGAATATATGATAGCGTGTAGTATGACTAGGTGCCAAAATACATTCAAAATGGTAGGAACTATGGATGAGTTTCTTTACTATGCCGCCCGCTCATCGATGTGGTCGAGAGCGACGTTTCAAACGATAGCCAAGGCGGATTCCCCGCCCTTCCGAAAACCTCCGGTTTTCGGCTTTCGCAAATCTTCTATTTGCGTCAACACCGTGGGCGGAGTTGAAGCCGACACCCGGCCCGGATTTCATTAGTGTAGAACACTTCATTGAACGTGTGGCGTCGGACGAGTACCACCGTCGAACGCTCATCACCCGCCTCACCCTCCGCAGCAGCGAGGACGGGCAACTCCTCCACGATACCATCGAAGAGTGGCTCGACGGATGCAATCTCGCTAGTGGCCTCGCGTGGAACGAGTGCCACACCAAGTCAGACGTACGCGAACTCGCCAAAGATAGAATCAAGCAGGACACCAAGCTAGGGGACCAGCACGCCACGCTCGCCTGCCACGAGGTCTCCGGTGCAATCAAATCCTGCATCGAACGTCGCAAGAACGGGAAGAAAGCCAGCCACCCACAGTTCACGAGTCGGACGATGGCGTACGACCGACGCACTCTTACCGTCTTCCCCGACCAAGAGAAGATCTCGCTCACCACGCTCGGAGACCACAGTCGCGTCCACGCCGACCTGTGTCTCCCAGAGGGCGAGGACGGCTACCAGCACGAGTATCTTGACAGCGACGAGTGGGAGTACACGGAAAGCACACTCCACTACAGAGACGGTGACTGGTACATTCACCTCGGCTACCGCACGCCGAAGGAAGACGAGACTGAGGCAGTGACTGAGAACGGAACGGTTCTCGGTGTTGACCTCGGCGTCAACCAGATTGCGGTGACGAGTACGGCGCGGTTCTTCGACGCTGCGGAACTCAACCACCACCGCCGCGAATTCGAGAAAACACGGGGTAATCTTCAGCAGACGGGCACGCAATCCGCACACCGAACCATCGAATCCCTCTCGGGGAGCGAGGAACGGTACGTGAAGCACGTCCTCCACAGCGTGGCGAACGGTATCGTGGAGGAAGCCCTTGACCACGATTGCGACGGCATCGTGTTCGAAGAGTTAGACGGGATTCGGGAGGACTTGCCCGACGCAGCGTGGCATTCAGAGTGGGCGTTCCGCAAGTTGAAGGACTACGTGGAGTACAAAGCGGAGTTCGAGGGCTTGTTCGTGGACACGACGAGTCCACGGAACACGAGCAAGCGGTGCAACCACTGTGGGTTCACGCACGAGGACAACCGGCACGCCGGGCAGTTCGAGTGCGTGTCGTGTGGGAAGTCGAATCACGCGGATTATAACGCCGCAAAGAACGTCGCGGAATTGTATCTCCGGCGGGGCCATCAGCCGTCCGGTCGGAGGAGCGTCAGTCAATACGCTCTGAAGTCAGGAGCGAGGACGCTGAGTTGACTGGATACACCAGTCCACCCACTTGGGTCAGAGGCCGAGTTCACTGACAAGCCCCGCGCCACCGTGCGCAGGGCAGTTGACTGTGTATCTGTGACAACACTCTGTGATTCGTGCGCTATTCCGTCAGCGCGTTTTCGATCGACTTCGACGCGCTGACGAGGAGGCTGGCGTCGGTATCGAGCTCGTCATCGCCCGATTCCTCGCGACTTCGGCTGACGCCCACAGCGCCCCGAGGATATCCAGAGTCGTCGAGGATCGGCGCGGCGAGGCACTCAATGTCAGTCCGATACTCGCCGTCGTCGCGAGCGAGTCGCTGTTGGCGGATCGTTTCGAGTGTGCTCTTGACCGTCTCCGGGTCCGTGAGTGTCGCATCGGTATACGTATCGAGTTCACCTTCGAAGACAGCGTTTCGCTCCTCGTCCGGCAGGAATGCGAGGACCGCCTTCCCGCTCGCCGTCGCGTGCAGTGGTAGCGATTCGCCTTCTCGAAACGGTTGGCTCGCGGTACTCGTCGGACGTCGTATATAAGTGGCGATCGTCCGCCCGCTCTCGTACAGTACGAGTGTCGCGACGTGACCGACCGACGCAGCCAGATTGTCGACGATCGATTCGACGCGATCCGGTACCGCTCGCTTCGGCACGGTCGCACCGAGCGACCACAGGCCGAGACTGAGTCGGTACGCGCCGTCGCGTTCGACCAGATAACCGAGGTCCGCGAGCGTGTGGACGTGCTTGTAGATCCCACCCTTCGAACGATCGAGGTGCCGTGCGAGTTCGCTGATGCCGGCTCCGTCCAGCTCGGCGACCGCTTCGAGAACCGCGAAACTCGTCCGGGTTGCCTTGATCTCCTTGCCGTCTGACCGGGCCATGAACTGGGTGAACGCACCGCTGGCACAAATATCGTTCGCTCTGTGTGAACAGATGTGCTCGACCCGGCAGCATGTCAGAGGCTAT
Organism: Halapricum hydrolyticum; assembly: GCF_025517535.1. Classification (NCBI taxonomy): domain Archaea; kingdom Methanobacteriati; phylum Methanobacteriota; class Halobacteria; order Halobacteriales; family Haloarculaceae; genus Halapricum; species Halapricum hydrolyticum. Next base: position 134,975 of record NZ_JAOPKC010000005.1, read on the forward strand.
CGCCGGTCTACGATACGTAGCTTACAATCGTATTTTTGTCATGGCGGATCAGTCGTCGACAGTGATTGGGCCTAGTGAACGCCGTCTGTAGGCCGGCGATACAGAACTGTGGGTGTCCCCTCTGCGACGAGCTCTGTGCCGTACGTCTCGTTTTCGAGAAGTGAACGGCGTGAGCAGTGAAAACCTGCCAAACGGGTATCGATCCCGGCCGAGACGCCCCAGTCGATCACGTACCGCTTTTCGGCGACTCCCTCGGTGTTTCGCCCCTTCTATACTCTCGGGATCATGGCCATAGTATGACCGCTCGCAGTAGGGCGCCGATGCGAATTGATTTATACCGGCCGCGACGAAGGAGCCGTTCGCCGATTCGCGACTGACTCCGTAGAGAGTCTCTGTGGGCTGTACTGCATCAACTCGTCCTTTTGTTCACGGATAGTGAACGATTTGAGGACAAACAGAGGGAGAGCTACTGTCGGCTGCAGTCAGAGCGAGCAATCGGCGGTTTGGGACGCGATACCGCTGCTGACTGACTGGATCGTCTCGCCGTCCGTTCTCTAATAGTGAACGATTGGCCGATCAGCGCTGTCCCACGCGGCTCACCTGCTGGATTCGTTCTCAGCCAGAACATATACCAACACGTACCTCCACTATCAATGTACGAATAGAACAATGAGCGGTCCAGACACCGGGAAAAATCAGACCGAGTCCGGCGAACCGTCGGTATTGAGCCGGATCGTCCCCGATGTGGTTCGTCGCCGGTACACCCTAAAATTCGCACTTGTAGTGGCGATCATGGGCGTTGCCATCGGGATCATGGGGGCAACAGCGACCGGTGTGGTCTCACAGCAGGTAGAACAGAACGTCGAAGAAGAGTACCAGAATCTGGCGTCGCAACAGGCAAACACCCTGGAAACCTGGATCGAGCGCAACTCGATCTCGGTCACGCTTGCCTCGAAGAACGATGCGCTTAGCAATACCGAGCCGGGCGCCCGATTCGACATCCGGAGTGAGCTGGCGACGACAGACGGGAACGTATACGGCGTGAATGCTATCTATCTATTGAACGTGTCAGATTCGGGCGCTCGGGTCGTCGCGAGCCCACAGCTCATCGCCGACAGGCAGCTCAACCAGACGCGACGGGCCTGGGTCGGGGAGACACCGTTCGACTCTATCGACGTGATGGATGTCCACGTCACGAGCGTTCACCGGATCGGCGACACGCCCGTCGTCGCGTTCGTGAGTCCCGTGACTGGGCATCCGGACCGATATCTCGTGATGGAGTACTCCGTCACGGATCTCGCGATGTCGTTGGACACCGATACCGAAGGTCGAGTCACGATGGTCGTCGACGACGAGGGGACCATTCAGGCGACTAACGACGGCGACCGAATTCCCGGTCGCGATCAATACGGGAACGGAACCGCGATGCGCCCCGTCCGTCTCGCATCCGAACTGAAAGAGACTGACCAGAAAGCCGGCGTCGTCCCCGACATGGCGCCACACGAGACGATCCTGGACGAAGAGTATACCGTGGGCTATGCACCTGTCGAGGTCTCGAACGTGGATCTGAACTGGACCGTGCTCGTTCACGAACCGCGCTCGAACGTCTTCGGTTTCATGCTGGCTATTTCGCGCTGGGGGAAACTCGCGACGTTTGGCGGGATTTTGTTGGTCGGTCTGTTTGGAACGGCCATCGGATACAACACGACTCGCGACATCAATCGGCTCCGGCAGTGGGCCCACAGGATGCGCGAGGGCGACCTCGAGACGACCGAGACGACGACCCGGATCGACGCAATCGGTGAGTTGTACGACGGGTTCGAGAACATGCGTCGCTCGCTCCAGCAGCAAATCAAAGAAGCCGAGCGTGCACGCAAGGAAGCTGAGGTCTCCCGCGCCGAAGCGATGCGAATGAACGAGTATCTCCAGCAGAAGGCCGAAGAGTACTCACGGATCATGCGTCGCTGTGCGGACGGCGACCTGACCCAGCGTCTGGAGCCCGACGGCGAGAGCGACTCGATGGATCAGATCGCGACCTCGTTCAACGATATGCTTGCAGAACTAGAGCGCGCGACCGGTCAACTCAAGCGATTCGCGGTCGAAGTGGAGGACACCGGGGAACTCCTCCAGACGAGTTCGGATAGCGTTCGGGTCGCAAGCGGTCACGTCGCCGATTCCGTCCAGCGGATCGCTGACGACGCCGACGAACAGAAGGAACAGCTGCAGGAGATCTCCCGCGAGATCGACGACCTCGCTGCAGCCTTCGAAACCCTCGCTGAACATGGCGACGATGACGTCCGAGCACATGGTGAGCGTCTGGACGAAATCGCAGCCCGCATCAGCGAAATCGCGACGCTCAGTGAGGAGACGCTCGCCGAATCGGGTATCGTCGCCGGTGCCGCCGAGGAGCAGGCCGCCGAACTCACGGAGATTTCCGACCGCGCTCGTGATCTGACACAGTACGCCCGCCCCCTCCGAGATACCCTTGAGGAGTTCGATACCGGTACTGACGCCGATCTGTACGCCGAGGAACCGACCGTCGACTGACCTCTCCGATCTTTTGGGTAAACTATTTGTACCAGAATACCGCACAATCGAGCATGGCAAATGTCACGCTCGACGGAGTGACCAAGGTGTTCCAGGACGAGAGTGGTGATATCGTCGCGGTCGACGACCTGAACCTCGATATCAGAGACGGCGAGTTTCTGGTACTCGTCGGCCCGTCCGGCTGCGGGAAATCGACGACGCTCCGGATGGTAGCGGGGCTCGAAACGCCGACGGAGGGGACGATCCACCTGGGCGACCGACCGATTACGAATCTCACCCCACAGGAGCGCGACATCGCGATGGTGTTCCAGTCTTACGCGCTCTACCCCCACATGACGGTGCGTGGCAACATGTCGTTCGGCCTCGAAGAGTCGACTGAGCTCTCCGACGCCGAGATACGCGAACGCGTCGAGGACGCCGCCGAGCTGCTCGGCATCGACAACCTGCTCGACCGGCAACCGGGCGAACTATCGGGCGGCCAGCAACAGCGCGTCGCGCTGGGACGGGCGATCGTTCGCGAACCCGAGGCGTTCCTGCTCGACGAGCCCCTGGCCAATCTCGACGCCAAGCTCCGGGCAGATATGCGGACCGAACTCCAGCAACTCCAGGAGAGCCTCGGGACGACGACAATCTACGTGACCCACGATCAGACTGAGGCGATGACGATGTCCGACCGCATTGCGGTCCTCAACGACGGGGAACTCCAGCAGGTTGGGACTCCGCTGGAGTGTTATCACCGACCGAACAACCAGTTCGTCGCCGGCTTCATCGGCGAACCGTCGATGAACTTTCTCCCGGTCACGCTGGAAGACGGAACGCTCGTCGGCGAGCACTTCGAGTATTCGCTCAGCGAGGACGTGCGTGCCGATCTAGAGGGTCACTCCGAGTTGATTCTCGGTATCAGACCGGAGGACATCGACATCGTCGACAGTCCGACCGGAGAGCACGAGTTCCCGGCGCTCGTCGGCGTCGTCGAACCCCAGGGGAACGAGAACACCGTCCACCTCGCGTTCGAAGGGCAGGACCGGACCGAATCGGAGCTGACCGCGACGATCGGCGGTATGCGCTCGGTGGAAGAAGGCACGTCTGTTGGGATCGAACTCCCTGAAAGTGCGATCCACGTTTTCGACGCGAAAACCGGGGACGCGTTGCACAGCCGCAGTCTCCAGGACGTCGAAAGCGACCAGCCGCTTCGAGGCGCTGAGCCGGCCTGATACCACCGGCTGTAAGGAATTCGGCGACCCGGCTCGTCGAATACCTTCGGGCGACCGTGCCGCATCACACTGTTCTTTCCCCGCGGTAGTCGCCGGTCTGACTTCAGACGTTTATTAAAGATCACCACAATTACTATATAGGAGAACGTAGAACACCAAGACGTATGGCACCAGACAGTAGTGCACGTCATGGTCCGATCACGCGTCGTAAAGTTTTGGGAACGTCTGCGGGACTCGTCGTGGCTGGACTAGCTGGCTGTAGCAGCGCTAACGACGACGGAAACGGCAACGGCAATGGAGACGGGACGCCGAACGACGTCCCGCTCGAAGTCCTCCATGCCTGGACGGGTGGAGACGGTGCCGACGCCATCAACAAGCTGACGTCGATGTTCAAAGACGAATACCCCGATCTCCAGACGGACTTCCGTCCGATCGGTGGTACGGGGAACGTCAACCTCGACTCGGTGGTCGCCCGCCGACTCGCCAACCGGGATCCACCTGCTGCCTGGCAGGCGTGGCCGGGTGAAAACCTGACACAGTACGGTGGCCTCCTGCGCAACATCACCGACGTCTGGGAGGACAACGACTACACCGACACGATGAACGAGATGGCTGCGGAACTCTGTCGGCTCAACGATGAGTATCGGGCCATTCCGCTGGTCTCCCACCGGATGAACAACCTGTTCTATAACGTTCACGTCTTCGAAGAGGCAGGTGTCGATCCGAGTTCAGTCGACAGTCCGAGCGCGCTGATCGATGCGTTCGACACGATCCAGACCGAGACCGACGCGGACCCGATGACACACGCGATGTCGTCGACGTGGCCGACGTTGCAACTCGTCTTCCAGAACTTCCTCGGTATGGACGGCGGCTACGACGCGTACACGGATTTCATCGAGGGCAACGGCGACGAGGATCACCTGGTCGAGGCGCTGGAACTCACCAAGGAGATGCTGCAGAACTACATCAACGACGACGCCTCGACCATCAGCTTCACTGAGGGCAACAGTGAGATGATGAAGGGCAACGCAGGCTGTATCCAGCAGGGTAACTGGGCGTACGGCATGTACCGCGCCGAGGATAGCGGCGTCGAGTACCAGGAGGACTGGGACTGGATGGCCTATCCCGGCACGGAAGACATGTACATGCTCCACATCGACGGGTTCACCTTCGCACGTGACACCGACACGCCGGTCAAACAGAAGACGTGGGCGGAGTTCCTCGGCACGAAGGACGCCCAGGTCGAGTTCGGCAACCGCAAGGGGGCGATCCCGCTTCGAACCGACGTCGACACGAGCCGGCTGACGCCGTTCCTCGAGATGACGGCGGACGACTTCAACAGCGTGGATCAGTTCCCGCCGACGATCGCACACGGGCTCGCCCTGGCGCCGGAGCCGATGGACGCTGCCATGTCCGCCATTGGCAACAACTTCATGGGCCCGTACGACGTCGAAGCGGCTGCGTCGGCTCTCCTCGACGCGGCAGCCATGCAGGGATAGTGGGCTAACCTGATAGCAGAACAGCATTCATTTCACCCATGGAAAGTTCACAGGATGCGGTAGCTGGTGCAGGTACTGGTGAGCACGCCGTCGAAGACCGGCGCGCTCGTCTGCGTCGCTTCTGGAAGAGTGACTTCGTTCGTTCTGCCCCGTACTGGGGCATCCCACTACTATTGATGGGTCTCGCCGTCTACGGCGGCATCATCTGGAATATCTTGATATCGCTGACGGATTACCAAGGCTTTCTCGAGCGCCCGGACTACGGAAACCTTGATCTCGAGATGTACCGGCAGGCGCTGTCGGATTCAGCAGTCCACCTGACGGCTCGCAACACGTTCGTACTGCTGGTCGCGTTTACGTCGGTATCGCTGGTTCTGGGGTTGTTCCTCGCGGTCCTGTTAGATCGTGACATCCGCGAGAAGAGCAAGGTCCAGACGATCTATCTCCTGCCGATGGCGCTGTCGTTCGTCGTCACGGCCCAGTTCTGGCTGTGGATGTACAATTACAACGATGGGTTGGTTAATACGGTCATAGGCCTGTTCGGATTGGGCCCATACAACTGGATCGGCAATCCGTCACTGGTCCTCGGTGCAGTCATCTTCGCCCTGATCTGGCAGTTCAGCGGCTACACGATGGTCGTCTTCTTGGCGGGATTGCAGTCGATCTCTAACGATCAGTTCGAAGCGGCCAGAGTCGACGGCGCCAGCATCTTCAAGACGTACTGGCGAGTGATTATTCCGCAACTGAAGTCCTCGTCGGTCAGTGCCGCCGTCGTACTGATGATCTTCGCGCTGAAGATATTCACGTTCCTGTATGCCATGTTCGGGACCTATCGGCCCCCAAAAGGGACCGACGTTCTCGCGACACTGATGGTGCGAGAGGCGTTCCAGCTCCAGAAATGGGCGTACTCGGCGTCGATCGCGACGATCCTGCTCGCGATGTCGCTGTTGGTGATCGCACCGTACCTCTACTACCAGTACAGAGAGGGGGCACTGTAAAATGAGTCAAACAACCACCTCGGACCGAGACGGCATCGCTAGCTTACTACCGGAGTTCAACTACCGTCGGCTGGGGTTGTACCTCGTGATCATGCTCTTCGTGGCCTTCTTCGTCTCGCCCATCTGGACGGGACTGGTCACGTCGTTTAAACCACCCGGACAAGCAACTCAACCGCTCTTACCGCCGGGTCCGGAGCTGTTCACCCTCGATAGCTGGTCCAGGGCGCTCGATAACCTTGGCCGCGGGTTCGTCAACAGTTTCGCGATGGCGGTCCCAGCGACGTTGGTTAACGTCCTCCTCGCGAGTACGGCTGCGTACGGGCTGACGCTCGTCGACTGGCGGCGTCAGATGCTAGTTGTGTTGCTGTTCGTCTTCGGGATCTTCATCCCGTACCAGGCGATCCTGGTGCCGCTTGATAACTTCTGGACGAATATCTTCCCGCTGGCCAAAGGACTGGCCATCGGAAACGTAACCGTGATCCCCGCAAACCAGCGCTGGGGGACGCTAGCCGAACTGGCGATCACCCACGTCGCTTACGGCATTCCGATCTGTTTCCTGCTGTTCCGTAGCTACTACAAGACTATCTCGAAAGAGCTCATCGAGGCCGCGAAGGTCGACGGTGCCAGCGTGACCCGGATCTACACCCGGATCGTGCTGCCGCTCTCGACGCCGATGATCGGCGTCGTGCTCATCTACCAGTTCACGCAGATCTGGAACGAGTTTCTGTTCTCACTGACGCTGATCGGTAGCTCTGCCGACCAGGCGGCGACGATCACGCTGATCCTCTCAGGGATCGGCGCAGACCTCAGCGGTACCAATTTCCCGCTGCGGATGGCTGCGGCCTTCCTGGCTGCGCTACCGACGATCATCATCTACGTACTGTTCGCCGAGCAATTCGCCGAAGGGCTCTCGGCCGGGTGATCGGTTCCAGAGCCGTTCGGGCCTCTCGCTGTTTTTCTCGCTTTCGACGCTCCACAGCCGTCGGTACGACCGGAGGCACCGCAATCGAGCGGCAACGTTTTGACGTCGCCCTGTCTATTCGCGACGCATGAGCGAGTGGTACGATCGTGGTCGGGCAGCACTCTGGGCGATCAGTCTCGCCATTCTGACGTCGTTTACAGCCGGTGCGACGATCACGGTCGCATCTATCGAGCAGGAGGTACGACTGACTGCCGTGTTACTTGCCGTGTTCGCGCTGGCACTGTACGGCATCGTCAGGCGAACGTACGACCGATGGGCGGACCGCCAGCCGCTAGTCGTGATACTCGTCTATTTCATGCCGTTTTTCGTCGGGACAGTCGTTCTCAACACGCTTCTCGGTCTGCTGATTGGATGGCACGGGATCGTTACGACGCTTCTAGATACGATCGTCGTCGTCGCCGTCTTCGTCCTCTCCGTGTATCTCGCTTTCTACGGTGGCGCTGACCGCGTGACTGCGTACCTCGTCGATCGGTTCGACCTCTCGCTGTGAGGGGCTACTCACCTGCAGCAGGCGCGAATGACAGGTGAGACATGAACTATTAGTATGCATAAAGGATATTTTTTTACTTTGGCGAAAGACAGCACATTCGAAGTCGAATCATATTCGGACCATCATTTCTGCACGCCGGATATCCGTCCGTACGTGTGGCCGGCAGTATCAGGCGTGGCGTCTCGTCTGTGAACTCACCGGGTCAAGCCCTGGGCAGTCGACTTGTACCGCTTGTACACGGCCACCACTGCCGTATTCTCCCAATCATCGGGATCAACGTCGCCGAACAACATCGTTCTTTACGTGTTAGTCAAATCCCACGTCGTCGGTGCGGTGGTGGTCTTCCCGTACCGTCGCCTGGTGACCTGATATCAGGGGACTGATCGCAGTTGACAGGACTACAGAAAACATAACTTTCCGCTCAGGTACGAATATATATCGGAATTAGTATGGTCGATCGACGTCCACGCGAGAGCCGTCCGCCGCGCTCTCGAAGACGGCGTCGATGACGGCCATGTTGGCCACCGTCTCGGCCGCGTCGATGCGGGGTACAGTCCCGGAGGCGACGCTCTCGGCGAAGTGTTCTACTTCGAGCGTGTACTGATCGACCGGATCGAACCGCTCGATCGCGTGTCGGCCGTCGATTTCGTACTCGATCTCTCCTTGCTCGCCGGGCGCGATGTCGAAGGCGGTCTCGACTTCGAGCCAGCCGTTCTCGGCTTCGACGCGGTAGGTCTGGACCGCCGGCGTGTCGAATCCCGAGGCAACCCGGGCGGTCGATCCGTCGTCGTACTCCAGAATAGCTGCCATGTCGGTGTCGACGCCGCTGTCACGGCTATCTCGCGTTCGCGCGTACACGCGGTCGGGTTCGCCAAGGAACAGGCGGGCTGCACTGATCGCGTAGCAACCGACGTCCATGACGCTGCCGCCCGCCAGGTCCGGGTCGAGGCGGATGTCGTCCGGCCGCCCTCTGAGTGCGAATTTGAACGACGCGTCGACGGCGTGAACGCTCTCCAACTCTTCGCGCACGATGTCGGCGGCTCGCTCCGTCCGTGGATGGAACCGGTACATGAACGCCTCCATCAGCGTCACGCCGCGTTCGTCACAGTACTCGTGTAGTGCGGCCGCTTCCTCGGCGTCTTCGGCGAGCGGCTTCTCACAGAGGACGTGCAACCCCGCGTCGGCTGCCTTACGGGTCCACTTCGCGTGGAGGGCGTTCGGCAAGGGATTGTAGACGGCGTCGAGGTCGTCGTCGGCCAGCAACTGCTCGTAACTCCCGTAGCTCCGCGGGATGTCGAGTTCCGCCGCGACGCCTGCCGCCCGGTCACCGTCCCGGGACGCGATCGCGAGCACTTCGTGGTCGCTCTTCTGGATTGCGGGGATCACGTCTTCGCGCGCGATCTTCGCCGTACTGAGAACACCAAAACGCATACCTGGAGTTCGACCGGGCCCGTGATAAGTGTTGGACTGCCCGCTCCCGGTGGTCGCTCGCGCAAAAACAGGGTTCTCGCGAGCGAAGCGAGCGAGAGCAGGGAAGTCGCAGCCCGCACAGCGAGTGCAACGAGCGAGCAGGACCGTCTTCCCGTGGGAAAAAGACCGCACCCACCCCCTCGTTTCTTGATCCGGACCAGCCGCTCTCCCGTGGTTCGATCTGTCGCCCTCACACTTCCGCCGCGGTTTGCCAACCTTCTTGAGTGAGTACGCCCAACCCTGGTTCGACCGAATGGCCACCGCGGACAACACCGAACTCATCGATCGCTTCGAGGAGTTCTACCGGAACTACTACCGTAACGAGATCGGCGAACTCGCACAGAAGTATCCCTCCGAGCAGAAGTCGCTGTTCGTCGACTGGCAGGACCTCTACCGGTTCGACCCGGATCTGGCAGAGGACGTCCGCAACCAGCCCGAACAGCTGCAGGAATACGCCGAGGAAGCGCTACGGCTCTATGACCTCCCCGTCGACGTCAAGCTGGGACAGGCACACGTCCGGGTCACGAATCTCCCGGAGACGACGGGTATCCGGGACATTCGCGCGGACCACCGCGGCCAGCTCATCAGCGTCCAGGGGATCGTCCGCAAGGCCACGGAAGTCCGTCCCAAGGTGACCGACGCGGCCTTCGAGTGTCAGCGTTGCGGGACGCTGACGCGGATCCCGCAGACGACCGGCGACTTCCAGGAGCCCCACGAGTGCCAGGGCTGTGAACGCCAGGGTCCGTTCCGGATCAACTTCGATCAGTCGGAGTTCATCGACGCCCAGAAACTCCGGATCCAGGAATCACCCGAGGGGCTGCGTGGCGGCGAGACGCCTCAGTCGATCGACGTCAACATCGAAGACGACATCACCGGCAACGTCACGGCGGGCGATCACGTCCGCGTGACCGGCGTCCTCAAGCTCGATCAGCGCGAGAGCGGCAACGAGAAGACCCCCATGTTCGATACGTACATGGACGGGATGACCGTCGAGATCGAGGACGAGCAGTTCGAGGAGATGGACATCACCGACGAGGACAAAAAGGAGATCGTCGAACTCTCGAACGAACCCGACATCTACGAGCAGATGGTCGGCGCGATCGCCCCCTCGATCTACGGCTACGAACAGGAGAAACTCTCGATGATCCTCCAGCTGTTCTCGGGCGTCTCGAAGGACCTCCCGGACGGCTCTCGGATCCGTGGAGACCTGCATATGCTTCTGATCGGCGACCCCGGTACGGGAAAGTGCCAGAAATATGACACAAAAGTAACACTTCCAGACGGTACATCACAGCAGTTGGGAGATATAGTCGAGTCCCACCTCGATGACCCGGTAGAAATCGAGGATGGAGTCTACCAGCCCACAGATTTCCAGATTCAGACGGTGGGTGACGATGGGAAGATAACCACAGGTACCGTAACGAAAGTTTGGAAACGAGAGGTGCCTGAGACACTCTACGAGGTCCATACCCAGAGCGGTCGCACGGTTACAGTAACACCATCGCATCCACTGTTCGTGCAGTCCGATCTCGGTCTTGACACTCGTCGAGCCGAACAACTGACAGCAGGTGACTTCGTCGCTGTGCCTGGTCGCTTGGACGGGGAGTGGGATGATACGCTCGAAGCCACTCACCGGACTGTGGAGAGGCCCAACGCGAACAAACTCGAGACACCGACCGAATTGACCGAACGTTTCTCTCGGCTGCTCGGTTACATCATCGCCGAGGGATACGTAGTGGATGACGAATCAGGCAGGTCCGTGACTGTCACAAACGCGGACGAAGAGATCATAGATGACGTCAGTGATTGTTTCGAATCGCTCGGATTGGGGTACTCGGTACGCACGCACCATACTCGTGAGAATGCCGATATCGTCAGTTGCTCGTCCACGGAACTCGTCAGCTTCCTCCGCGAAATCGAACCGGCGATCTTGAAACGGTCGGCAGAGCAGCGTGTCCCGGATTGTCTGCTGCGTGCATCGATCCCGAACAAGCGTTCGTTCCTGCGCGCATACGTCGATAGTGAGGGGACTGTGTCACCCAAGGAGCGGGAGATTGTCGTTGCCTCGATGAGCCGCGAATTGCTTGATGGGATCCAGACGTTGCTGCTGTGTTTCGGTATCGAAACCCAAATCCAACCACGACAGAACGGTAGCTACCGTCTCCGGATAAGCGGAACCGATTTCGAGACCTACATTCAACAGATTGGGTTCGTGACCGAGCGTAAGGCCACCGCTTCGTTGATATTCGGGGACACGACCGAGAATACGAATACGGGTGTCGTGCCAGGTATCGGAGGTGAACTCCGTCAGATACGAGAGACGCTAGAACTCACACAGTCCGATTGCGGAATACCAAGGACCACGTACCAGCACTACGAGCGAGGTGACCGAAACCCCAGTCGGAAGAGCCTATCCACGGTTCTCGCTGCCTTCGAAGACCGGATACTGTGGCTTCAGGATACCAAACGGAAGGTCCAGCGTGGTGACTGGTCTGACATCGCAGACGTGAGAACAGAGCTGGGACTGTCACAACAGCAACTGGCTGATTCGATGGACGTAGAGCAGACTGCTGTGAGCTATTACGAACGCAACGGGGTTGTGCCGGACGGCGGACGCGTCGAGAGCGCAAAAGAGACAGTAATCAGACGAATTGACGACGCTCTGGCGGTGACTGACGACGTACTTCGCCTCCGGACGCTTGTTCAGTCGGATATTTCGTGGGACAAAATCGAGTCAATCGAGCGCCTCGAACCCAACGACGACTGGGTATACGATCTCGAAGTCGAGGGAACGCACAGCTACATCTCGAACGGGATCATTTCTCACAACTCTCAGATGCTATCATATATCCAAAATATCGCCCCGAGATCTGTCTATACGTCGGGCAAAGGTAGCAGTGCTGCAGGGCTCACCGCTGCGGCTGTTAGAGACGACTTCGGAGACGGCCAGCAGTGGACGTTAGAGGCTGGTGCGCTCGTTCTCGCCGATCAAGGGATCGCGGCAGTCGACGAACTCGACAAGATGGCCGCGGACGATCGATCGGCAATGCACGAAGCACTCGAGCAACAATCCTACCACCCGAATTCGGAGATACTGCTCGCTGACGGCCGACGGGTCGAGATCGGGGAATTCGTCGACGAGCGGATGGACGACAACCCCGGGGACGTCGTCGACGGCGTCGACTGCGAGATACTCCCGGCCGATGACGCCGGCGTCCACACGGTCGATCTGGACGACAACGACGTTCGCAAGACCTCGATCGATCGCGTGAGCCGCCACGAGGCACCCGAAGAATTCGTTCGGGTCACCTTCTCGAACGGCCGTGACGTGATCGTGACGCCCGAACACCCGATGTTCGCCGACGTCGGCGGCGATATTCGGACGGTGGCAGCCGAGGACATCGAGGAAGGGGCGTACGTCCCCGCACCACGGAAGCTCCCCAACAGCAGCACGACAGTCGAACTTGACGACGAAGCGCACGTCGGCACGGAGAAAGACGTCTCGCTGCCCGAGGAATTGTCTCTCGATCTGGCCGAGATTCTGGGCTTGCTGACGGCTGAGGGTCACAGTTATGCCGGGTCGGCCCACGAGATCGGCTTCTCGAATCAGGACGAGCGCCTCCTCGCCCGGATGGGCAGGCTCATGGACGGCGTGTTCGGGATGGAGAGCACCGATACGACGAACGAGGCGGGAACCGTGACCAAGCGGTGGATCTCGACGAAACTCTACCGCTGGTTCGAACGCAACTTCCCCGAAGTGATGCACACAGCACGTGACAAGCGGATCCCGTCGGCTGTCCTCGGGGCGTCAGAGGAAGCGATCCGGCGATTCCTCGTCGGTGCGTTCGCGGGGGACGGTGGGGTCGAGAGCGAGGCGATGTCGTTCTCGACCGCGTCTGAGGGACTCGCCGAGGATTATGCCGACGCGCTTTCGAAGATCGGTGTCGGCTCTCGCATCCATCACGACAGCGCGGAGGACGCCTGGAAGGTCTACGTGATGGGTGACTCGACCGCGCGGTTCGTTGAACGCGTCGTCGAACCAGCGGACGACCGCTACGAGGAGGCCGTCGCGTTCGCCGAGCGGAGCGAGGAGACGGCACGCCACCACGACGTGTTGCCGCCGACTGCGGCCGAGGAGCTACGATCGCTTCGGAAACTGCTGGGACTGTCATTGACCGGCCGATATCGGCCGAATCTGGACGAAGCGTATGGTGTCCAGATCGAGACCGTCGAGGAAGAACTCGCGACGTTGCGGGAGCGAGTCGTGACAGTGAGCGAAGCGATCGCAGACGCCGAGACGCTCGGAGAACTCAGGACTGCTGTGGGTTGGTCGGGCCGACAACTCGCCGACCGTCTGGATGGCGAGACGACGAGTGCGATCCACTACGCCGAAGACGGCGGCTACGATCAGCAGCGTCGTGACGAACTTGCGATCCGTGCCGAGAGAGCGATCGAAGACGCTCTCCAGGAATCCCAGCACCGTATCGACAGCCTCGAAGAGAAGTGTGAGCTTCGGTATTACGAGGTCACGGACATCGAGACAGTGCCCAATGACGGCAAGTATGCGACTGATTGGGTCTACGACGTGACTGTCGAACCGACGAACACGTTCGTCAGTCAGGGGGTTGTCCTGCACAACTCGATCAGCGTCTCGAAGGCTGGAATTAACGCTACACTGAAAAGTCGCTGTTCGTTGCTCGGGGCGGCAAACCCCAAGTACGGGCGGTTCGACCAGTACGAGCCGATCGGCGAGCAGATCGACCTGGAGCCCGCCCTCATTTCGCGGTTCGATCTGATCTTCACGGTCACGGACAAGCCCGACGAGGAGAAGGATCGAAAGCTGGCCCAGCACATCCTGACGACCAACTACGCGGGTGAGTTGCATACTCACCGTCAGGAGAACGCGACGCCGGACTTCTCACAGGAGGAAGTCGAGACCGTCACCGAAGAGGTCGATCCGACGATCGATCCCGAGCTCTTGCGGAAGTACATCGCCTACGCCAAGCGCAACTGTTTCCCGACGATGACCGAGGAGGCCAAAGACGAGATCGAGTCGTTCTACGTCGACCTGCGCTCGAAGGGCCAGGACGAGGACGCCGCAGTCCCCGTCACCGCCCGGAAGATCGAGGCGCTCATCCGGCTGGCGGAATCCTCTGCCCGAGTTCGTCTCTCGGACACTGTCGAGCAACGCGACGCCGAGCGAGTCATCGAGATCGTCCGGTCGTCGCTACAGGACATCGGCGTCGATCCCGAGACCGGCGAACTCGACGCTGACGTGGTCGAGACGGGGACATCGAAGAGCCAGCGCGACCGGATCCAGAACATCAGGGGGATCATCGCGGACATCCAGAACGAGTACGACGATGGTGCGCCCGTCGACGTCGTGGTCGAACGCGCCGAGGAAGTCGGGATCGACGAGTCGAAGGCCGAACACGAGATCGAGAAGCTCAAACAGCAAGGCGAGATCTACGAGCCGACACACGGGAACCTCCGGACGACGTGATCAGCGGTCGAAATCGGCCGTCGAGACGTGATTGAGGGCCGTTGCGGCGTGCGCGAGCAACAGCTCCAGTAGCTGGACGTCCTCGTCGTTGAAACCGTCGGGATCGTCAGTCAGCGCCAGCAACACGGCCGAAGCGCCGTCGAGGTCGGTGATCCGCAGGGTGATTGCGCTGTCCGCTCGCTCGTCGAGCGGCACCGGAAGCGACTCGTGGCCCACGACGGTGGTCGGCTCCTGGTCGCGCGACCGCCGGGCCAGTTCGACAAGCGCTCGGTCGGGAACGTCGACGACCGTACTATCCACGATCTGATAGTCGTCGTCGCCGACGATGAGGAACGCCGTCCCGGTCAGCCCGAGAAACCCTTGGAGCGCCTGGATACACAGCGCGCTCACGGCGTCGACGGAGTCGCTACGGGTGAGTTCACGGCCATAGGTGTTAATGTCCATTGCTTTCTTCGCGAACTGCTCGGTGCGGTCGCGCTCGGCAGCGAGTGCGCGCTGGTGTGCCTGTCCCTGCGCGTCGTACAACCCGACGAGGGCGCCGACAACGGCGCCGACGGTAACGTGATTGATCGCGATGACGGGCGCCTCAAGGATATCCACCCCTGGCTTGGCCTGCTGGCTGAAGATGATGAGCGCCGAGACCGACGCGAACAGCAGCGTGCTCCCGACGCCCCAGACGACGATCCGGGAGAGGTCCTGTTCGTATTTCGACTGCCCGGTCAACCAGTAGCCGATGTAGACCAGTGCGCCAGCGACGAGCAGGAACGGTACCGTCTCGACGGCGAAGACGACGGCGCTCGTCTGTCCCTCGAATCCCTCTAGCTGCTGGATTCCCTGGACGAGCTGGACGAGCACGAGCACCGACCCCGTGAGTGCAACCGCGCCGCCGACGGACGTTCGTCGTTGCATTGTCGGGAGGATCTGCTCCCATCGACATCAAACTAACCCGTGTCGAACGTGATCGCTCCCGTTGACGATCACTTTCGCCCCGGTGGGCGAACGTTTTTGCCTGCGAGTTGCGAACCTACCGGTGTGGCAACAGAGCCGTCGTACCTCCGGTTTTTCCCCTACGAGCAGCCCTACGACCACCAGCGGGAAGCGATGGGGCGGATTTACGACGCGCTCGGGGACGGTCGAGACGTGCTCTTCGAGGGGGCCTGCGGGACGGGCAAGACACTGGCGTCGCTGACGCCGGCACTGGAGTACGGCCGTGAGACGGACAAGACCGTCGTCATCACGACGAACGTTCACCAGCAGACACGGCAGTTCATTGAAGAGGCCAGTGCCATCGCACAGACGGAAGACCTCCGGGCGCTCGTCTTCCGCGGCAAGGCCTCGATGTGTCACATCGACGTCGGCTACGAGGAGTGTCAGGCCCTGCGGGACACGACCCGCGAGCAGGTCGAACTCGAACGGGAACGGGCCGAGCTAGAACGGCGTCAGCGGGAACTGCTGGACGCCAGCCAGGCCGGCGAGAGCGAGGCTGCCGAGGCACGTTCGGCCGTCATGAACGATCTCGATGCGATCGAGGACGACCTCTCCGAGTTCGAGGATCAGGCGACCTGCGAGCACTATTACCGGAACCTGACCGCCGACACTGACGAGTTCTACGCCTGGCTGTACGACGATGTCCGCACGCCCGACGACATCTACGCGTACGCCGACCGGCAGGGACTGTGCGGGTACGAACTCCTCAAGGAGGGCATGGACGGGGTCGATCTGGTAGTAGCGAACTACCACCACCTGCTGGATCCGATGATCCGCGAGCAGTTCTTCCGGTGGCTGGGTCGCGACCCCGAGGACGTCATCGCGGTCTTCGACGAGGCACACAACGTCGAGGACGCCGCGCGCGAGCACGCCCGCCGGACACTCACCGAGAACACGCTCGGGCAGGCGCTCGACGAACTCGAAGAGACCGACGACCCGCGCGTCGAGGCCGCTCGGAACGTCATCAGGACCTATCGAGACGCCCTCGAAACGACCTACGGGGAGACGATGGGTCCCGGTACGGTTCGGGAAGCGGAAGTCGACGACCAGTGGACAGATCTGCCGATCGCCAACGAGGACCGCAAGGACGATCTGACGCTGTCGTTCCTCCGGGCGTATACCGGTCCCGGCTACCGGGAAGAACTGGAACGGGCACTTGAACTCGGACAGGAACTCGACCAGCGCTATGAGGAGGCCTACAAGGACGGCGAGACCACCGTTCGAAAGGAGTGTCAGACTCTGCAGGCGGCGACGTTCCTCGAAGCGTGGTTCGACGACAGCGACAGCCAGGGGATGTATCCAGTTATAAGCGTTCGTAAGAAGGCTGACGACGGACAGGACGGTCTCGGTGACGGTTCCGCCGGGGAGATCTACGGTCGCGCCGAGTTGTACACGTGTATCCCCGAGCGCGTCACTCGGTCGCTGTTCGGTGATCTGCACGCGGCGGTACTGATGAGTGCGACGCTGCGACCCTTCGAGGTGACCGAGGACGTGCTCGGACTGACCGACCCGGAGACGATGGCCTACGGCGCGCAGTTCCCCGAGGAGCGTCGCCGGACCTACGCCGTGCAAGCGCCTGCGCTGTTCGCCAGCGAGCGCGACGACCCGGCTACGCAGGACGCTGTCACACAGGTCCTGGAGGACGTGATCCGCTTCACGCCGGGGAACACGCTTGCCTTCTTCCCGAGTTACGCCGAGGCCGAACGGTACTACCACCGGGTCGACACCGACGCGAAGCGGTATCTCGACGAACCGGCCACGCCGGCCAACGAGTTGCGCGAGGAGTTCACCGATGGCGAGAACGGCGTGCTTTTTTCCTCGCTGTGGGGGACGCTCACCGAGGGCGTCAGCTACGACGGCGACGACGCCCGGACGGTCGTGGTCGTCGGCGTACCGTATCCGCACCTGGACGACCGGATGGACGCTGTTCAGGACGCCTACCAGGTGGCCTTCGGCGGCGAGGGGCCCGACGCCGACGAGGGCGCGGGCTGGCGGTACGCCGTCGAGATCCCGACCGTTCGGAAGACCCGCCAGGCGCTGGGGCGGGTCGTGCGATCGCCGACCGATTTCGGGGCGCGGATCCTCGTCGACAGGCGCTACACCCGCGACGCAGAGATCGAGATGCGCGAGTACGCCGTTCGCGGGACCTTTCCGCCCGAAGAGCGCGCGGAGATGATCGACGTCGACCCCGAGAAGCTGAAGTTCGGGCTGTTGAACTTCTACAACGACCTGGACGCCTACGATGGGGATCCGCCAAAGCCGTGAGTAGCGAGGCTCTGAGCGGAGCGAAGAGCCTCGACATAAGCGAGCGGGGAGCGGAGCGACCCGCGAACAGCGAGGTTCTGAGCGAAGCAAAGAACCTCGACATAGGCGAGCGGGGAGCGGAGCGGCCCGCGAACAGCGAGGTTCTGAGCGAAGCAAAGAACCTCGACATAGGCGAGCGGGGAGCGGAGCGACCCGCGAACAGCGAGGACGACAACAGATTCCTGGCGATAAATCAGACTATTTCCTATATCGGCCCGAACTACCTTAAAATACCTGCGGGAGATTCGCGTCCTGGGAAACACTCGTCCGGTTATACCGGTGCGAGTTCGATCTCAGTGTGCATGGACGCAGCCAGATATTACGGTCAGGAGGACATCCGCGTCGAAGACGTCGAACCGGACGCAGTCGGTCCGGAGGAAGTTCGGATCGACGTCGAAGCCTGCGGGATCTGTGGGTCGGATCTCCACGAGTACACCGCCGGACCGATCTTCGTTCCTGGTGACGCACCGCACCCCGTCTCGGGCGCACAGGCACCGCTCACGATGGGCCACGAGTTCAGCGGCACGATCTCGGAGGTCGGATCGGAGGTCACCGACCTCTCGGAGGGAGACGCCGTCGCAGTTAACCCGATCATCTACTGTGGAGAGTGCCCTCGCTGTGAGGCCGGCGAGTATCACCGCTGTGAGTCGCTCGGGTTCACCGGGCTTGCCTCGAACGGCGGGTTCGCCGAGAACGTCGTCGTCGACGCCGAGCAGGCCGTTCCGCTCGGGGACATGCCGGTCGAACACGGCGCACTCGTCGAACCGCTGGCGGTCGCGCTGCACGCTGCACGCGTCGCCGACGTCTCGCCTGGCGACTCTGTCGCTGTGTTCGGGAGCGGCCCGATCGGGCTCTGCCAGATTCAGGCTCTGCGAGCCGCCGGTGCCGGGCCGATCATCGTCTCGGAGCCGCGCGACCGGCGACGCGAGCGTGCCGAGGCGTGCGGCGCGGACGTGCTGATCGACCCGACCGAGGAAGACGCTCTCGAAGCGATCCGCGCCGAGACCGGCGAAGGCGTGGACATCGCCTTTGACGTCGCCGGCGTCGAGGCGACGTACAACCAGGCGATAAACAGCACGCGCCCCGGCGGGCGCGTCGCGGAAGTCAGCATCTTCGAGGAGGGCGTCGAGACCCAGCCGAACGACCTTGTCATCCCCGAGCGCTCGATCGTCGGCTCGATCGCCTATCAGGGCGGGCCCCGCTCGGCCGAGGAGTTCGGCATGGTCATCGACATGCTCGAGGACGGCCGGTTCGACCCCGATCCGCTCATCACTGACCGGATCGAGCTCGACGACATCACCGATGAGGGCTTCGAGCGTCTCATCGATCCCGACAGCGACCAAGTGAAGATCCTCGTGAAGCCATAGTCAGTCGCCGTCCGTCGACGGTCGGCCCGTTTCTCTACGGCATTCACTGCTCGAACTTCTCCAGCAACCGTTCGTAAAAGCCGTCGCCGTCCGCGGCCAGCTTCTCGACGATCAACTCGGGGGTCGATCGGGCGAGTGTGCCCTTCACCGGCGAACGGTCGACGATAAGCTCGCCGTCTTCCAGCCCGACCGCTTCGATCCCGTCGACGGCGATGTCGATGCTCGCGACGTCCCGGATCTCGCCAGCCAGGTGGGAGACGAACACGGCAGTCGCGCCCCGCGCCGAAAGCGCTTCGAGGATCCCGGCCATGATGTTCGCGCTCGCGCCGGGTTCGGTGATGCTCTCCAGTTCGTCGACGAGGACGAGCGTCTCGCGATCCTCGGCGACGCCGGTCACCAGGTCGCCGAATTCCCGCAGCGTCGACTCGAAGGCACCGGCATCCAGTGTCCCTTGAGTCTTTGCATAGTAGTGGAGTTCGTCGATCCGCTGGACGCGCGCGGCGTCGGCCGGCACGGGCAGTCCCATGTGGGCTAGCACGACGACCAGCGCGATGAGGTCGAGCGTCGAGGTCTTGCCGCCGCTGTTGACACCCGAGAGCAGGGCAACCCCGGAGACGTAATAGTCGACCGGCTCGACCCCCTCGAATGGCACGTCCAGAAGCGGCGATCGGCCGCCCTCGATCGCGATACCCCCTCCGACCATGGCGTCTGGCTCCGGCGGAGGGGACCCGTTCTCGGGCGCTCCCAGCGAGTCGATCACGGGCAGGGTGCAATCGAAGTCCTCTGCGAACCGGGCGACGGCGAGTTCCACGTCGAGTTCGAGCGCAGCGTTGACCAGATCGCGGGCGGCCGGCCTGAGGTCAGCCAGGTCGCCCGCGAGGTCCCGCTTGAGGCGGGTCGCACGCCGGTCGCGGGCGGTCGTCAGCTCCTCGCGCAGACGAGCGACGACCGATTCGGTGTGCTCGACCGGATAGGTCGGCTCGTCGGGGAACGCCCGTCGGGCGATGGCTTCGGTGTCTTCCAGCCCCAGGGCGTCGACCAGGTGGTCGCGAGCGGCTGCGACTGCCGCGTCGTACTCGTCGGCCAACTCCCGCGAAAGCAGCGAATCGACGCCCGCGCCGCGTTCGACCAGCGAGAGCAGGTCCGTGCCCTCGATGGTCACGTCGCGTTCTTCGATCGCTTCCCGCAGGTGATCGTTCGCGACTGACTCGGCAGTCGCAACGGCCGCGTCGAGGTCGTCGACGGCGGTCGCGAGCCGGTCGAGTTCGTCGTCACCGCGGGGCGTCCCGTCCTTGTCGAGCATCGCAAGCGCCGATTCGAGCGCGTCCAGGTCACAGGGCGACTCCAGATCCGCGGCCCGGTGGACAGCGATCGCGGCCTGCAGCGGCTCGCGGTTCGTGGCGAAAAACGACAGTGTCCGTTCCGGGACGACCTCCGCGGGCTGATCGAGTGCGTCCGGCTGCACCCGGACGTCACCCTCGACGTCGACGCCGGCGAACGCCTCGGCGAGGACGATAACCGTCGCGTAACTACGGGCGAGTTCGGCGAGCTGGCGGGCGTCGTCGACGACTTCGATGCTGACTTCCGGGATCGCGTCGCGGGCTTCGGCGTAGCGCTCGGCGTCGCCGGTCACGAGACACCGGTCGCGAACGCGGACGTCGTCTGGCGTCTCGAGCGGTTTGACGCCTTCGAGTGCTTCGAGGACGGCTGGATCGGGCTCCCGTGACAGCGCCTCACGGGTGAACGCCCGGACTTCCCGGATGCGACTCGTGGCGGCACTGGGATAGAGCGTCCGCAGGCGAGCCGCGGCGTCGTCCGTGACGGTCCGTTCTTGCAGGAGTCCGAGCGTCTCGCGGTAGATTTCGTGCGTGCGGTCGGTCGCGAGGAAGTCGCCGTGATCGTCGTGTCGTGTCCGTATCGCGGCGCGGGCGATCCTGGCTGCCCGGCTCTCGCTGATTCCCGGTGCGCGGGCGAGCGTCGTCACGTCGCCCTCCGCCAGTGCTCGTTCGGCGTCCTCGAGACTCGCGAGCGCCTCGGCTGTCTTGGCGCCAACGCCGGGAACCGACTCCAGTTCCATTGTCGCCGCCGTACGCACTCCCCCGCCAAACAAGTTTCTAGAAAATACTGGCTTGCTGGTAGACGTCGATACCATCAAGCGTGATATTGTAGGGTTTGGTCGCACGGGAGTGGTTGGCGTTGCGGATCTTCTGGATCTCGACCGCCAGGCGCGTCTCCTGTGTGTCTCCCCGCACGTACTGGAGGACGAACACGGCGTCAGTCAGATACTCGATGATCCCGTGCCGGGAGGCGTAGGGGTTGTCCTCACTGGCCTCGCTGGTGAGCATCGTCGTGACGCCGGCCTGCTTGAGCGAGCGAGTGAAATCGAACACTTCCGTCCGACGCTTGGCCTGGTCGTCGTACATCATCTCCAGTAGCGACACCGAGTCTAACACGAGTCGCTCGGCGTCGAACTCCCGGATCAGTTGCGGGAGTTCTCCGCGGATGTTGTCCAGGCTGTTTGCCATTTCGACCGGATCGAGGTCGACGATCGCCAGGTCGTCCTCGCGTTCGTAGCGATCGAACTCCCAACCCCGCTCGTTTGCGGTATCGAGAATCGCCTGCCGGCTCTGCTCGAGCGTGATGAACACGGCGTTGTCCCCCTGCTGGAGTCCGTGATAGAGAAACTGCAGTCCGAACGTCGTTTTCCCGGTTCCGGGAGCCCCGATCGTGACCATCAGGTGCCGTTCCGGGACACCGCCCTGGATCATGTCGTCGAGACCTGAAATCCCCAGGTCGATTCGGGGTAGCTCCGACTCGAATTCTTCGTTTTCGAAGTCCTCGGTGCCGCTTTCGTCCCCTGGACCGGCGCTGCGCATCGCACTCGCGAAATCGTCGTCGAACAGCGACCCGTCCGGATCGGATTCCTCGGACACGAACGGGTCGCTGTCGCTTTCGAACGGTTCTCGATCCCCCGTCCCGTCCGTGTCGCTATCGGCGAATGCGTCCGCGCTGCTGGCCGCGGTCGCGCCTGCACGGCCTTGGGCGTCCGTGTCGGCGCTCTCATCATCGAACGCAGCATCTTCTTCGCTCTCGAACGCACTTCCGGTGGTCTCTTCTTCGCTCTCGAACGCACCTTCGGCGGTATCTTCCTCGTCATCGAACGCGCTCTCGAACCAGTCGTCGTCGCTCATCCACGGACACCACGGCCGTTGGCCATACCCCTCTATTATGCCTCGCCGAATTAAAGTTATCCGTGCGACGGGCGCGGTTCGCGTGGCTTTATTGGTCGGGGCTGTCAACTTCCGCTGGTATGCAACTCGGGATCGTCGGTCAGAAAGGGAATCCACGTGCACAATCGCTTGTCGAAGCTATCGGTCGTAGCTTCCTCGACGACGACGTGGCGGTGCTGGTCGACTCGGTGACGGCGGAGGCACTCTCCGAACAGCGGGGCCGCGGCTACGGACCGAGTGGTAACGAGCGGTTCGAACCCGACGCAATCGCGATCGAAGAACTCGACACGTGCGATCTGGTCGTGAGTATCGGGGGCGATGGGACGTTCCTCTATGCGGCCCGCGGCGTCGGCGACACGCCGATCATGGGCGTCAACCTCGGCGAAGTGGGCTTTCTGAACGCGATCGCGCCCGATGACGCCATCGAAACGATCCACGACGTCGTCGACGATCTCCGCGAGGACGGAGAGACGCCGACCAGAGAGATATCCCGCGTGCAGGCCAGCGGCGAGGACTGGACGCTCCCGCCATCGCTCAACGAGGTCGTCATCCAGGGGCCACAGCGCGGCCACGGCAATGGGATCGGCGTCACTGTCCGCATCGATGGCTCGCTCTACACCAGCGGTCACGCAGACGGCGTCCTCGTTGCGACACCGACCGGAAGCACCGCGTACAATCTCAGCGAAGCCGGGCCGCTCGTCCATCCGAACGTCGACGCCCTGGTCGTCACCGAGATGGCCGCGGAACTCGAGATGCCGCCGCTCGTCGTCGAGGAAGACAGCGAGATCACGATCCACGTCGAAGGCGACGACGGCGCGACCGTCGTCACCGACGGGCGCGTCTCGGAAGACAT
The DNA here is from genome assembly GCF_025517535.1 of Halapricum hydrolyticum. NCBI lineage: Archaea > Methanobacteriati > Methanobacteriota > Halobacteria > Halobacteriales > Haloarculaceae > Halapricum > Halapricum hydrolyticum. The sequence goes on from NZ_JAOPKC010000005.1 coordinate 158,419, forward strand.
CGAAACCCCATCACGGGTCACGCTCGGACTCGCCGACGAGAGCGTCCGCGTCGCTGGTCCACCGCTTGACTTCTTCGCAGCGCTCGGCAAACTCGAGTGAATCGGTAGAACGTAGGTATTGTCACTTCCGGGCGGTCATGTAAAGCAGCGGGGCGGCGAACACGAGCACGAGCCCGAATGATTTGTACGCGAGGGGTTCGCTCAGCAGGCTGTTTTCGGCTGCGACGAGCACTGACGCCGGTGTCGCAACGAAGATGATGCCGAACAATCCCGACTGTAGCGCCAGCACCTTCCGCGAGCGGACGACCAGCGCGGCAACGAGTGCGAGGCCGAAAACCAGCAGGAGCGCGTCTCCGACGTTATATTTCAGCAGAAAGCTGTCGATCGCCTGGAGCGGTACTGGCGTTGCCATTCCTGGCTTCCAGTGGCCGCGTTTCGGTATTTAACCTTCCGCTACCGGAGACTATCGCAGTATGTCAGACAGGATGGCGCCTGCTCACCTCCAACTCGACTGGATTAAATAATACAAAAACCGAGGGGTTCTACATAATATAGTTTTAGATATATGTATAGGGTCCTGGACCTCCACTATACAAAACGTATCTGGTAGGTATGGTCATGGGTGTCTATCTGTGACTGATATAACTCAACGCACTGCGTACAAATTCCACTATTGCGGTTATAGGTGTGAAAATCGGGGATATCGGAGCAATGTGGTCGGTGATCTGTCGACTACTTCTGTACTCAGCTTTGCACGTTGAAGTAGGAGCGTGACGTAGGCGGTAGCAAGGACAGATGATGCCGATTACGGACTTTCTGTCGTGCACGCGCGTGTTCGACAA
>NZ_JAOPKC010000050.1:0-1277 GCF_025517535.1 Halapricum hydrolyticum
CTCAGCTTTGCACGTTGAAGTAGGAGCGTGACGTAGGCGGTAGCAAGGACAGATGATGCCGATTACGGACTTTCTGTCGTGCACGCGCGTGTTCGACAAGTTCGAATCGCTGTCACCAGCACAACGTCGCCACGCCAAAACCTACGCCACGGGTCTTGTTGCGGCCAGCAACAAGACCGTGGCTGGTATCGCACGCGAAGTCATTCCAGCCAACAGTAAACGCGCCCTCAACAAATTCCTTACCGAGTACGACTGGGACGAACAGCAGTTCAACCACGAACGTCTTGAGGAACTCCAGAAACACGGTGAAACACGCTGGTCGAAGGATGGCTACATCATCCTCGACGACACCATCACCGAGAAAGCCGGGGACGAAGTCCCCGGCGTCGGACACTTCTACGATCACGCTGAAGGCGACACTGTCTGGGGACAAGACCTCATCTACGCCTTCTACGCTGACGACAAAACGGCCTATCCGCTCACCTTCCGCCTCTACGAAAAACAGGACGAAGATGACCAAGACCACGACACCAAGTACGATCTCGCCCGCGATATCGTCACCGAACTCGAAGAAGAGGTAGGTGTACCTGCGGACACCTACCTCTTTGACTCGTGGTTCGCCCATGATTCTGACCTTCCAGAACAGATCGAATCCTACGGCAAGGACTGGATCGGCCCGCTCCGGAGCAACCGACAAGTGACCTACGCCGGTGAAGAGATTCGCGTCGATGCGCTGGCAGAGCGCATCGACACAGTTGAGCGCAATATCGATGACGACACCTACCACATCTGGACGAAGAAGCTTCCCGTCTCCCAACTGGGAGACGTGAAGCTGGTCATTGCAGAGAAAGAAACCGACGAAGACGAGAAGAATCCGGTCAAGTACCTCGCCACGAACAAAATCGACGCACCGACCGAACACGTGATTCGCTCCTACGGAATGCGGTGGCGTATCGAGACGTTCTTCGAGGACTCGAAGCAGGATCTCGGCTTTGGAGACTGCGAGATGCAGACCGACGAAGGTGCCAGTCGGCACTGGCACCTTCTGATGGCTGCCTACAGTCTCGTTCGTCTTGATCCCGATTCGAGCGCCTTGGGGGCGGTTCGCTCGAAGGCGTCATCGCTTCGAGCGAACCTTGAACACTCCCTGAAAGAAGCCGTCTACAACCTTCTCTCGTGGGTTCGGGACAATAATGATCGTGGCGTCGATGACCTGATGGAAGAAATCGATCACCTGTTCGTTCATTCAACAGCTGACGCTAACGTGCAAAGCTGAG
>NZ_JAOPKC010000051.1:0-1200 GCF_025517535.1 Halapricum hydrolyticum
TCGACGACTGGTTTTCGGCGGACGCGGAGGGGTACAGCGATGCGTAACGCGAAAATCGTCTGTACGCTCGGGCCAGCGTCAGACTCGACCGAGGAGATCACGGCTCTGGCGGAGGCGGGGATGTCCGTCGCTCGGTTGAACGCGAGCCACGGCACACCCGAGCAGCGCCGCGACACGATCGACCGGATCCGGGCGGTCGACGAAACCGTCGATCACCCGGTGGCGGTCATGCACGACATTCCGGGGCCGGAAGTGCGCACCGCGGACATCGACGAGCCGATCCACCTGGAAGCGGATTCGCGCATCCGGTTTTACCAGGGTGACGACGCCACGCCGGAGGCGGTCGGACTGTCGCTGGACATCTCGGCGGTTGAAGCGGGCGATCGCGTCCTGCTGGACGACGGTCGCATCGAAACGATCGTCGAGGAGGTCGACGGCAGTGACATCTACGCGCGCGTCCAGAACGGCGGCGAACTTCAGGCGCGCAAGGGCGTCAACATTCCCGGCGTCGAACTCGGTCTGCCGACGGTCACCGAGAAAGACCGCGAGGAACTGAAAGTCGCGGCGGAAAAACAGGCCGATCTGGTCGCGGCGTCGTTCGTCCGGGACGGCTCGGACATCCGGGAAATCGCCGAGACGCTCCGGGAGTTCGGCGCCGACATCCCGATCGTCGCGAAGATCGAGCGCGCCGGCGCCGTCCAGAACCTCGACAGTATCATCGAAGAGGCCTACGGCATCATGGTCGCTCGCGGCGACCTGGGCGTCGAACTCCCCCTGGAAGTGGTCCCACTGTATCAAAAGCGGATCATCCGGAAGTGCAACCAGGCGGGCGTGCCCGTGATCACGGCGACGGAGATGCTCGATTCGATGGTGGAATCCCGGCGGCCGACCCGGGCGGAGGCGTCGGACGTGGCCAACGCCGTCCTGGACGGCACGGACGCGGTGATGCTCTCGGGGGAGACTGCCATCGGCAACCATCCCCCGCGCGTCGTCGACACCATGGCCAGCATCGTCGAAGAGGTCGAAAACAGCGAAGAGTACGAAGACGTCCGCGGACAGCGCATCCCCGAGGCCGACGACAGCCGGGCGGACGCGCTGGCTCACGCGGCACGGTTCCTGGCCGAAGACGTTGACGCCACCGCGATCGTTGCCGCCAGCGAGTCGGGTCACTCCGCGCTGAAAATGGCCAAGTTCCGGCCC
>NZ_JAOPKC010000052.1:0-1032 GCF_025517535.1 Halapricum hydrolyticum
GCCTTTCGGACGTCCCCTTCGTTCCACTCCAGCGCGGCGGCGGGGACGAAATCCCCGGCGAACGACCCGAACCCATCGACCGACTCGCCGTGGAGGAACTGCCGAAGCATCCTGGCTGCGTCCATACCCGGGTCCTCGGCGACCGTCACGGGTCGCTCTCCGGCGGGGCCGAGCAACGTGGCCGTCGGATCGCCGAAATACGCCCCGCCCCACGTCGAAAGCGCCTCGTAAAACGGGCCGTACGCCAGCCCCCAGAAGGCCCCGAGCGGAGACGTGAAGCCGTATTCGACGCCGCTGTCTGCGAGCGTGTCGGCGAGGACGTGCGACCAGCGTTCCCACGACAGGGGCTCGCTTCCCCAGTTTGCTCCTGCGGGGTCGTAGCCGGCCGCCTCCGCGAGGTCGCGACGATACAGTATCACCCGCGTCTCGACGCGGAGCGGAATGCCATACCGGTCGCCCGTCCCCTGCGCTCGGCCCGAGCGACTGGCCGCCCAGAAGGACTCTGACTCGACGGGCGCCAGCACTCGGTCCGGCAGCCGTTCGGTGAGGTTCGCGAGGACGCCCTGTTCGTAGAACAGCTGCAGCCAGCGGTCACGGAGGACGAACAGGTCCGCCGCGTCGGAGCCACTGGCGAGTCTGCCCAGAAAGTCACCCTTTGTCGATTCGGGAGCATAGCTGTCGACGCGAAATCCGACATCCACGTCCCGGGAGAGACCACCGTGCTCGTAGAGGGCCGTTTTGACGGTATCGGCGGGGAAGCCGGTTACGACCGCACACGTTACCTGCGTGTCGTTCTCGCCCCCATCGCCGAGTGTCGCCCCCAATTTGCCGCATCCGGCCCCGACTGCCGACGTGCCCGTGGCTGCCAGCCCGGCCACGAAGCGCCGCCGACTGACGCCCGATGCCGTCGAGGCCGGCTCGGGATGGTTTCTCATATAACTCAGCTTTGCACGTTGAAGTAGGAGCGTGACGTAGGCGGTAGCAAGGACAGATGATGCCGATTACGGACTTTCTGTCGTGCACGCGCGTGTT
>NZ_JAOPKC010000053.1:0-1028 GCF_025517535.1 Halapricum hydrolyticum
GTGAAGTGGTTTGACAGGATCAAGACGGCACTCTGGCGAGTGCTGCTGCGCCTCTCGGCGCAGTTGCACGAGCCAAGCAGCCACGCCGCCATCGACGCGTCGTTTTTCGACCGCGAAAACGCCAGCAAACACTACTGCCGGTGGACGAATTACCGCGTTCAGACACTCAAAACGACCGCAATCGTGGACACAGAAAGCCACGCGATTCTGGACGTTCACTGTACGACAGAGAAACGTCACGACACACAGCTCGGCTGGCGACAAAGGGTACGACTGGATGGAGTTACGCGAGAAACTCCGCGAAGAGGGCGTCAGACCACTGATCAAACATCGAGAGTTCCGGCCCATCGAACCGCGCGTTGTGCGCGTGATCGATGGCCCTCGCTACCGTCAGAGAGCGATGTGTGAGACCGTCTTCTCGACGATCAAGCGCACGCTCGGCGACGCCGTGCGTGCGCGAACTTGGTACGGTGAATTTCGAGAACTCGTCCTGGTGTGTGCGGTTCACAACATCAAGCAGTCTCTGAACCCATGAAATCAAGCTACGTTTGGCGATTCACCACGGCCGTTCGGACCAAAATACAGCTCGGAGACAGTCGAATAGGGTGAGACGGTCGGGAACGGCGAGATCGTCACGGTTCGTTGGTACGATGCGAGCCTATGGGTGACGGCCATCTACAGGGAAAGTTTACGACCCTCAATGGCATCGTCGTCTGCCGGCGATTCAATTCAGTTGACTAGGTCAACCGGAAATCACTATCGATGAATTCAGGCAGTTATGATTAAACACTATATAGAAAATATTATAAGTGTGTTTGACAATTGTTTAGAATATGGAGGATGACATTCCTACTCGACGAATCGTTTTAAAAGGCCTTGGCAGTGCGGCTGCTCTTGGTATGTATACAGGCAGTGGAACGGCAAGTAGTGAACTCAGCTTTGCACGTTAGCGTCAGCTGTTGAATGAACGAACAGGTGATCGATTTCTTCCATCAGGTCATCGACGCCACGATCATTATTGTCCCGAA
>NZ_JAOPKC010000054.1:0-1005 GCF_025517535.1 Halapricum hydrolyticum
CGCTCTTGGGTAAGCGATTGTTGGTGGCGTCATAGTGCGGTTTCGAGGATGATTTTGAGTGCTTCGTCGCCGGGTTTGCGGCGGACACGTTTTCGAAGCTGCAACGCTCTGAGGTAGGGTGTGAGTTTGTCTTTGGAGATTCCTCGATGCGGCGAGAGCCACCGTCGCGCCAGCGACGCGTGGCTCTCGCACGTGTTGACGTGCACGTCTCCATCAGCGTATTCACCCTCACCGTGGACGACGTATTCGCGGTCGAATGCGTCGTCCTCATCGAGTGGCTCGTACGCTCGAAAGCCGTCAGTATAGACGGTTAGCGACTCCTGCTGGCGGCTACCGAGCAGGAGTCGAATCGTCGATTCCTCGGCGGCTTTCGCCGGGTGAACGTACGTCTCGCCACTACCGCGGTCGGCGAGGATAAACACGGGTGGCTTGTCCTCGTGATACGTTCCACGACCGCGCGTGGATAAGCCACGCGAGCGCGACGGCCGGTCGCGCTCGCGGCCTTTCTTCCCAGCGTTGACGTACAGTTCATCGATCTCGACTGGGCCTTCGAGCTGTGGCCGAGGCGCGTCCAGCGCCCGCAGGAAGCGCTGGACGCGCCGGTAGACAGTCTTGTACGAAACAGCGAGCTCAGCGTCCAGTTGCCGAATGCTCGCATTCAGCCGGATGTAGGTGTAGACGGCGAGATACCACTTTTTGAGCGGTATTGCAGAGTGTTCGAAGACTGTTCCAGTCTTGTCGTTGAACGTCCGGCCGCAATCCTTACACAGATACCGTTGAAACTCTCGATAGCTGCCGTACCGAATCACGGATTCGGCACGGCAGCGCGGGCAATAGACGCCGTCACGCCAGCGAATCTGTGCCAGCAGATTCGCGGCCCGACGCTCCGAGACGAACACACTGATTGGCATCATCGTTCGTCGGGTGGCGCGGTCGCGCCACCCTTGCCTGCTGTGAACTCCAGCTACTGCTGAGAACTGACCAACAATCCTCTACACAAGAGCG
>NZ_JAOPKC010000055.1:0-886 GCF_025517535.1 Halapricum hydrolyticum
AGTTGAAACGCTCTGAGATACTGTGTCAGCTTGTCCTTTGAGACACCTCGGTGGGGCGAGAGCCACCGTCGCACCTGCGACGCGTGGCTCTCGCAGGTGTTGACATGTACCTCGTCGTCGGCGTATTCGCCGTCGCCGTGGACGACGTATTCGCGGTCGAATGCGTCGTCCGCTTCGAGCGGTTCGTACGCCCGAAAGCCGTCGGTATAGACAGTGAGCGACTCCTGCTGGCGGTCGGCTAGCAGGAGTCGAATCGTCGATTCATCTGCGGCTTTCGCTGGGATCACGTACCGTTGGCCAGTGCCGCGGTCGGCGATGATGAAAACGGGTGGCTTGTCGCCGTTATACGAACCACGCCCTCGCGTGGATAGACCACGCGAGCGCGACGGTCGGTCGCGCTCGCGGCCTTTCTTCCCGGCAGAAACGTACACTTCGTCGATTTCGACCGGGCCAACGAGATCGAGGGAAGGCGCATCGAGCGCTCTGGTGAAGCGCTCGATGCGCCGGTGGATCGTTTTGTGTGTCACCCCGATTTCGCACTGTAATTGCCGGAGACTCGTGTTAAAGCGGAGAAACGCGTAGATCGAGAACAACCACCGTCGGAGCGCAATCTTCGAGTGAGCGAAAATTGTGCCAGTCTTGTCGTTGAACGTGCGGTCGCAATCCTTACAGAGATACCGCTGAAACTCCCCGTAGCTGCCGTTTCTGACCGTCCGGTCAGAACGGCAGCGAGGACAGGTTACACCGTCACGCCAGCGAACCTGTTGTAGCAGGTCCGCTGCGACCGATTCCGACCCAAACACATCTAGCGGAATCATTCGTGTCGGGCACCGCTGCCGCGGTGCCCTTGTCCTCTTCGACTCCGCAGCGACCGCTCAGCAGTATC
>NZ_JAOPKC010000056.1:0-862 GCF_025517535.1 Halapricum hydrolyticum
CACGCGGCACGGTTCCTGGCCGAAGACGTTGACGCCACCGCGATCGTTGCCGCCAGCGAGTCGGGTCACTCCGCGCTGAAAATGGCCAAGTTCCGGCCCTGCGTCCCGATCATCGCCTCGACGCCGGACGATCGGGTCCGCCGACGGCTCGCCCTCTCCTGGGGCATCCACCCGACCACCATCCCCTACACTACCGAAGGGGCGGACGCCATCATCCAGAACGCTGCCGAGTCAGCGCTCGACACAGGGATCGTCAGGGATGGCGACAGGCTAGTCGTCATGTCTGGTATGATGACAGAACTCGAGGGGGTCGACAGCTCGAACATGCTGAAGATCCACGTCGCGGCCGAGACGACCGTCAGGGGTGATGCTGTCGGCAGCGGCCTCGTCACGGGCGAGCTACACCGCGTCAAGGACGGCGACCTCTCGACCGTTCCGGACGGGGCGATAGCGGTCGTCCCCTCAGAATACAGCGGTGAGCTGACTGGTGACGCCGACCACATCCGCGGGCTCGTCGGCGGAGAGCGTGGCATGAAACCCGGTTCGACGAGCCACGCCGCCGTTCTCGCTCACGAACGTGACATCCCGATGATCGCTGACGCCGAGGTCCCCGACGAACTCGAAGACGGGACCGTCGTCACGCTCGACGCCGAGCGGGCCATGCTCTATCGCGACGCTCCCAGCGACACCTCGACGCAGTAGTCGCTCTTCGGCGCGGGCGTCTGCAAAAAATGTTATCCGGGCCGCGTGCTGTCGTCGATCCTATCGGGCGGTGAAGCCGCTATCGACGGTCAGCGCCTCGCCGTTGGTGAACGACGCGCCGTCCGAGCAGAGCCACAGGACGGCGTCGGCGATCTCTTCG
>NZ_JAOPKC010000057.1:0-691 GCF_025517535.1 Halapricum hydrolyticum
GGTCGCGTTAAGTTAGAGGATGAGGCGGACGAGTTCTGAGTGTCTATGGCAGAAATCGACCGCCTCAGCGAGAGTATCGCGTGGATAGACTTGTCGTTTGTGGAGCGAGATCGGACTCCCGAGTGGGCGATTCAAGTGGGCATCCGGTGTCACTTGGCAGGTATGTCATTACGGGATGCCAGTCAGTTTCTCGAAAAGTTGGGAGTCCAGCGGAGTCATGTGGCAATCCACGAGTGGGTTCATAAAGCCAATCTACAGCCAATCTCGACGGTCACTGCGGATCAACTTGCGGTCGACGAGAAGATGATCCGCCTGCACGGTCAAGAGTTTTGGCTGTACGGCGCTGTCGATCCCCAGACGAACGAAATCCTCCACGTCAGTCTGTTTCCGACAGCAACAAAACAGACAACGCGGTGGTTTCTGGATGAGCTACATCGTCGCTATCAGCTCGACAACGTGCTGTTTCTCGTTGACGACGCCAATTATCTCGGTCCAGTACTGGCCGAAGATGGCTACCGATTTCAGATATTGTCACATGGAAATCGGAATGCTATCGAACGTGTCTTCTGGGAGGTAGAACGGAGAACATCATCGTTTGCAAATAGTTTCAGCCATGTCGAGCTAGAGACAGCTGAAGAGTGGCTCGAAGCCTTCGCTGTCTATCACAACTCACGCCAAAGTTAACGCGACC
>NZ_JAOPKC010000058.1:0-668 GCF_025517535.1 Halapricum hydrolyticum
TATCGGGCGGTGAAGCCGCTATCGACGGTCAGCGCCTCGCCGTTGGTGAACGACGCGCCGTCCGAGCAGAGCCACAGGACGGCGTCGGCGATCTCTTCGGGTTTGCCAAGCCGATCCTGGGAGTGCATGCCTTCGATCCACTCCCGGACGTTCTCGTTAGTGCTGATACCTGCCTCTTCGAGCATCTGGGTCTCGATGAAGCCCGGACAGACGGCGTTGACGCGAATCCCGTCCCCGGCGTATTCCCAGGCAGCGGTCTTCGTGAGGCCGAGCACGCCGTGTTTGGCCGAGACGTACGCCGAGGAGTTCTCGAAGCCGACCTTGCCGAGGATCGACGCCATGTTGACGATGACGCCGCCGTCGTCCTGCTCGGTCATCTGGCCGAGTTCGGCTTTCAGCGAGCGCCAGACGCCGTTGAGGTTGATGTCGATCGTCTGCTCCCAGCCTTCCTCGGGGACGTCACCGGCCGGCTCTTCCCCGCCGCTGATGCCGGCGTTGTTGACGGCGTAGTCCAGCCGGCCGAACTCATCGACAGCGGTATCGACCATCTTTTCGACGTCGTCCATGCTCGTGACGTCGGTGTTGACGTAGACGGCCTCTCCACCGTCGCTCTCGATCTGTTCGACCGTGTCCTGTCCGCCCTCGTCGTCGACGTCGGCGACGACGAC
>NZ_JAOPKC010000059.1:0-633 GCF_025517535.1 Halapricum hydrolyticum
TCGGACGCCACGTCAGTCGCGTTCACGGTCATCGTCCCCGACTTCAGGGCGTACTGACAGAACGCCCCTCCAGCGGGGGACTTCTGCCCTCGCTGGTGTTTCAGCGCGAGTTTCCGAGCGATATTCTTCGCCGCGTTGTAGTCGGCGTTGACCGCATACGAACAGTCGAGACACTGGAACTGTTGGCCGTCACGGTTTTCTTCCAGCGTACAGCCACACTTCGAGCATTGTTGGCTCGTGTAGGACGGGTCGACTGTTTCGACCACGATGCCAGCCAGTTCCGCCTTGTGTCCGGTCTGTTCTTGCAGTTCGCTGAACGCCCATTGCTGGAATTTTTTGTCGTCGCTGATACGGTCTCGAATCTGCTCCAAGTCCTCGAAGGCGATGTGCGTACAGTCGTGGCGCTTGGCTTCGGCAACGATTTCTTTGGAACACTGGTGCAGATAGTCTTCGCTCCAGCGTCCGAATCTGTCGCCAATGCGCTGGAAGGTCAGGTGGGCGCTCCGTGTCCCCGTCTGTTGGAGGCTGGCACGTCGCTTCTCGAACTCGCGGCGTTGATGATTGAGGTCGTCAGCGTTCCCGACGAACGCACCCGTTGAGGTCACTGCAATGTGGTCATCGACGTTGCAGTCC
>NZ_JAOPKC010000006.1:0-154991 GCF_025517535.1 Halapricum hydrolyticum
GTTCGGGACAATAATGATCGTGGCGTCGATGACCTGATGGAAGAAATCGATCACCTGTTCGTTCATTCAACAGCTGACGCTAACGTGCAAAGCTGAGTACTCTAATTGCTCACTCTAGTATCTTTGCGGAAAAGAGCCAAGAGGTCTATATTCTGGAGGAAAACATTGACTTGAAAGACGTAGAAGAAGATATCCAGAGCCACCTTTCTGAGACGAACAATCATCACCGGCACGCCTTGGGTGCGCGAGTACACCCCAAGGAATCTGGAGTTCAAATCAAGTTATTCTCTGAATACGGTCGAAAGCCCTACGTCAGTTTCAGCTTCAGAGAAGACGGAACTGAAACCCCTCCGAGTGACCCAGAAGTCGAGTATAAGCCGTCGTATCCGCTCAAAACCATACAATTGGAGTTGCGAGAAATTCCCGAGGGTGTTGAAGTGGTGTTCTCAAAAGATCCGCTTGATGGTTGGAAGACTCGTTTAGAGGAGTTCTTTCAAGGGACGTTCTCGATTACAGATGTCTTCAACCGGTTAGAGAGAAGAAAATCTGAAGTCGCTAGTGAAATCCGTTCAGTTGCGAAGGAAGCTGCCGAAAACGATGAAGATGCAGTTGAGCAGGTAGAGGAAAGCCTTGGTTCCCGAAGAGAGGAACTAGTTGAGAAACTTCGAGAAGATGAGAGTTTAGAAGAGAACGAAGTTGCAGAGACAGAAGAGCGACTTGAAACGGTTCGTCTAGCTGGATTCATTATTTCAGACGATCAAAATACCCAGACAGACGACTTCCGCCTTGTCTCGGATAATTTTTCAGGTTTCTTAGACTCGGTTGACAGTATGGACGAGGGTCTAGAAGCGTACGTAAAGGAAGCTGATGACGAAAATGTCCAAGTGGTAGTTGAGATCGAGGATGAGAAAGTAAGGATTCAGGGAGACACGTGGTCGCCACTCTACGGGAAAATGAGCACGGAGAACTTAGACACTCTCCGTCTCTTCTTCGATACACTAAGAGATGAATGAAAAACAAATAAGGGGAGTAAATCAGTTCCTCAAGAAGGGGTTCCGATTAAAACAGGAGGAGGTTCCAGCTCCGCTTAGAAATACTGAGTTCGTCACGGAGGTGATCTCTGATCCAAATCAGTGTCCGAAATGCGATGGACCGATCAAAATCATCGGACGGCCAGAAGATAGTGATGGTACTTTTATTACTAAGTGTAAGAAGCGACGGGAGCATGTAGAGCGGATTCCCCGTAAAGAACGGATACGGTACGAACTCCGTTATGAGACCGTCTTCAACTGTATTTGTGAAGCGTTTGAGTGGGAATTTTCAGGGCTTGAATCCAGAAGTACACTCCCGAGATACATTATCGGCCACACAGCAGAGGCCATCGATATCTGCCTGATACATACAGAGAACCGTTATGAGAAGACAATAAAGGAGATTTTTGATCGGGCTATTCGGCGGGAACAAGTAACGCTTCTTTTGACTCCTCGTTCTTCGGTCAAGGAAATTTTCGAGATTACCGAGGTCTTTGCAGTCGGTCCTCTGGTATGCCCTGTCCCCTTCGAGAATCTAGAAAGTCCTGGATCGATCAAGCAGTCGGTCAACAACACTAAACGAAGCCGTGATCTCACCCACCAAATCGAACAGCAGAGAGATATTGAGGCAGATAGCTTCCTGAAGAAAGGGGATAAAAATCCTCTATATATTGCTACGGAATTGGCGTATATGAGGTTGCTACGGGAGAACGGAGAATTGTCGGTGGCTGATGGATCTCGGTTAGAAGAGATTTGTTCAGCTGCTTTCTCTCACATCGCTACTATTCTACCAAGTGTGGGAGGAGAAGATAACTCCGGAGAATCCCTTCCAGACAATATCTTCCGTATTCCAGAAGACGAGGCGAAGAGCTACGATCCGATTCTAGCCTTGGTTGATACCAAGTCCGGGACGGACGCCAACTTTGCTAAGGAGTTAATCGAACAGAAACACAAGGGGTACATTGAACGCGTTCAACGTCAGCCATCTCTTCGTGATCATACCGTTGCACACACCTTCGTTGTCTTCGATGTAGACGGCCATCAAGAAATTGAGTTCCACGACGGGATGCGCCAATACTACGATGCTGATACGGTAATGGTCGTCCTCACTGCAGAAGCCCTAGCCTATATCATAGCAGCGTATTTCTCAGCAATCACAGCGAACGAACTGGAACTGGCGGAGGGAGCATTCACAGATGTTATCCGGACCTTCTTCAGTAGAGATCGATTCTACGAAGACCTCACGACTGACGACAGAAGACGGACTCGCTTTGATCTGGATTCGCACTATCCAGATCATCTACGGGACGAGTACGCACAGAAGTATGTTGAAAGAGAACAGCTGATCGTTGTAACTGGGGATATGGTTGATGCCCACTTCAAGAACACCATAGACACAAAGGGACGGATTGAGCACATCTTAGAAGGATATCTATTAGCATAGATGTGATTAAAGAATATAGGAAAATTCGAAATATCCAGGGGGAGCTGAAACAATCCGATAGTGTGTGGTTAATATCGCTGCCTCCCAAGTGTTTAGGACAGCGAGCTTAACAGCACTCATGGGTCCGTATCAGTTCCTGTAACTTTCTGCAGCCTATGCGCTGTGTATTCCACAGGCCGTTTCTGATAGTCTCTGAGTAGATCTGTTGCAAAACTACGGGTTGCTCTGCTAATCCCTCTGAGTGGCCGTGAGATGGATTCGTCGAAAGAATAGATCCGGATCGACCTACATTCTCTTCGTTACTATTCTGCAGCCTCCTGCGCTAGGTCGTCAGCGATCAAATTTGATCCTCGATCGATGTGCTCGAAGTCCACGTTTTCGAATTGGTCTACAACTTCACACGCCTCTTCGTACAGATCTACGATGTTATCACTGTTCACGCCGTACTCTCCAGTCATCTGCTTGATGACGAGCTCAGAATCTCCCCTGACCCGGACTCGAGATACTCCTGCATTATCTGCTTTCTTGAGCCCCCGGAGTAGAGCTGTATACTCTGCTTGATTGTTTGTGACATCGTCTCCGATGAAACCGCTGTCTGTGATTTCCTCTTCTCCGGACTTGAGCAGGAATCCGTATCCACCGCGACCAGGGTTACCTTTCGAAGAGCCGTCGAATTCGAGCGTCGCAACATCTGAATCAGCAGTCATCGTGGGATCCATCGTACCTCGGAGCGGGGTAGTGTAAGAATCTGGTGGGGGAGAGCTATACACCCAACCACCGTGTTTTCCTGCGGTTAATTCCATACAACCAGGGCTGTCACACGCGTCGAAATCGAATCCGAGCACGTCGGTCGCAATAGCCGGCGTGAATAAAAGAGAGCATGCCTGACAGCACGACAGGTAGTTGAGAGACCTCAGGGTTCACGTTTTACCCTCTCCTCCAGTCAGGGACTGGACCTGCGAAGGATCGGTGTCTACGGGTAAGCCGGTTCAGGTCCTTGGGGCCTACGTCAGAGACAGCGTAGGTTTGTAGGGTACGACACTCTGACGTCCAGTGGCAACACGAACCTGCGTGTTTGCTGGAGTCAGGACGTGGTTTGTCCCGACGGAAGCCCAGGCTGGCTAGACACGACACCGGATCTGGGGAAGCGCCCGGATCGGTTCCGATTCGGATTGATTGTCGCGTTGTGTCGTATTCGATCAACCATTGTCGGGGACATCCGAGGGAGGAAGCGACCAGTGTTCCGTGGTACTCTACAATGAGACTTTGAGGCGGGCACCACCGACGGGGTGTATGTCGCACACTCGTTGGAGAGCATTCAACGAGTGGCGTCGGTGGAGACCGACACAGAACGCTGGTCTGCTCCATGTCGGGCCACCCCCACAGATACCTCGTGGTGCGTGACCTTCCCTGACTCCTGATGGTAGATTGTCAGAATTCGAATGGATTGGCGTGCCAAGAACTTATTTATCTTGTCACCCAATACTTTGTTATGAGTTCGGACAACCGAGAAACTACCTCGTCCGACCCACACCTGACGACCGGTCCTATAGATATCGGAAACCGGGAGTACCTGGATCTCCGTCTGCCGGAACTCCGTGAGAAATTCGCTTACGAGGAACTGTCCGGACTCAGTAAGGAACGACTGAAGCAGGAGGAATCGAACCTGATCAGGGACTTCACGGATCTCAGAAATCGATTTCCTCATTCAGATTACCTCGGGAACGATGATAAGGCTCTCCAGCGGATTCAGATGGGGGATGATTTTCGTGGACTCTCTACGCTCACGTCTGAACAGAAACAACGAATTTACGACTGTAAGGGGGATTGTTATCGAAATATTGACCGAGCAATTACAGAGGCGGTTGAACGAGAAAAAGCGTCAGGACTGACCGCTCGCTTTGGAACCTGGTTAAACGAGTTTGTCGACAATCTAACTCCGTTATTTGTGATTAAGTGGTAGGATTTTTTCTCAGAATTAGCTTTCACCTCCCCCCGCGTGTTCTCCTGCTGTAGATCCCTGTCCTAACTTGCCCTGCTTCTCCCCACGCTCGAATTGAAGCCAACACTGCATTGTCGAACCGACCAGTGGAATAATTATCCTGCGCGATCAATCACGGTATACCACGGTACGGGAACGCCACTGTGCAGCAACTTGGTCAAATCCCATATCAGGCAACTGGGCAATAAACGCCAGAATCTGCCCCTCATCGACGGTACGACGGTCTCACGGTCACTCACTACAGATAAGAGATCTGATGGGTCGGGGCGGATTTGAACCGCCGACTTCCTCCGTGTGAAGGAGGTATCATAACCGGACTAGATCACCGACCCGCGTACTACTGGCTACCGGAGTGCCCGACTTAAGAATTGCTTTTCGACAGCCCTGTCGAACCCCTCTCGCGTCTAGTCCTGGAACAGCCGGTAGGCCCCCGTCACGACGGCGACCGGCTCGACAGCCCCGTCGGGCGTCTCCGATTCGACGTAGATCTCCGAGACGCCGACGCTGTTGCCCGCCCGGACCACCTCTGCACGTGCCGTGAGATCGCCAGAGGCGCGCTGCAGATAGTTGACGTTGAGATTGATCGTCGCGACCCCGCCGTTCACCGGATCGGCGAGTGACGGCCGCAGCGCGATCCCGCCGGCGGTATCCGCCAGCGTCGCGGCGACCCCACCGTGCATCGTCGGCGGACTGGTCGTGTTCGTGAGCTTCTCGTCGTAGGGGACGGTCATCGTGATCGTCTCCTCGGTAAACTCCTCGACCGAGACCCCGAGCCACGAGAGATAACCGTGCTCCTCCTCGATATGATACTGGATCAGATCCTTGACGTCGTCCGTAAACTCGGCCATGGTGGTCTCTGGGTCCCCGAGGTGTTTGTAGGCTCGGATTACGGCGGGGTCGGCGTCCAACCCGGGTCGGGGCGGCTACTCAAGCCAGGACGGCTACTCAGGTTTCCGACCGACGACGAGCTGAAAGCGGGTGTCGGGCACGTCGCGGATCTCCGGGTCGGCGAAACCCGCCGATTCGAGTGCCGACAGGTACTCGTCTTCTGTGTAGGTGTTGCCGACGTCGGACATGCTCAACATGTGGACGCCGAACCGCTCGGCGACCTCGGCACGGCCCTGCACCCACTCCGCGGCGACGAACGTGCCGCCGGGTTCGAGCGCCTCGAAGACGTTCCCGAAGTACTCGCTGATCCCCGACAGCGAAAGCGAGACCGTCATCCGGGCGCTGAACACGAGATCGAACCCCTCCGGCAGCGACTCGCGGGCGTCCCCCTCCACGGTGTCGAGACCGAGTTTCGCGTGGTGATCGTCCAGCAGATCCAGCACCTCGCGCTGGTCGAGCAGCGTCACGTCCGCACCGCGGCGGGCGAATTCAGCCCCGAACCGACCCGGTCCGCCACCCACGTCGAGCACCCGCTCGGGCCGCGGGTGGGCGTGCTCGGCCGCCGTGACGATCGCCCGGAGCGTCCCCGTCCTGATCGAGGCCATCGCTCCCATGTAGTTTTTGAACCCGTCCGCTGTCGGCTCCGGAGATTCGCCGCTCCGCATCGTCTCCGGCAGCCGGATGTAGTTCTCCAGCGAGTCGACGCGATGGGGCAGAATGCCTCGCTCCAGCGGCGGCGTCTCCGGATCGAACCCTCGCAACTCCTCGGTGGGCTCGTAGCCGTCCTCTGTCTCCCGAACGTATCCCGAATCGACCAGCGCTTCGAGGACGATCTCGCTCGCCCGATCCGTAATCCCCGCGTGCTCGGCGATCACGTCGGATCGTCGCTTCCCCGCGAAGAGCGCGTCGAACACACCCGTCTCACGACATGCCCACAGCAGGAATACCTCGTGATGGCGGTCGTAGATCGCGTTTGAACCCATAGCCATCGTTCAGATGGGCTGTCAAAAAAGATTGTGTCGACCGGACCGTGACCGCCGCACGGCGATCGCTCGTCGGTGACAGCGACGATAACTTGTCAGTGACTTCGACGACGTCGACGATCATTCCTCGGTCACTTCGAAGACCATGTGACAGGCCGGAAGCGGACGCACGGGGTGGTTGTCGAGATACGAGAGGTGCGGCCGGATCTCGAACTCGGGTTCGTCGTCTTCCATCTCGAAGATAGAGGGATAGACGTCGATAAAGTGATACCCGGGCTCACCGGTCGCCTGCAGCACCGTCCTGACGGTCGGGCTCCGGAGGTCCTCGCTGGTACCGCAGGCGTAGCCCAGCGGTGCGTTGTCGTAGACGAAGAACGGCGCACTCTCGTAGGCGGTCCAGCCGATCCCCGAGAGCTCGATCTCGATCTCGGTGCCGACCGGTCCGCTGGTCGGTTCGAACGTCTCGATCGAGGGCTGCATCATGAAGCCCGTCGCCGCGACCGACCGTCCGTCGACCTCCGCGAGGATCGGCCGTGTCGATCCCTCTGCCGGCGGGATTTCGAACTCGACCTGGAACCGACCGTCCGCGTCGGCCGTCACGGTCGGCAAGATTCCAGGACGCACCGTCGGCGTGACTTCCAGCCCCCGGATCCCCTCGCCGACGTGCTGGTACCACTTGAGGTCGACCGCCGCGTTCGGCGGGAAGTTCCGCCCGGTGATGATCGCCTGCGTCCCGGCCGGGCCACACTGCGGTGCGATCTCCAGTTCGGCCTCGGTATCGGCGTCCAGCTCGGGATAGTGTGCCTCGAAGGGCTGTTCCTCGAAGAGCTCGTCGACCCACATCGTCGGCGGTGAGCTGTCCGGCTCAGTCACCTCAACCGTCCAGGCGTTCGCGCGGTCGCCACCGACCGACCCCAGCGGCGACTGGGTGTTGTTCGCGACGAACGGGACGCCGCGGTAGTTGCGCCAGACCTGGATGACGTGCTCGCCCGGCGGACCGACCGCCCGGATCCGTGCAGTTGCCGTTCCACGATTTATCACACCGGTAATGAATCCGACGAACTGGTTGTCCCAGGCGATCTGGAAGTTGTTCGATTCGAGCGACGGACCGATCCCGTATCCCCTGACGACGAACGCCTCGCCCAGCTCTGTCTGTGTTCGATCGAGTTCGAACCACGGTCTGACTTCGAACTCGGCCCTGGCAGCGACGCCCTCGTCGTTTTCGACAGTGATCTTGTGAGAGCCACCGTAGTCCTCCGGGATCGTCCACGTCTCGTCGAACTCTCCGGACTCGTCGGTCCGGACTGTCGCGATGGGTTCGGTCCGCGGGCTGTACTGTGGCCCGACGACCCTGTTGGCTTCGATGACTGCCCACCTCCCGTCGCTCGTGTGCCAGACGAGGTCGTACTGTTCGTCTGCGGACAAGTTCCGGCCCAAAAGCGTCAGTTCGTCGCCGACGTATCCCTCCTGTTCGCTCAGCGCGAGCGTCCCCTTCGAGCTCCCGGCCCGACGGTCATCAAGCCGGTCCTGCAGTTCCGAGGAGAAGTCGGACTCGTCCATGCCGGTGGTTGCTTGTCTGTCGTGAAATAACTTGGCTGGCCCGGTGGTTCGGATCGTCCGCGCTCACCGAATCGCCGCGGCACAGTAGCCGACGACGCGGGCCCGCGATCCGGCCGTGTCGCCGCTGGTCGCGTACGCGAGTACCTCGCCTGACTCGCTGCCGAGTTCGCGCGCAGCGCTCAGGGTTGCGACCGTCGACCACGGACCGCACATCGAGTGGCCGCCTGCCGAAAGGCGGGCGATCTCGCCGGTGTCCAGGCGCTCGATCGTCTCACGGACGGGCCGGTCGGCCTCGACGGCCCCCTCGTGGGGCTGGTAATGGGTCAGATCGGTCGAACTCACGATGACGGCGTCCCGGCCGGTCCGATCGATGGCCTCCGCGACCGCCACGCCGAGTTGCTCGGCCCGGTCGTGGTCGAGTCCCCCGAGACAGATCGGCAGGATCGACACATCAGAGAGTACGTGCTGGAGGAACGGAACCTGGACCTCGATGGAGTGTTCGCCCTCGTGGGCGACCGGATCGAACGTCGCCGCTCCGTGCAGATCGACGACGGCGTCCGCCAGTCCCCGGTCGATCGAGACCTCTCCCAAGGGTGTCCGCCAGCGGTCGTGCGGTGCAACGGCGACGGCCTCTCCCACGCGCCGGTGGTTCGGTCCGAAGACGACCACCGTCTCTGGCGTGTCCGGACGCGCCAGCGTGGCGTAGGCGTGGGCGGCGACGGGCCCGGAGTAGGGATAGCCGGCGTGCGGGGCGATCAACCCGAGTGGCCGTCGCGGGTCGGCGTCGTGCTCGGGCAGCGATCCGGGTCCAATCGCGTGGGTGAAGCTCCCCCTGAGCTGCTCGACGAGCGCGTCGGCGTCGCCGGCGTAGAACTCCCCGGCGACCGCTGGCTCTCTGACACCCCCGCCGTCGGTCTCGACTATCTCCTCGTCAGTCCGAACCTTGCCGCCGTCGGTTCGGATATCGTCGCGTTCGTCGGAACCCGCTTCCAGCCCGTCGCTCGCTTCGCCTGGGCGGCCGAGGGGACGTTCGATCACGTCTCCCATCGGCTGCGTCTCGGCGAACACCCGGCCCGAGAACCGCCTGATTTCGACTCCGTCCTCGCGCCAGGCACGGCCCGGCAGCCCCGCCTTCTGACAGGTCGCATCGAGGAACGCCTCGGCGTCCCACCCGCGATCGACAGCGA
This sequence comes from Halapricum hydrolyticum, assembly GCF_025517535.1. Classification (NCBI taxonomy): domain Archaea; kingdom Methanobacteriati; phylum Methanobacteriota; class Halobacteria; order Halobacteriales; family Haloarculaceae; genus Halapricum; species Halapricum hydrolyticum. The sequence continues at coordinate 9,096 of NZ_JAOPKC010000006.1, forward strand.
CCTGTGGCAGGAGCAATCCGAAGGCACGATCACGCTCGACTATCAATCCGTGCCTGCCTGCCTCGACGTACTCTGGATAGCGCGACGGATCCGACGCCGGGAGCGGTTCCGGCTTCGAGAGCACCGACACGGAGACCGTCACGGCGTCGATTTCGCCGGGTTCGACCGGCTCGACTCGCGGGTCGTGCAACGCGGCGTCGATCGCGGCGTCGACGACTACCTCGCCGAGCGGGCCGTCCGGATCCGGCTGTCCGATACAGCCGCGCAGTCGCTCGGCGCGCTTGATCGTGACGAACGCACCTCTGACGACCCGGAGATCGTCACTCGATGGGGCGAGCGACGGCGTCGGCTCGCCGTTACTGCGGGCGGCCGCTTCGACGGCCTGTCTGGCGCGCGATACCAGCGTTCGACCTGCTTCGAGGTCGAGTTCCGCGGTGGCTGATTCCGTTCGTGACATGCGTATCGGCGAATTCGAGTGTCGTTCAGAACACGCGACGGCGACGACCGTTCGACGGCCCGCGGGGCGTCCCCCGGATCGGGATTTCCCGGCCGCAACTCGGACAGGCTCCGTCGTCGAGATCGATCTCCCGGACGGCAAAGCCTTCCCGCTCGATCAACAGCCGACCACAGTCCGGACAGTAGGTCGACTCGCTCTCGTGGCCGGGGACGTTCCCGCTGTAGACGTACGATAGGCCGGCCTCGCGGGCGATCTCCATCGCACGTTCGATCGTCTCGATCGGCGTGGACGGGACGTCGGTGAGCTTGTAATCCGGGTGGAACCGCGAGACGTGCACCGGCGTCTCGGTCCCGACCTCGTCGGCGATCCACTCCATCCGCTCGCGGAGACTCGCTTCGTCGTCGTTCTCGCCGGGGATGATGAGGTTCGTCACCTCGACGTGGACGCCTTTCTCGGCGAACCGTTCGACGGTTTCGAAGATCGGCTCGGGGTCCGGAACGCCGGCGTGTTCGCGATAGAACTGCCGATCGCCCTTGATGTCGACGTTGATCGCGTCGAGGTGAGGCGCGAGCGTGTCGACAGTCTCGGGACGCATGTAACCGTTCGAGACGAACACCTGCAGCGCATCGTCGGGCGACGCTGCCATTGTGTCCAGCGCGTACTCCATGAAGATCGTCGGTTCCGTGTAGGTGTAGGCCATCCCGTCGGCCTCGCCGGCCTCGATCCGGTCGGCCAGTTCTTCGGGCGGACGATCGTACTCGGTGACGCCCTCGTACTCGATGGCGATCCGATAGTTCTGACAGAAGTCACACTGCAGGTTACAGCCCTTCGTGGCGACCGAGAGGACGTCTGCACCGGGCGCGACGTGAAAGAGCGGCTTCTTCTCGATCGGATCGATCGACGTTGAGACGGCCCGTCCGTAGGTCGTCAGGTACAGGCGACCGTCGCGGTTCTGACGGACGCCGCAGACGCCACGCTCGCCCTCGGGGATCACGCAGGTCCGCGGACAGACCAGACACCGGACGGCCCCGCCCTCGACCGTCTCGTAGTGCGCTGTTTCCCGCGGTGGTGCGTCGGCGGTCATGGCTGACTGTAACTACGTGGAGCAGCGACATGAACGCCGCTCGCACTCCCACGCGGTGAAAACGGTGCCGTCGCGTCGACACGCTCCGGGATGCGGCGCTGTCGCGCCGACGAAGGAATCGCCGTCCTACAGCTTCGAGATGTCGCGAGCCTCTTCGGCGGATTCCCGGACCGACTCGACGGTCGCTTTCGGGCTGGTCGCGCTGGCTGCGGCGTTGAGTGCACCCTCGACGACCGGTGCGTCGGCGATAACGACCTCCTCGTCGCCTTCGAGCATCTCGATCGCCGTCTCGGCGTTCATCACCGCGCTGCCCAGATCGACGAGCACGACGACGCCGTCGGTCGCCTCCAGCAGATCCGAAAGCGCTGCCTGGATGTCGTCGATCGAGGTGCCGATCCCGCCGTCCGGGTCGCCGCCGACCGCGGCGATAGTCTCCTCGTCGCCGCCCATCTCCATGGCGATCTCTCTGATTCCGGCGGCAGCCTGCCCACTGTGGGAGACGATCAGCAGTCCGATCATCTCACTCCTCCTCGAGTTCGTCGGGCTCCTCGTCGGGGATCGTCGGCGACGTGGCGTCGACGTCGGTGTCTCCTTCGAGGTACTGCTCGGCGGTCTTCAGGATCTCCTCGAGGATGAACAGGGTGCTGGTCGCACCGGGATCCTGGTGGCCGGTCGAGCGCCAGCCGAGGAACGACGCCCGACCTTTGCTCGCCCGGATCGGCACCGTGAACTCGACGCCGCGCTCGGCAGCGTCGACGGCCTTCGCCAGCGCCTCCAGCGGCGGCAGGTCGTCCTGTTCGATGGACTTCTTGTAGGTGTGGACTGCCGGCGTGATCGCGTCGATCATCGTCTTGTCGCCGACGCGGGCGTCCCCGCGATCCTGTAGCTTTTCGAGGAACGCCTCGGCGAACGCGACAGACGACTCGGCCGTGATCCCGTCTGCCAGTTCGGTGCTGGCGGTCATGGTCGAGCCGCCGTACAGCGGTCCCGCTGCCCCGCCGACCTCGGAGACGAGCGTCATGCCTACCGTCTTGGTGATCTCCTGAACGTCGGCGTCGTCGTCCATATCCTTGATTTTCTCCATGACGGCCTTGAACCCGCGATTCAGGTTCGCCCCGTGGTCGGCGTCACCGATTGCCGAGTCCAGGTCTGTCAGATGTTTCTTTTCGTTGTCGATTCGATCTGCGATGTTTTCGATCGCTTCGAGCAGTGCTTCCCGCTGTCTGGTCTCGTCACCCATGGGGGGTAAATGAACCCACGGTGAGTAAACTGTTCCGGAGATATGTCGAAATAAATATCATAACACTTGACCATTGGCGAATACCATAACGAATAATACGGAAGAAATGTCGAGAACCGAACAAGTTCGGGGAGAGATACGTATGGATACCGACCATCGGTACACACGTCACGAGGACATGTGGCCGACACAACGACCCCATCGCGCTGGCAGTCGAGTCAGGAGTCCTCGCAACCGGGTGATTTCCCATGAGTATGTACTGTGATCAATGTCAGGAGACGATCGACAACGAGGCGTGTACGGTAACCGGCGTCTGCGGGAAAGACGCGCAGACGGCGAATCTCCAGGATCTGTTCGTCTGGGAACTGAAAGGCCTCGCGTATCTCGCCGAGGAGGCACGTGCGGACGGTATCGTCGACCAGGACGTTCGCGTGTTCATCGTCGAGGGGCTGTTCTCGACGATCACGAACGTCAACTTCGATCCCGAGTGGTTCGAAGAGCAGATCCGCGAAGGGTTCGAGCTCCGTCGACAGCTTCGCGAACGCTACGAGAACGAGGTCGGACCGATCGAAGACGCCGACCTGCCGGAAGCTGCGACCTGGGAAGCCGACGAGAGTGCAGCCCTCTACGAGAAGGCGGCCGAGGTCGGCGTTCTCTCGACGGAGAACGAAGACGTCCGGTCGCTCCGGGAGCTGCTGACCTACGGGATCAAGGGTATCGCTGCGTACGCCGACCACGCCTACGTCCTCGGCGAGCAGAAAGACGAGGTCTTCGCGTTCGTCCAGCGCGGGCTCGCCGCGACGCTCGACGACACCAAGAGCGTTGACGAGCTGATCGGCCTGGTGCTCGAATCCGGCGAAGTCGGCGTCGAGGTCATGGAGATACTCGATTCCGCTCACACCAGCACCTACGGCCATCCCGAACCGACCGAGGTCGACATCGGTGTCCGCGACCGGCCGGCCATCCTCGTCAGCGGTCACGACCTGAAAGACCTCGAAGAGCTCCTCGAACAGACCGAGGGCGAGGGTGTCGACGTCTACACCCACGGCGAGATGCTGCCCGCCCACGCCTACCCCGCCTTCGAAGAGTACGACCACTTCGTCGGCAACTACGGCAACGCCTGGTGGCAGCAACACGACGAGTTCGAGGCGTTCAACGGGCCGGTCCTGATGACGACGAACTGCCTGGTCCCGCCCAACGACTCCTATGCCGACCGAACCTACACGACCGGAGTCGTCCGGTTCCCCGGCCTTCCTCACGTCGAGGACCGCGAGGACGGCGAGCCAAAGGACTTCTCGCGGCTCATCGAACACGCCAAGGAGACCGAACCGCCCGAGGAGATCGAGACCGGCACGGTCCCCAACGGGTTCGCCCACAACGCCGTCCTCGACCGGGCCGAGGACGTCATCGAAGCCATCCAGGCCGGTGACATCCGCGGGTTCGTCGTCATGGGCGGCTGTGACGGCCGCCACCCCGAACGAGAGTACTACACCGAGATGGCCAAGTCCCTGCCCGACGACGTCATCATCCTGACTGCCGGCTGTGCGAAATACCGCTACAACAAGCTCGATCTGGGTGATATCGGCGGGATCCCGCGCGTGCTCGACGCCGGGCAGTGCAACGATTCGTACTCGCTTCTGAAGATCGCGATGGAGCTACAGGAAGCGCTGGGCGTCGAGGACATCAACGACCTGCCGATCGCCTACGACATCGCGTGGTACGAGCAGAAGGCCGTGACCGTGCTGCTGGCGCTGCTCAGCCAGGGCGTCGAAGGGATTCGACTCGGCCCGACCCTGCCCGCGTTCCTCTCCGATACCGTCGTCGAGGTGCTCGTCGAGGAGTTCGACATCAAGCCGGTCGACTCCGTCGAGGCCGACCGTGAGGCGATACTCGAGGAACTCGAATCCAGCCCGCTCGTGCCGACGCCGCCGGCGTGAACGCGACGTCGAACAGCGCTACTGTCCTTCCGGGATTTCTTTCACTGGTACATCCCAACCGGCTGGGCCTGGGAACTCTCGTCTTCGGCCTGTTGCATCCGCTGGGCGAGGCGCTCTTTGGCTTCGCTGATCTCCTGTGCTTTCTCGACCAGCGTCTCCGTTTCGATCTCGACGTCCGCGATCGGCTCGACGACAGTATCGAGCAGGGCTTTGGCCGCCGCCGGGTCCGGGAACTGCGGCGACGCCTCGACGACGAACCCGAGCGCGTCCAGTCCCGCTCGCTCGGCGTGATAGACGAGTGCACCGGTCGGGCCGCTGACGACGCCGCGCTCACCGGGCGTCGAGACCTCGAGCGCGTCCAGTTGCTCGCCCGCACCGGCCGTCGAGAGCCCGAAGATATCTGTCGTCTGCTCGCCGGATCGTTGCGTTCCGGTGACGTAAAGCGGGAGTACGCTCTGCTCGTCGAGCCACCCCGTCACGCAGGTGGCGAACTCCTTCGCGGCCGACGGCGAGATCGGGATGTCGCTCTGCAGGACCAGCAGGTTCCGCTCCTCGTCGGCGTGGATCCGTACCGGTGGTTCGACGCCGTGACCGTCCGCGTCGTAGATGGCTACCTCCGGTAACCCCTCACAATGGATGGACGCGTAGTGGTCCATGTCGTAGGTATCGACGAGGTGGTCGGCCCCGATCTTGCCCACGAGACCGAGACCGGGCAATCCTTCGACTAGCACCGGCTCGTCGAGCGTGATGTCCTCGCGGTGAACGCTGATGTGCGCCATACGTTATACAACGGCGGGCACCGGCATACCGTTTGGCCCGGTCGACGAGTGCTTCGACGGCTGGCACTGGAACGCGTCGATTGTGCGATCAAACCAGCTGGAATCCCAGCGTCGCCAGCACGAAGACGGTCACGTTGTAGCTGTAGTGCACGATGACGGGGACAGCCAGGTTTTCCGTCCGCTGGTAGGCGTAGCCCATGACGGCACCCACGAGCGACAGCGCGAGCACAGCCAGCAAGAGAGCAACGGCTTCGCCATTGTAATTGAACACGTGGATACTCCCGAACAGCAAACTCGCGACCGCGAGACCACCCCAATCGCCCAGTCCCAGTTCGAGCCGTCGCTGGATAGCGCCGCGGAACAGGTACTCCTCGCTGACCGCGACGGCGACGAACGCGGCGAGGATCGACAGGAACTGGAGAACAGAGATATTACCCGCCTCCGCTTCGAGTCGCGTCTGTAGCGACAGTCCCGCGGCGTCGATCCCCAGAAACACGACGATGGCGATCGCCACTGCCCCCAGAGATCCCCACGCAGCCCACCGGATTTCGTCAGCCGAGGGGCGCTCCCAGGGAACGGTTATCCGCGTCCGGCTGACGTACGCGACGCCGATCACGAGGTACGTCGCCTCGACGACGCTGAGGACGAACGCACCCGCAACCGGTGTCGGGAGCGAGTCCCCACCGAGAACGAGGAGGATACCGGCGACGATACCACCGACGAACGTCCCGACGACCCCAAACACGGTCAATCCCGCGCCGACGACGATCGACTTCACGGCCCCCTTCTGTGGCAAGTCCGACCGTCCCATATCTCCTCCCGCATTCGAAGGTGAAATAAAAATACCGGAAGCGACGCCCCTTCGAAACCCACAAGCCTCGACCCCGCGAACCGATAGTCGATGGACGCGCTGTCGCGCTACGAGCCGATCGTCGACGACTTCGAAGCCTTTCTTTCGGCCTGTGAGCGACCGCTTCCACCGGTCGTCCGGGTCAACACGATCAAGACGACGATCGAGCGGGCCAGACGAGGGCTCGAAGCGGCCGGTATCGAACTCGACCCGGTGGAGTGGCATCCCGGGCTCTTCCGGTTGCCCGAGGACCAGCCCGGTGCGAACTGGCCGTACACGCACGGCTGGATCCACGGCCAGGAGGAGGTCTCGGCCGTCCCGGCGACGGTACTCGATCCTCAGCCCGGCGAACGGGTCTGGGACGCGACTGCCGCCCCGGGAAGCAAGACCACGCAACTGGCGGCGCTGATGGACGATCGCGGGCTCCTCGTTGCGACCGACAACAACATGGGTCGGCTGTCGGCGCTGCGCTCGAACACCGAACGGCTCGGCGTGACGAACGTCGCCGTCACCAACGAGGACGCGCGCAACCACTCGCTGAAACCGTTCGGTGGTGAAGACTACGACAGGGCACTGGTGGACGTCCCTTGCTCCTGTGAAGGGACGATCCGCAAGAACCCCGACACGCTCGAGGAGTGGTCGCTGGGCCACGTCGAGGGGATCGCTGGCGTCCAGAAAGGCATCCTCTCGCGTGCGATCCAGGCCACCCGAGAGGACGGAACTGTCGTCTATTCGACCTGCACGTTCGCGCCCGAGGAGAACGAAGGCGTTCTCGACCACGTCCTCGACACCGAGAACTGTCGGCTCGTCGAGTTCGAGTTGCCCCTGGAGTACCAGGACGGCGTGATCGAATGGCAAGACGAGACCTTCGACTCGCAAGTCGAACGCGCCAAGCGGATCTACCCACACCACAACGACACGGGCGGGTTTTTCGTCGCGAAACTGGAGGTGACGGGATGAGCGAGAACGTCAGTCATCGCTTCGACCGACTCCCGGCGACGGAAGCGGAGCGAGACGTCGAGGGGCGACCGACCCGCGAGGCGGTCCTCACGTTCTGGGCCGAGCGGTTCGGGATCGATCCCGAGACGTTCGCGGCGTACACCTTCTGGGAACGAGGCAACGGCAAGATCTGGGCGTTCACGGGCGACCTGGAGACGCCGGTCGACATCGAGGCGCTGGGAATGTCCTTCATGCGCACGCGTCAGGAACACTGGAAGCCGACGACCGAAGCCGTCCAGCGGTTCGGACCCCGGGCGGATCGGAACGTCATCCACCTCGATCGCGAGGCGGCTGAACGGTTCCTGGCCGGCGAGGATCAACAACTGGAGTGGGACGGCGACTGGGGCTATCTGGTCGTCACCCACGACATCGCCGGTGGGCCCGAGCCGATCGGCGTCGGACTGTACGTCCACGGCGAGTTGCGCTCGCAGATCCCGAAGGGGCGGCGCAGGGATTTCAGCGGCGAATAACGCCGGTTTATCGCGATTGAGACGGCACCGATAAGTGCGCCGGGACGGACCCACGGGTATGCACGCGACTGCGAAGGCCCATCCGATCCAGGGGCTGGTCAAGTATCACGGGATGCGCGACGCAGAGCTGCGCTACCCGTATCACGACAGCATCAGCGTCTGTACGGCGCCGAGTCACACGAAGACGACCGTCTCTTTCGAGGCCGACGAAGAGACGTACGTCGTCGACGGTGAGACGGTGACTGGCCGCGGGGCCGAGCGGATCGAATCCGTGCTCGATCACGTTCGTGACCTCGCCGACATCGACCGCCCGGCCCGCGTCGAGAGCGAGAACTCCTTCCCGACGAACGTCGGTTTCGGGTCGTCGTCGTCGGGTTTTGCCGCGCTGGCGATGGCCGCCGCCGAAGCTGCGGGCCTCGATCTGACTCGCCCCGAGGTCTCGACGATCGCCCGACGCGGTTCGGCCTCGGCGGCGCGGGCGGTCACCGGCGGCTTCTCCGTTCTCTACTCCGGCAAGAACGACGACGACTGTCGCGCCGAGCGGATCGAGACGGATCTCGACGACGAACTGCACGTCGTCACCGCGCTCGTCCCGACCTACAAGGAAACCGAGGCCGCCCACGCCGAAGCGACCGAGAGCCACATGTTCGACGCCCGGATGGCCCACATCCACGAACAGATGGACGAGATGCGCGACGCGCTCCGGGCAGCGGACTTCGGGCGGGCGTTCGAACTGGCCGAGCGCGACACGCTCTCGCTGGCTGCGACGACCATGACCGGTCCGTCGGCGTGGGTCTACTGGCAGCCACAGACGATCGAGATCTTCAACGCCGTCCGACAGCTCCGCTCGGAGGGTGTCGAAGCCTACTTCTCGGGCGACACCGGTGCGAGCATCTACGTCAACACGACCGAGCAACACGTCGAAGACGTCCGCGAGGCGATCTCGGATCTCGGGATCGAGACGCGCCACTGGACGGTCGGCGGGCCGGCCGAAATCCTCGACGACGAGGCGCTGTTCTGAGAGCGAGCCTCTGGTATGATCGCCCGTTGTACGGCGGTCGATCGGGAATCGACTTCCGATGGTCTCCATGGCGGTGGCTGCTGTACCTGATTCGGCGTCGCCGTCCGGCCAGACGTCTTCACAGGACTTCTGGTGACATCATGAACGAACAGTCCTCTCCCCCTCTATCCGAACGACAGAAATGACCGTGAAAGTTCTGCCGTCTGGTGGTCTGTTTGTATGCCATAGAGAAACAATGACCCCCTCGACCGGAATACTTTAATAGCAGAAAACTGTAGAAGTAGGTACCAGAACGCTCCTGGCGTTCGGCAGCATCGTGCGACGCCCAACATGACAGGGAATCTCGTTATCAGGCGCCAGCCGACTTTTAGCGGAGACTCTGTCACACACGGGAGCAGCATGGCATCGGAGGGTTTCAAACTATGGCAGACTCGATAGACGAATCCAAGAACGTATCGGTAACAGATGAAGAACTCGAAACGAAGTCCAAAGGCGAGCTCATCAAGCTCGCTGGCAAACTTCGGGATCGACGCAACGACCTCAACCAACTCGCTTCTGAACGTGCCTCGGACCGCGACGAACTGAACGCGAAGACTCGCGAGAAAGTCGACGAGGCACAGGAACACCGCGAGAAGCGCGACGAGCTCAACGAGCAGGTCCAGGAACACAAGGAGAAGCGAAACGAGCTCAACGCGGAAGCAAACGAGCTGTTCGAGAAGGTCGAGCAGAAGAAAAACGAGCTCGAACTGAACGAGGGCAAAAGCATCGAGCAGCTCGAAGAGGAGATCGAGGACCTCGAGTTCAAACAGCAGACCGAAGTCCTGGGCACCGAAGAAGAGCGCGAGCTGATCGAGAAGATCGAGCAGAAGCGCGAGAAGCTCCAGGAACGAAAGGAGAAGCTCGAGCAGACTGACGACATCGACGAGCTCAAAGAGGAAGCCGAAGAGATCCGCTCGGAGGCGTCCCGACATCACCAGAAGGTCACGGAACTGGCCGACGAGGCCCAGAAGCACCACAACAAGATGATCGAGGCCTATCGCGAGGCCGACGAGATCCGTGACGAGGCCGACGAGATGCACGAGAAGTTCGTCGAGGCCCAGGAAGCGGCCGACCAGCACCACGAGGACTTCGTGCGCGTCCAGAAGCGTCTGCGCGAGCTGGACAAGAAAGAGGAAGAGGAAGAGCGCCAGGAGCGCGAGCAGAAGCAGGAAGCCGCCCGCGAGGAGGCCGAGGAGATCTACCAGAAATTCAAAGACGGCGAGACCCTCGAAACCGAGGATCTCATGAAGCTCCAGAAGACGGGGCTGCTGTAATCTAGATTCGCTGTAGTTCCGACGGTATTTCTGCGAGACGCTCACACCGGTACTGGACAGACTCGTCCTCGCTGTGGACCAGGACGGCCGGGATACCGACCCGCCGAGCACCCTCGACGTCGGCACTCACGCTGTCGCCGATCATCCTGACCGGCCCGTCGCCGAGGCGATCAAGCGCGTGTTCGAAGATGGCCGGGTGTGGCTTTTCGTAGCCGATCGTCCCGGACGTATAAATCGCCTCGAAGTGGTCGTCGAGACGCAGGTCCCTGACGAGGCCGGGCAACTCGGGAACGTGATTCGAGAGGATCGCGTGCTCCCAGCCCCGGTCAGCGAGGCCGGCCAGGGTCTCGGCCGCCTCGTCGTAGCTCTCCCAGGCATCAGGATCGAGGTAGGTATCCCGGACAGCAGCCGCGATCTCGGAGGGCGCCTCGTCATCGAGACCGGCCGCCCGGTAGGCCCCTGTGAAGACTGGCCGGAGCATCCCCCACCACTCCTCGGCCGTCGAGATGTCGGTGTGCGGGTCACCGGGCGTGTGCCAGGGGAACCCCGAGGCCAGGTGCGGTCGGATCTCCGCGGCCGTGACCGAGCCGAAGCCGTGATCGTGGGCTGCGCTGAGGAGTGCGTCGATCCACCCTCCAGGGCGCGTCGCGAGCGTCCCGTCGAAGTCCCAGAGGAGGAACATACACGTTGCCGGACGAGGGCGGCCTGGAAATATGCTGGGCTTGCAGTGCCGCCACGGAGTGTCGAGGATTTTTATACGCTGCGCGTCTGCTCTCGCCTGTGACAACGCTGGTCGTCTGCATCGATCGGGGTGGTGCGGTCACGGGCGACGCGGACGCCCCTGTCGTCGGGTGGGAGGCCGTCGAGTCGCTGGTTACTGACTTCGGCGTCGAAGATCCGGAAGACAGCCAGGTGAACTGCCTGCTCGAATCGCTCCGTGTTGCCCGCGATCTCGAAGACAGCGGTGACGAGTCGATCGTTGCGGTGCTCTCGGGCGTCGGCGATCCGGTGAGCATCGACCGCGCCGTCGCCCGGCAGACCGACCAGCTCGTCGGGGAGTACGATCCGGACTCGGCCGTCGTCGTCGTCGACAGTGCGGAAGACGAACGGCTCGTCCCGATCGTCGAAAGCCGGATCACCGTCGACGCCGTCGATCGGGTGGTCGTCCGGCAGGCCCGGGACATCGAATCGACCTACTACCTGCTCAAGCAACTGCTCGGCGACGAGGAACTCCGGGAGACGGTGTTCGTTCCGGTCGGGGCGGCGCTGATCGTCTTCCCGGTCTTGCTGCTCGTCGGCAGTGTCGCCGTCGCGTTCGGCGCGATCGCGGCCGTGTTCGGCGCGTTTCTCCTCTACAAGGGACTCGGAATCGACGAGTTGCTGGAGACTGCCACGGCACAGATCCAGCGCGCGCTGTACTCCGGTCAGGTCGCGCTCGTCACCTACGTCGTCGCAGCCGGGCTGGCACTGATCGGAGCCTTCGCCGGTTTGCTGGGCGTCTCGACGATATCGACCGACGCACCGTTGCTGGTCGGTATGCGGTTCGTCTACGACGCGATCCCGTGGGTGACGGGGGCAGCACTGGCGGCAAGCACCGGCCGGCTCGTCGACGAGTTCATCCGGGACGAGAAGGTCCACAGCGCGTACCTGAACCTGCCGTTTGGCGCGGTCGCTGTCGGACTCGTGGTTCGGGGGATCGCCGCGTACTTCCTGACGCGCAGCGAGACGATGGACCCGGCCACGGTTCCGGCGATCGAATTCGGGCCGCTCAGAGTCGCCGAGACGGTCCTGGAACCCGGCATCGGGCTTGCGCTCTACCTGACTGCCGGCGTTCTCGTGAGTCTCCTCGGCGTTCGATTCGCGACCCATTTGAACACGACGACCGCCGAGGAGACGGACGCGGCAGGCGAGCGGAACTCGCCGGACTAGAGGACAACCCCTATGAACGCTGGGGCACCGACCTCGCCGTATGGACGAAACAATTCGTGCGGTCGGCCACGAGAACGTCACAGCCGCCCACGAGAGCACTTTCGAGTTGACCAGCGACGACTACCTCACGCCGGCGGGCGACTGCATCCTCGGCATCGAAGCTGACCGCGTGCCCGCCGAGTTCGACGACGCGTTCGTCGCCGCGTGCCAGTCCGAGGACGCGACGATCACCGCCACGCTCGAAGCCGACGGCCACGCAGTGACCGTGGCGGGCCGCGGGCATCGGGATCTGTCCTTCGAGAACGAGCGGTCGATGGTCGCCCGCACGAGCGAGTACGTCGACGACCGGACGATCATGGTCGACGCCGAGGCCGCCGCGGCGGATCTCGACCGCGACCTGATCGAGGCGCTGGCCGACGGCGTCGAGTTGACCTTGACGCTCTCGGTCGACGCCTGAGAGTGACCGCGGCGCTTTTTCGGTTCCGGCCCCCAGTAGATCGCATGCCCGACGACGAGCCAGCCGAGAACATCAGCGGCGGCGACGCGGGCGGCGGACAGGCCACGATCTTCGAGACCGGAAAAGCGGAGACCCGCGCCGAGGCCGTCGTCGATCGCCTCGGCGAGTTGTACTGGCAGAAGACATACGGCGGCCAGGACGCCTTCGAGTCGCTGGTCCGGACGATCCTCAGCCAGAACACCTCCGACAAGGCCAGCCAGCCCGCCCACGACAGTCTGATGGAACGCTACGGATCGGGGGATCTGGTGGCAAACCTGGCCGAGGCCGACCAGCAACGGCTCGCGGAGACGATCTCCTCAGCCGGTCTGTACAATCAGAAGTCCGAGCGGATCGTCGCCATCGCCCAGCGAATACGCGAGACCTACGGGAGCGAAGCGGCCTTCGACGCGTTCATCCGCGAGGGCGATGTCGACGAGGTCCGCGAGTCACTGCTGGAATACAACGGCGTCGGCCCCAAGACTGCCGACTGTGTGCTTCTGTTCTCGGGTGGGCAAGACGGCGTGTTCCCCGTCGATACACACGTCCACCGGATCGCTCGCCGGCTCGGCGTCGCCCCGCCCGATGCCGACCACGAAACCGTCCGCGAACACCTGGAACGGGACGTCCCCGGCGAGAAGTGCGGCTTCGGCCACACCGCGATGATCCAGTTCGGGCGCGAGTACTGCACGGCTCGCAAGCCGGCGTGTCTGGACGACCCCGAGGCCTGCCCGATGGCTGACCGCTGCGATCAGGTCGGCGTCGACACGGTCGACGGGGCGGTCGTCGATCCCGCCGAGAGCGCAAAGTAATTCATGCCTCCGCTCACTCTCAAAAGCCGTCTTCCCAGCGGAACTTCCCGTCGCGCTGGATCACCTCACCGTCGACTTCGAGCCGCGACCCCTCGTCCATGTTCGTGATAAGGTCGACGTGGACGGCGCTGTCGTTGCCGCTCTTGCCGTCGGGCAGACAGGCGTCGTAGGCCCGACCCAGCGCCAGATGGACCGTCTCGGCCATCTTCTCGTCGAAGAGGATCGAATCTGTCGGTCGATCGATCCCGCGGTTCATCCCGATTCCCAGCTCGCCGAGGCGGCGCGCCCCTTCGTCGGTCTCGAGTACCTCCCCGATGACCGCTTCGTTGACGGCTGCGCTGTAGTCGGTCACGACCCCGTCCTCGAACGTCAGGCGCACGTCCCGAACGCGCTTGCCGCGGATCGTCATCGGTACGTCGAAGGTCACGTGTCCCTCGGGCGATTCGGGGGCAGTAAAGACCTCGCCGCTGGGGAGGTTATGCGAGTCGTAGGCGACCGAGGCAGCGCTGTTGACTGCCGTTCGATCCTCGACCGACATCGTCAGATCGGTCCCCTCGCCGACGAGTCTGACCTCGCTGCCCGCGTCGAGAATCTCCTTCAGGTCGGCCATCTCGGCGGCCAGTGCCTCCCAGTCACGGAGCACGGCGTCGTACACGAAGTCCTCGTAGGCGGGGAGGCTCATACTTGCCTGCTGGGCCAGCGATCGGGTCGGATGCACCGTCGAGACCCAGTCGGTGTCCATCCGCGCCTCCTGGATCGCCTGACGGGCGCGGCTGTAGGCGTTCTGGCGGTCGCCGGGCACGTCGGCCGTCGCGGCGGTATTGTGGCTGCCGCCGAGATAGAGGACGCTGTCGGCCTGTTCGTACAGCGCGAGCTGGTACCCGGGATCGTCTTCGAACTCGCCGTCGTGTGCCCGGAGGTATTCCCGTGCGATCTCGCTGGATTGATATAGTGATATGAGGTTTGCACCTCGCTCGCCCAACACGCGGGCAGTCGCAACAGCGAGATCGTGAGCACCTTCGGCGACCGCCAGCACCACGTCGTCGCCGCGTTCGATCCGTGCGCTCCAGTCGACTAGCGTCTCGGCGTGGTCGTGAATCCGATCGTCCATAGCTCCCCTTCGAGCAGCGCTGGCAAAACCGCTACGACGAAACGCCCTTGGTCGCCGGCGACGACCCCGACGTATGGAGATCGCGCCCCGCGTCTGGACGCGCGCCATCGAGTGGTCCTACGGCGACTACGAAGAGCCGCTTTCAGTCCACGTCGCCCGGCCTGCGGAGACGGCGGTTCTGATCGGCGGCGGAGAGGAGTCGATCGCTTCGGACGTCGTCACGTTCGCGCGCGAGTACGACGTCGAAGCCGTCGTCGTCGAGCACGCACACGTCGACCACTACGGAGCGGTGCCGGCGCTTCGAGACGAGCTGGACGTCACCGTCGCTGCCCCGGCACGCGATCGCTCCGCGCTGGCCCAGGCCGGGATCGACGTCGACGTGGCCTTGCGCGACGGCGGCGCTCGCTGGGGGATCGAACCGATCGCGACGCCCGGGCACACGCCCGGAAACATGGCGTATCAGGCCGGAGACGTGTTGTTCGCCGGGGACACGGTCGTCGGAAGCGACTCCGCGTTCGCGGCGGACGACGACTGGAGCGGCCCGCTGGCGGTCATCGAGTCCCGGTTCAATCACGACGACGCTCGCGCTCGGGAAAGCGTCCACCGGCTCGCGGACGTCCGGGTCGGCACCATACTCGTCTCACACGGCTCGCACGTTCTGGGTGACGCGAAAGCAGCGGTCGAGACCCTGCTGACGGATCTCGAACGATAGCGAGTATCCTCATTACAGCAGTCACGATCAGAAAGCCTTTGGACGGAAGCGCCGATTGTGGGTGTATGATCGACCAGACAATCGAAGAGATCGAGGAGATGCAGACGCACAGTTCCTCGATCGTAGCGGTCAAGGCGGCCGAAGCGCTCCGGTCGCTGACCGACGACGACTTCCCGACGGTCGAGGAGTACGTCCGCGCACTCGACCGCAACAGCAGTGCGCTCCGACGTGCGAAACCCTCGCACGCGTCGCTGTACAAGACCCAGCGACAGATCGTCTCGACCGTCTCGGAGGCCGATCTCGACACGGTCGAAGCGGCCCAGGAACTCACCGAAGAAGTCATCGACGAGGTGATCGAGACGGTCGAATCCGCCAAGGAAGAAGCCGCCAAGCGGGCCGTCGAACTCATCGACGATGGGGCGACGCTTCTCACGCACGACTACTCGACGACGGTGCTGCGCACGCTGGAACTGGCTCTCGAGAAGGGCTATGAGCTGACGGTCTACATCACCGAGGGGCGACCGCGGTATCTCGGCCGCAAGACCGCCCGGACGCTTTCGGAATTCGAGGGCGTCGATACGCACCTGATCGTCGACAACGCATGCGGTCACTTCCTGCCGGAGTGCGACCGCGTTATCGTCGGCATGGACAGTGTCGTCGACGGGTTCCTGCACAACCGTATCGGGACGTACCCGATCACGGCGACGGCCACGGACGTCGGCGTTCCCGTCACCGCGGTCGGTGCGAGTGCGAAGATACCGGAGGGTGGGTTCCAGTTCGAAAACGAGTTCCGATCGGTCAGTGAGGTCATGCGCGAACCGGCTGAAGGGTTCGCTATCGAGAACCCCAACTACGACGCCACACCCGTCGAGTTGCTCGATTCGATCGTCACTGACGAAGACATCCGCCGGTACGACTGACGATCACGAGATGCTTCTACCTGCTGGCCTGCTCGTCGTCTCGGCGATCGAAAAAGGGATCGCGACCGTCCGCGAGTACGTCACTTCGGGCGTGTGGGAACTCCTGCAAGTCGTCGCCGTATTTGCGATCGCGTACGTCCTCGCGCAACTTTTCGTGCGACTGTTCGGACGACGCATCTCCCAGCGGTTCGAGCGGCCGAGTCTCGCCCGGACGACGATCCGTGGCGCAAAGGCAACTATCTATCTGATCGCGCTGTTCTCGGTCCTTCGAATCTACGGGTTTCGCCTCAGCCAGATCGCGCTCACGGTGACGGTCTTCACGGCCGTGCTCGGTGTCATACTCGCGCCGATCGTCGGCAGCTTTATCAGCGGTATCTTCCTGCTGGCCGACCAGCCCTACGAGATCGGCGACATGATCGAGATCGCCGACACGGGTCAGCGTGGCTTCGTCGAGGACATCACGCTTCGGTATACCAAGGTCTTCACGCTGGACAATACGTTCGTCGTCGTCCCCAACGGGACGATGCGAGATCGGGACGTCATCAACTACTCCGCCGAAGACACGCGAACCCGACAGTCGCTCGAACTCGTCGTCACGTACGAGAGCGATCTCGCCCAGGCGCGGCGGCTGATCGAGAGCGCCGCCCGGTCGGTCGAGGGCGTCATCGGAGGCGGACCAAGTATTCGGATCGGCTCGGCACGATATCCCGCCAGCCCGACCTGCTACATCACTGCATACGGCGATCACGGGGTACACCTGCAGCTTCGCTACTGGGTCGAAGAACCGTACCGACTCGTCGCCGTCCGGTCCGAGATCCAGACGGAGATCTGGGACCGATTGGACGACGCCGACGTCGAAATCGCGTATCCACACTCGCACCTGGTGTTCGACGAGACGAGCGGCGAACTCCCCGTCTCGATGCGTCCCGAAGAGGCTACCCGGAGACAGTGACGATCCGACAGTCGAGTTCGTTATCGAGGTATCGTTCGAGGTCCGGATCGTCTAGCAACCGTCGGATCATCTCTCGCCATCTGCTCGTCTGTTTCTGCCCGATCACGACGACGTCAGCGCCTTCGCTGATAATTTCGTCGAGAATCGTCTCCTCGACGAGAAACCCCGACCGGACGACGTATCGCGTTCCGGGCAGGTATCCGAACGAGTTCTCGACCGCGTCCTTGAGATCCGTCCGGGTCACGCGACCGTTCTCCTGATAGAGGTTAACGTGCAGGATAGAGAGCGACGCGTCTTCATCGTTTGCGATCCGGATCGCTTTCGAGAGCGTGGCTCTCGAGTGTTCGCTGAGAGGATACCGTATCGGGACGACGACGCGAGTCATTGCCATCAGTTCGTCACCGGGATGCCTGTATGTTTCTATCCGAGACCCACAAAGGGCCTGTGTGTCTCCACTAGACGATTACATACTGTCGAGACGTGACGTAATTCTTCCTCGGTGATAAGAGTATTACCACAACGTAAGGGCCTCTAGGGCTGTATAATCTGGAATCGAGATTAAACACATCATACAGAAGAATATTATGTGTTGTTCAGAAACGACGATACGAGATGGGCACTTCCGGCCCCCGGTCGAACGATCCCGAAGTGGCGGACGAACCGGCCTGTATTACTACTATCGCCCAAACGGTCGCGAAAGCGATTCCGAAGTTGCGCACGGCGTTCGAGACCCATCGCAGCTACGAAGGTGAAGACAACCCCAGCGGTGAGGAAATGCTCGCAGCCGACGTATACGCCGACGAGCTGCTCGAATCGCGGCTGGGAAAACTCGCCTGTGTCGGCACCTACGCGAGCGAGGAGCGGGCCGATCCCACCCAGGTGGGTACCGGGCTGTCTGTCGCGGTCGATCCGCTCGATGGCTCGAGCAACCTGGGGTCGAACAACGGCGTCGGGACGATCGTCGGCGTCTACGACAGCGAACTCCCCGCCAGTGGGCGCGACCTCGTGGGTGCGATGTACGTGCTGTACGGTCCGACCACGACGGCGATGGTCGCTACCGACGACGGCGTCACGGAGTACCTCCTGACCCAAGGCCAGCGCAAGGTGTTAACCCCGTCAGTCTCGCTCCCGGACACGGGTACCGTATACGGGTTCGGTGGGCCAGTTCCCGAGTGGTCGAGCGCGTTCCGGCGGTACGCGATGTCGGTCCAGCGACGGTTGAAGCGGCGATACGGCGGTGCGCTCGTGGCCGACGTCAACCAGGTACTCAGCCACGGCGGCGTGTTTGCCTATCCGAGCCTGGAAACTCGACCGTCCGGAAAACTCCGGCTCCAGTTCGAGGCCAACCCTATCGCGTTCATCGTCGAGCAGGCGGGCGGCCTGTCCTATCAGGGGGACTGCTCTGTTCTCGATACCGAACCCGAACGACTCCACCAGCGGACGCCGCTGTTTGTCGGCAGCCCAGAACCGCTCGCCGAACTGATCGAAACGCTGGGCGGAGCGGCCACCAATCCCACGGTCACGACCCGAGACTCGCCCTGGGAGTAGTTGCGGCCTCGCGCCCGCAGAGCCAGGCGCAAGCTAGAGGTGTCGCTGACCCGTGGACCGGATATGTCACAGACGAAGCAGTCGTCGCTGCTCGACGCCACTGTCGTCTCCACGAACCGCCTCGCATCGCTCGCCGACCGTGTCGACACCACGGACGAGCGGCCCGAACTCGACGTCAGAACGCCGATCAAGGACGAACCGATCGGCGCGGTCCCTGCCGCAACGGCCGAAGACGTCGCGGCCGCCGTCGATCGTGCGCGAGTCGCACAGTCCGAATGGGAAAACAGATCGATCGAGGATCGCGGCGATGTCCTCCGGCGCTTCGGCGACCTCGTCCTCGAGCGCCGCGAGTGGTTGCTCGACATCGTGCAACTCGAGACAGGCAAGGCCCGCGTCGACGCGCTCGAAGAAATCCTCGACGTCCCGCTCACGTGCTCGTACTACGGCTCGAATGGGCCGTCGATCCTCGCGGAATCGAAGCGCACTGGGGCGGTTCCCGGCCTGATAGATGCGCACGTAACGACCGATCCGGTCGGCGTCGCCGGCGTCATCTCCCCGTGGAACTACCCACTGACACTCGCGATAACCGACGTCATTCCAGCGCTTCTCGCTGGGAACGCCGTCGTCTGTAAACCGGACGAGCGGACGCCGTACGTCGCGCTCGCCCTGGCTGAACTCTTCGAGGAAGCTGGCCTCCCGAGTGGCGTGTTCGAGGTCGTTACTGGAGACGGACCAACTGTCGGGCCCGCACTGATCGATCGCGTCGATCACGTTACGTTCACCGGCGGCACTGAAACGGGACGGGCTGTCGCCGAGCGGACCGGCCGGAATCTGATCGGTAGCTCGCTCGAACTCGGCGGGAAGAATCCGATGCTTGTGCTCGGTGACGCTGACGTGGAAACCGCCGCTCGTGGGGCAGTCGAGGGGGCGTTCACGAACGCGGGACAGCTCTGTCTGGCACCGGAGGGGATTTACGTGGTAGACAGCCGCTACGAGGACTTCCTTGACGCGTTCGTCGACGCCACTCGACGGCTGTCGCTCGGACTCGAGTTCGGATACCGTCCCGACGTCGGATCACTGATCGACAGCGATCATCTCGAACGCGTCCAGAGCTACGTCGAGGACGCCCGCGCAGACGGTGCGTCAGTGTGTGCCGGTGGCCGCAGTCGTCCGGACGTCGGTCCGTTCTGTTACGAGCCGACGATCCTGACAGACGTCGATCCCGATTCGGCGATCGCCACCGAGGAGACGTTCGGTCCGGTGGTGTCTGTCGAGCCGGTTTCAGACGCCGAAGAAGCGATCGAGAGGGCCAACAGTTCGTCGTACGGCCTCAATGCGAGCGTCTGGACAACCGATCTGGCTCGCGGTCGATCCGTCGCCCGCGAGATCGACTGCGGGACTGTCTGTGTTAACGATCCATACGCGGTCGGCTGGGCGGCAGTCGACGCACCGATGGGTGGATTCGGTGACTCGGGCGTCGGCCGCCGACACGGTCCCGAAGGGCTGCGACGGTACGTCGAAGTCCGAACGATCGCGACTTCGAAGATCGGGCCGCTCGGAGACTCACCCCACCTTCCGACGAAGTGGTACGCCCGCGCTATGACGGCAGTGACGCGTCTCCAGCGGCGGCTCGTCGGGTGGTTCTAGTGACGCCATCCGGACCCGCGAATTGATATAGCGACATGAGATTTATGAGTCTGGAACAGAACAACGCTTCGGACATAAAATATCACTATAAGAATAGTATCGCGGTGAATCCATCCCAGGAGATCACTCACAGCAGCTGATAGATGTGCTGTTCGTACACGTCACGGACGCGAGATCCCCAGTCGTGGGTGTACGTATCGATGATATCCTGAGCGACGTCACCCCTGAGGTACTTGACGATCCCCCGATCGCCGGTTCTATCGCGCAGGTGTGTCGTGAAGAAGTGCCGGAAGTAGTGTGGCGTGACGTTGTCCGCCGCACCAGCACCGTCGTGATACCAGCCGACGTCGCGAGCGTGGGCTTCGACGGTGTGATGGACCATATCGGTCGTGATCCGTCGCCCCCAGTTGTCGCTCGTGCCGGTAAAGAGCGGTTTCGCCTCGGAGACCGGGTCGGGCCGGACGGCGAGCCACTTGACGAGGACGTCGCGTAGCTCGGGGTCGACCGGGATGACCGTATCGCGCTGGCGCTTGTTGGAGGCGCGGCGATGTTCGCCGTTCGTCTGCGAACCGCGCGAGGGCGTCGCCGAAACGTACAGTGAGTCAGGTCGTCCGTCCAGTTGCGGACGGACTGTCATACCGTCTCGAGGGTCGTCTGTGAGATTGAGATCGCGTTGATCCAGATTACAGAGTTCGCCGGCCCGGATGCCGGTCTTCAGCAGCGTCACCACGATCGCTCGATCGAGTGGATGGGCGAGCCGGTCGACGAACGACCGCATCCCCGGAACCGAAATATCGCGCCGCTGTGGGTCCGTGTCGATCGATTCGTCGATCTCTTCCACGACGAGTGCCATCGGGTTCGACTCGAAGGTCCCGACCTGTGTCATATACCCGTAAAACCGGTGGAGATACGAGGCGTAGGTCGCGACGGTACTTTCCGCGACGGCCCCACGGAGACCGTGGATGTAGGCCATACAGTCCCGATGGGACGCCGAATCGAGCGTCTGTGCCGTCGTCGTGCGGTCCGTGCCGTCCTCCAGGAACTTCTCGAAATCGCGGAGCACGCGCTCGTAAGCGGCCTGTGTGCGCTCACTTTTCCCCTGATAGGCGATGTCCTGCAGGAAGTACGCGATCGGGTCCTGCTGGGGATCGTCGGCCTGGCTCATGTCTCGACGAGCGTGTAACCGCCGTTGCGACCGCTGTAGCGGACGACGTTTCGATCCTGTAGATCTGCGAGCGTCTCTTCGAGCCGGTCTTCGATGTTGTCTGTGATCGCTGCCAGCAGTTCGTCCCAGCTGTAATATTCACCAGCCGTCAGGGCCGATTCGACGCGTTCTGCCAGCGCGTCGCCCGTCTCGCCGGCCGTCGTCTCTGTCGACGATGGCTCCTCCGTGTTCTGTTCGTCGCTTTCTTCGTCTTCAAGGAACCCGCGCCGACCCGCCTGAACCATCGTCCGGACGAACTCGCTTTGAGTCATGTCGAGTTCGTCGGCGTGCTCGCGCCACTCGTCTTTTTGATACGCTGGCACGTACGTCTTGACCGCAACGCGCGACGTCTCCGTCTGCTCAGACATACGCGTGCCGTGAACCCCCTCTCACATCAATGTATCCCTATAGCCGAGGATAAATGGCCTTATTTGTGATTCTGACACCCTATATGTCCCCAAAAGTGACAATGTAGGGATAACTTACTGAATAAATCGGATCTGTAGTACCACAATTGAGGATAAATATTCCGGGACAGATGTGGTAAGGACTTCCATAGTGATTCGGAACTGCTCTTGGGGAATCAGATCTGTCGACGGGGACGCAACACACGTCGCCAGCGAGATGAATCCGCCGAGAGTCGGGCTCAGCTAGATCGGTGTTTTCCGCCCGCTACCCCAGGGTTCGAGGGTCGAATACCTGTATAGATAATCTGATGTTTTTACGGTGGTCCCACTCTCTGGCTCGGAGCGCGAGCGATCCTGACATCGTGTACGACGTGCGGTTCGAATTCGACTTCGGTCTGCTCGGGGGCCAGTGCGATCAGTCCACCGGAGGACCAGTCCTCCAAGTTCACTGCTCTTTCGTCACGCTCGCTAGTTTCGAGGACTCACTTCGATCGTCCTCGCTGCTCCCTGTCGCCGCTCGCTTTTCGAACGGTCTCTGCGGCCGCGTCTCGCTGCTCGCGGGTCCGCTCACGGGTCGCTGTGCTCTCCGCCAGGTTCGATGCGACTGCAAGGCGCGTCTCGCGCTCCTCTCGCGAGGGTGTCATGGGACGGTCGCCTGACGTGGGCGGTCGATAAGTCATTGAGTTATAGCAGCCTCTATGGACCTGTGCGAACGGTTCCGCTTCGGTACCCGACCCGCGCCACTGGTCGTCCGAAGCGGCGTACGCCGGTATCCGGTAGGCAATCTCGTTCTGTGGCCCGGGCCTCGACTCCGGCAGTGAGACTGGTTGTGGGGGCGAGCGGCCATCTCCTGAAAAGACCACACATCAATTCGGCGGGTCAAGTGACCGTCGATCCCAGCGTTAGAGCGGAGCAGCGATCATCACGGACCTCAATCGAACCTCCACACAAGGTGAGACGGCAAAATCACCGCGGTCCCGACGCGGCCGAGCGCTGTATCCGCTGCTATACCGGCGGACATCGGCTGAGTTCACTGTGTTCCGGTGAACGTCCTTCATTGCTTCCGCCAGTATGCTCGCAGATGGGTGATACTGCCGGCTGCACGTTCCATAGGTGGTCGCCATTCCTGGGTAGCAAATCGTTTCGAAACCTTACAGCCAACAGTACGAGTCGCCTTCCTGTCGGACGGTACTGCCAGCCTGTACAGACTCATCCGAGCGTAGGGGCAGCCGAACCGCGGCCATCCGTTGGGATACGCACGTCTTCGCCGACTACGGTATCCACGGTCGTTTCAGTCCCTCTGTGGAGACAGCGGTTTGAGACCCGAAGACAGCTGCTTGCCCGGTTCTCAGAGCCATATGTGCGTGTAATATGATATTTTCATACGCCGATTCGTACCCGATCTTCGTCTGATCTCAAACTCATAAATCATATATCGCTATATGTAAATCGGTAACGGAGAAGTTCAGAGGTTGGCAGTTTAGATTCTGACAAACCACTAGATTGCTTATGTGTCTGAGCAGGAGTGTGGGAACAGTCTAACCTGCAATATATGCAGAGAACAGCAGTCCGCGAGTGGCTGGAGTTGCGCTTGGTTTGGAAGCGCGACCTAATATGAAGACGACTACACGTTCTTCCTCCAATTCGAGGTGGCGAATAACAGCCCGACACCGATGGTGATTGCGTGAGAGACGAACAACTCAGCGAGCGTTTCGGCGAGGAGTACTTGATCAAGCGGCCACGGAACAAGCCGCATGATGTAGAAGTCAATCACTGCGTTCACCGCTGCATCGACGTTGCCAGCTGTAGCCAGCCCCACGATGATTGTGAGGAGACTCAGTACCGACCCCCGTAGATGTACATATTCGTGATGACAGGGTATGCTAGTATTCATTATCGTGGGTGAGTACACCGTAGTATGTCACGCACAAGCCGGAAAGAGTTCCTCCGCGAGTTAGGTTACGAGGAGCCGTTCGATAAGTCACCGGTGGACATTCCGGAGGAGTGGAACGGTGGAGCAGTTGTCAACACCGGCGGGAACATCATGTGCCGTATCTGGCGGACATGGGAAACCGGTACCCGATCGGAAGACACCGAGTTCGAGGTGATTTACGATTTGTCCCAAGATGCCAGCGTAGGACTGCAGGCCTACACTTGGGATGAAGAATACGAGGGCTACACTTTCGACCACAAAATCGAGAGCCGGACTGCAGATGAGCAAGATGACCACATACAGGCTGAGATTGCGAAGGAACTCATGAAGTCACATAATTTGGACGCTTAAGTCGAAATCATTCTCCTGTATTCAGATTCTATTTGTCCTCCCTTTTGTTCTCTGTAGGATAGAGGCCACCCGAAGGACAGGCCAACCGGAAGTGATTCTATGCATATCGTTTATGCTTGCAGGGTAACTAGTCCAAGGTAGTCAGTGACGGACAAGGACACAACCCAGCATTCGATCTCCGACTTCGGTGGAGGACAATCCAGCAGTCGTGCCCAAACCAATCAAGAACCGGAACAGAGTCCTCCAGCCGGTGATGAACCCGTCAAATTGCTTGACTGGTTACAAAACGACGAGACACCATCACCAGCATCAGCAACAGATCAACTCCCACTGTTGGTTGACCAAGCACGATCGACCGGGTACGACGCGTTGACCGCTGACCAGTGCATCGAGCTCATCCTCAACGATGCCTCCCCTCCGGTTGATCACCCGCAACTGGTCTACTTACTCGATAACAGACGAGTAGACACCGGACTGGTTCTTGCACACCTCTCATCGATTTTCCCAAGAGACGACTTTACGCTGACCGAGTCAATCAATTTTGAATCTCTGGAAGAACTCTCCTATAACACTCGCATGGAGGCGTATCGTGTCGTGTCACGCCTTCCTCCGTCCATGGATGCTTACAGTTTGTTGAGGCGAGTAACCGAACTCTTTGACGGGAAAGTTGAGGTCGGTGGTGAAGCGTATCCAGTCGGCGGATACTTCAAAGGATACGCAACCCAGAGTCTCGACACAGCAATCGAACATCCGGGATCCGCCTCCCACCACTTGGTTACAGAAATTCTTCAAGACCATCCGTGGAGATCACTTCGACTGCTGGCGGCGAAGTCAAGCGATCACATTAACACCGAGGTCGTGGAGGCACTCACCGACGAACTGGAAGGGAAGTCGGTTCTATCAGACTTTCATTCGGGCCGGATAACTGAACGGCTCTGCCGGACATACATCGAAGTTGACGATCCCAATTCACAGCGAAAACTGGCCGAACTCATTCAGGCAGCACTCAATGCTGACATCTATCCGAACTACTGGAACGAATTCATTCCCCCGTTCGTCGAGGAAGTACGAACTGGACAGGGGAGGGGCCGAGATACGGGTGAGTTGTTAGCCACGGTGTTTTCGGCGATTCAATCTAATAATCTCGCCGCTGTTCGAGAGGTATACCCGAGGAAAGCAATTCAGAAGGGGCTTCCAGAAGAGTCGAAGTTGTGGGTACCGGTACTGCGTGTTGCCGCAAGTTCGTGGCCTGAGTTAATTGTAGACTCTATCGACCGACTGGTTTCGGTTGCACGTGACTGTTCAAGTCGGTCCCGAACTGGGATTTGTGAAGCAATTGCATCTGCTGGGAACGCCTGTCCAGGCGACATTCTTCCCGCAATCGGGCCTCTCGTCCGCGATCTCGAACGAGTAGACACTGCTCGTGAAGTGAGGGACGTAGGCAAGATTCTGCAAGCACTTGAGGTGTACCCCCCGCCACCGGAACTATTCGACTTATACGGGTCAACTGATAGCCGAATAGACTCAACTACGAAGGACGTAGTTGCATCTCTACGCCGCCAATTCCAGCAGTCCAATCCAGAGCTCGCCCCTGGAGATGTTTCCGGGATTGGAGAATTCTCACACGACTACTCGCTTGTAAAGCGGACCGGGCCGGTTACGTGGAGCCCCCCTCAACTGGGTGCCGCCGAACTCTCCGTGATTAACAACACCGCAGAAATCGCGTTAGCGGCATCTCAAAGCGAGTCGGCGGGCGATGAACTCACGGATACACTCCAGAATATACTGGGCAGCGAGGAAGATTTTGATGATGTAGATCCATCGATTCAGTTCCTTACACCGTCCCATGATTCAGAATGGTTTGAGTTAGCCATTCTGGGAACCGCGATTGCCCAGCTCATACGCCCAGACATTCGGGTTGCGGTACATACACCGGCGACTGGCGGGTGGGGTACAAAAAAGGACATTCGGGAAAGTCTCTCGCAATACGGGATTGTGCAGTCAGAGGATACGGCCGCAACTGTCACGCCAATCCTCGATCTCATCCCCACCGCACGTGTAACAGACGGAATTCACGTCGAGACCTCCGGAACGACTATCCAAGAGAATCCTCCGTATCTCACCTTGGTCCGGGACATTGATTCCCTCACTGATGCACCTGCAGATGTCGTCCTCTACAACTGGGTATCGGGGATCGACGCCGGAGACGCTGCCCAAATACAGACGTGGAGAGGTACCCTCATTAACGGAACACCGCAATCATACACACCCGGAAGTAGACAGGTGAACGGGCAAACATCGGGTGAAACGCGCGGAGTTGCTGATTCCGTTTCACTACGTCACCTTACCCAAATTGACGATCAAGACTTGCCGTCACTGACTGAATCCTATTCTGAGCATCCCGTTCACATTGAGGTACACGGGGTATTCGCAGAACAATACGGTGCAGATAGACGGCAACACGTCGGCCCACCAACTGACCTCGCCCATCCCGTGTTACTGCAGCCGGACCAAGAGACCAGTAACAGCAACCCGATGTCCCCTCAGGAATCTGCAGCAGAATCGTTGACTGAGGGACCATCCTCGGTCCATGTGTATTCGGTTGAGAGTGATTCTGAGATCGGGGATTTACTTGGCCGTTTAGACGAGTTCAGCGACAAAATTGGGGATTCAACCGCTGCAGGTGCAGTTCGACGACTTCGGTATACGTTCAGTAGCCTTCCAGTTACGGTTGACCTTCACGACCATTGGGTGCAGAATCAACTCGACCAAGGTAACCGGTGGGTTCCTCGAAGGCTCCATGGTCGGCGCAACGAAATTGAAGAGCTGCACGAAGAGGCTGTTATCGACGCAGAGATACTTGATCTGGCCCTTACAACTGTTGATACGCTCCTCGACAGGCTTGCTGAGCGGAACCCCCTAGGTGAGAAGTTATTGGACGTACTCGATGAAGCAGCGTCGCGGGAGAAATCCGTCGGCGTACTCTGTACGAAGAAAACGTACAAGGAGATGCTCGACATCTTCCTCCGGGAGCGGGCGAGCGATTGGGTGCTCGGGGATGACCTCTTGTTACTTGATGAAGACACTGTGCGAGACGTCGAGCCCGGACAGATGGATATCTTGGTGACGTTCGACGCACTTCCACCACAAACCTCGATCTACTATCACCATCCGGCTGTCCCGAAAACCATTGTACTCGGACATGACGACAACACTCTGGCCTCACGTGTACACGGTGTAGATCAGAAACGCCGGCCGTATCTTCCGCCACAAACCGGTACTGATCTTCCGCAATTAGACGTAACCACTCATGGAAGCACGGTGGAGGAAGACACTGAACGAACGCTGACTGACAGCCTCTACAAGACGTACCTCTCTGTTGCATCCCAATCACGTGAAGATGATAATGCTGGAGGAAGGGGCTCGGCAGGCACGATTTCTCGCTACCGTGTTGGGTTCGAAGATGCCTCTCCAGTGACGCTCTCGGATGCACATCCTGTGATAATTCGATCAGAGGAGCACCTTGTTTCAGCGGGGGAGTACTCCCTTCGCTCTCTTGCACGGATCAGTGCTGGTGATGAAATCGTGCTCATTAACGACGACGTTCAGGCAGACCTCTGGGAAGACTTCCTGCGTGAAGACTGGGAGGGTGAAGCCGAGGGTGACACCGACGCTGCATTCCTAGACGCTGTTCAGCTGTGGTACGACGCTGTTCTTCGTGGACTTGAGAAACATTCACCGACTGATGATCCGAGCGATGGCGTCAGCGGGTTCGCAAGCGAAATTGAACAGGACGTATCCGTGAATGCCGACGCAGTACGGGACTGGGCACGCGGAGTCTTAGCAGCTGACTCACCGTCCGACCTCGTATTCCGGAGTGGGCTTCGCATCGGTCCCCGACACGCTGAGGGTGTTGAAGTAATCGCAAGCGAGTACGGATCGGAACGGATGGCAGAAAACTGGGAGCAAGTCTTCACTCGTATCAAAACGATCCGCGCGACACACCGTCAGCGCGGGAGTGTATTTTGGGAATGGCTTGCCGACCGTGCCTGTAGTGGAGACTTGTTCGATAAGCCGGGGGTCAGTCGGGAGGTCGTGGTTCGGTGCAGTAAATGTGACCGTGGATAATGTCGGGGGCCTGGGCTTATATTTATCCCTGGCACCCCCTTATGCCGAAGTAACGAATGGCAGACATCGATGGTGCATCCCGCGACGACATCGAAACCTTTGCTTCAGAACTCGTCGGGGATACTGTTGACCGAATCCGAGGGGCGCATATTGACGAGGGTGAACGTACCCCGCCTGGATTGACACCGCGAACGAACTTTTTCTCCGGAGCGCTCACGCCTGAAGAACAGGACACGAAAATCGATAAAGAAATCCAATCACGGCAGTCGCCATCAACACTGGGGCTAATTGGCCGCGTGACGACCACTGATGGCGGTGACACAATCACCCTGAGCGTCCGGTTATCCTTTGCTCTGTACTATCGCGTCATCCCGACACCGGCAGAGGCTGCTGAGGCAGACGAAGACGCACCGACGGTGTACCGGAAGTATGTGCTTCGAGAGCCCGGTGACGACGACGCGGACATCGGTGTGAGTACAACTGTTTCATTCGATGCCACTGCAGAAAACACCGGTCTCCTCAGTGAAGCATCGGACAAAGTTGAACGAGAGTTGAACAGGAAGATCCGGGCGGCTACCAAGAAGCATATCGAGTCTGCACCGGACCTGTTCGACAGTGATCTCGGGGCCGTGAAGAACTTCGTGTCGAACAATGATAACTTGGCTGACGACGACTACCTGGAGAACCTCTCTGATGCACCTGTCGGCGGAGACACGGAGTATGCTCCGACCCCGAGAATGGACGTGACTGTTCGTCTTCTTGAAGCGCTTGATGAAACGACAGCCACAGCAGATACGCCAGGGTCTGCTGTTGTCCGTGTTGACGTGACTAACAAAAGCGACGAGGAACCAGACTTCGGAGACCTCGACCTCGCAACATATGAAACACAGCTAGAGTTGCGAGGAAAAAACGAAACTGAATTCCAGCCGATGAGCTTCGAAGATGTCCCTGAAGGATTCCGCTATGACTCCTCGGTTCCTGGGCAAGGCCAGAACTGCACTGCTATCTGGACAGAGGGGGAAACGGGCATCAAATCGGAAACCATTCCTGTTCACAAGCAGGCGTACTTCGGTCACCGGCAGTACTCCGGTGAAGCAGCACCACAGTTCGACACACTGGCCACAGACCCGCTCCCGGTACTGCGGGCAGTTCGCCAGAAATTGAAACAGTACAAAAGGGACGACTGGCAGGACCGTCTTGACGAGGCGAAAACGGCTGCCACAGACCCTGAGTCGAATCCGACAGTAGAGACAATCAAATCAGACATACAGCGGTTTGAACGGGAGATTGAACGATTTGATCGTGGTGTCAAGCTTCTTGAAGAGGATCAAATGGCGCGGGAGCTCTTCAAGCAAGTGAACCGCGTATTCCTTCGCAAGGTCCGGGAAGGCGACCCCTGGGATGAGGATGCGGAACTTGAATATCCCGGCTGGCGACCGTTCCAGGTTGTCTTCATCGTGTCCCTACTACCGGACATCGTCCACGAAGAACGGGACTTCGACCCGGAGACCCACGATCGTGACAAGGCAGACCTCCTGTACTTCCCGACTGGAGGTGGGAAAACGGAGGCCTACCTCGCCTTGCTTGCCTTCACGGCGTTGTTCGACAGGCGACGTGGGAAAGAGTTCGGTCTGTCAGCGATGATGCGTTTCCCACTCCGGTTGCTGTCGCTGCAACAGTTCCAGCGAGTCGTTGAAATCCTCGTCCACGCAGATGAGGTCCGGAAAGAGGAAGAGTATGGTGGGGAGCCGCTCAGCGCCGGATTCTTCACCGGAAACACAGAGAACAGCCTCGGGAATTTGCTGAAATCCGAGTTCAATGGTTGGTACCCCAGTTATCCGCAGGACGGGGAGGCGTTAGAGGAGAACCGCGGGAAACTACGTGAGTTCAAGAAGCGCTGGAACCAAGAAGATGGGCACGACCTCGAACAGGTCAGTCGTGAGGATTACCGTGCGGTCGAAAAATGCCCGCTCTGCGGCAGTGACGTTGATCTCGTATTCAGTACAACGACTGATCGAGTCGAACATCACTGTTCGTCAGCATCCTGTCGTCGGGAAAAGCTGCACGTTCACGTGACGGACATCGATCTCTATCGTGCTGTTCCAACGATCGTTGTCGGAACCCAAGACAAACTTGCAGCTCTTGGGTACAATTACCGCTTCCGAACACTTGCCGGGTATATCACCCATCGTTGCCCAGAACACGGGTATACACACCAAGGCGACGAGTGCATGATGTCGCGGTTCTGTGGCCGAGACAAACAGGACTTCGAGACGGACTACGGTGATTTAGAGCGCGTTGATGTTCATGACCCGGTCCCAACGCTCTGTTTACAGGACGAGTTGCACCTCGTCAACGAGGATCTCGGGACCTTTGAGAGCCACTACTACGCCGCCTTCGAGAAGCACCTCGAATGGGCCGCTGAAAAGCAAGGAATCGACTACTCCGAACCCAAGAAGATAGCAGCGACAGCAACGATCGAAGAATCGGACAATCAGGTCAAGCATCTGTACGGCGGGAAGAATACAATCCGGTTCCCTGCACCCGGACCGGATTATCGAGAATCCGCCTACACAACGACTGACGAAGACCGGGTTCAACGGCACTACGTCGGTGTTGTTCCTTGGAACCGCAGCCAGATTAACAGCATCATCCGGCTCTTGGAGATGCACCAGCGCCGGATTCAGGACTGGCTTGACGAACCCGAAACATCGCTGCAGGAGTTCGACTTCGAGGAGGTGTCCGATCCGGAAACGTTCGAAAACATCCTGAACCATTACTACACACTGGTAACCTACGTCATCTCCAAATTCGAGGGCGGTCGTGTCTACAAGTCCACTGAAACCCAGGTGAACGATAACCTGACCGACGATGGATACGACGCCGTGCAGAAATTCGATATGCAGGGGAACACCGACCCAGATGCGATGGCCGACATGCTCAACCGATTCGAGCAGGTCGGTGAAGACGATGGTACAACCTACGAGGATATTGAAGGCCTGATCACTGCGACCAGTTCAATCAGTCACGGTGTGGACATTGACTCTCTCGGGTACATGGTATTCTTCAATGCACCACCACGGATGTCCGAGTATATTCAGGCATCCTCGCGTGTTGGCCGCAAGCACCCGGGAATCGTGTTGGACGTTTTCGACCCGTTAGGAGAGCGTGACCGGTCGCACTATCATTACTTCCACAAGTACCACGAGTACCTCGACCGGCTCGTTGAACCAGTAGCGATTAACCGATGGGCGAAATTCAGTGTGGAGCGAACCTTCCCGGGGATCTTCATGTCGCTCCTGTACATTCGGTACTTCGATGAATTGAGTGAGCACCTCGGGTATTTCAAAAACAGAGCCCACCCACGGATGGCGCGAAAGGCCGAACAGGCCGGTGTAATCGACCAAGACCAGATCATTGAGGACCTCATCGAGATTTACGGGGAAGACTGGGAGACCGGTCAGTGCCCGTTCACGGACCGGATTGAAGAACTCGTTCAGATCTCGTTCAACAACATCCAGAGCGGTACTGCAGAGGACATTGAGGGGTGTCTCGCTGGACGGGTGATGTTGAGTCTTCGTGACGTGGATGATCCGATAGACATCAAACCGAGTTACAGCCATGAAGATGCGTTCGAGGCTGTGGGGGTGGACACGCGATGACTGATAATATGCGTCGCGGGAAGATGCAGGTGATGTACAACTTCCCGCCCGGAGCGACGTTCTCGAACCCGAAACACAATCTCATCGAGCAGGCAGCAAGGATGTCCGGCGAGCAGATGGAGATCGCCAGTGAACAGGAGATGATCGATCACGTTCATGCCAGTCTTGACAACTGGAGTGGCGGTGTTGAGGGAGCATTATCACCGCCGACACCCGATCGGTGGGCAATTATCGATCCATCGGATGTGTACGCGGAAATCTTCCCGCGTGTCTTTGATTGCAGGGACTGCGGGAAGGTTCACGACTACAGTGACGAGCGCATCAGAGGGCTTGAACAGAGCGGATTGAGTTGCCAACGACCGGGGTGCGATGGAGCCCTCAACCAGATTCACCATGTTGGTGTGTGCCCCTCCTGTTCAGATATTAGATCGGTTTTCGTTCCGGGTTGTGACAAGCACGGGTACTCATACGTAATGCTGGATGACCGTGCAGACCGGTATCAAGATTTCAAGTGGCGGTGTGGTGCCTGTAACGGGAAGGTCATCCGCGATGATTTCCAGACGTTCTGTGAATGTGGCGAGCGGATGGACGTAACCGTCCATTCGTCGTCAAAGGCAATGAATATTCACGACGTCACTCGCGTTGATCTCGGTGACCGGAATATCTACCAGAGCAGCATACGCTCAGAGGAAGAGATTGACCCAATTGTCATCGGGGCCTATCTTGGCGAGTTCGATCATCCTGAGACGAGTCTAAAGGAGATGGTGGACAAAGAAGGGGTATCACAAATCGACTTTGACGAACTTGATACCGACAACCCTGAGGTGATTGAACAGACCAAGCAAGCTCTTGGCCAAATTGGCGGGGATCAAGATCCTGAGTTGGTTCGTGAGATGGTCCAGGCGAAAGCTGGGGATGTTGAGCCGTCTGACAACATGCGGCGGTACATCCAATTGCGGGAGATAATGGAACAGGAAAGCGCGCGAGAAACCGCTACGCCTAGAGAGACACAGCTTATGGATCAGATGGGGGTTCTTGATATCGGTGTCACATCTGAGTTCCCACTCCTCAAAGCAGTATACGGCTATCACCGCACCTATGATGACGAGGAAGACGGTGGTTCAACCCCTGCTGCCCGGATGTTCCCACCAGTCCAAGTTGAAGATGGGGAATGGCGCACACCGATTTACACAACCCGGTCAAAGACGGAGGCTGCGATCGTCCAGTTAGACCCTCGCCAAGTTGGTCACTGGCTCGCCGAGAGTGGATACCCCATCGAGGACACGCTGAATATGGAGCTTTCGGAGGCACGAGCGACGCTATACGCGGAAATGGAGGCAATAGAACCGTACTCAACTGATGTGAATGACGGCAGTCAGTATAACGAAATCACACTTGCTGTCCACTGCCTTCTGCATACGATTTCCCACCTGCTCATTCAGCGTGCTGCTGTCCATTCTGGGATCGACGAGACCTCATTCGCTGAATATCTATTCACAGAGGGCCTCGCAACTGCCATCTACGCGAATAACACGCAGAACTACACGGCAGGTGGGCTCTTCACCTTGATTGACCGGAACCTCGATGACTGGTTGCTTAGCACACTGACAGAGGGGGAAAGTTGCATGTATGACTCTACGTGTGCTGACATTCGGGGCGGTGCGTGTCACTCCTGTCTCCATATGTCAGAAATCGGTTGCCAGCACTTCAACAAGAACCTCTCACGAATCGTTCTCTACGGGAATCGGATCGCATCTGGGGTGCCAGCTGGATTCTGGAAATTGACCGGTGGACTTGGCGGGAAAAGTACCTGACACAGAAATGACGCTAGCAACACCAGCCCAATTCGTACAGGCGGTTCGAGCACACGAGATTGAGCCAGTAGTCTTCTGTACGCATCTCCTCCATACTGCTGCCTCTGGTGAAGGAACTATTGACCCTTCACAGACGGCAGAGGAGTTTGACATCCATCGAGAGGCCGCGAATCATCTTCATGATCTCGCATCTGAGTTTGGTCTCGTTGGTTTCACATCTCAGACGACTAATCGGGTCAAGGTGAACCGCAATACGACGATCGAATTCATTCAATTTCTAAACATATTTGATGACCACCTGACGGCCTCCGAAGCTGAGTTACTCGCAAATGACGCAGTACACGATGTCGAACTAAGTATCGCTGTACCGGATGAATTTGATGAGCGATCAGCAGAGCTCATGGCGCGTCTTATTCGATTA
This sequence comes from Halapricum hydrolyticum, assembly GCF_025517535.1. Taxonomy (NCBI): domain Archaea; kingdom Methanobacteriati; phylum Methanobacteriota; class Halobacteria; order Halobacteriales; family Haloarculaceae; genus Halapricum; species Halapricum hydrolyticum. The sequence goes on from NZ_JAOPKC010000006.1 coordinate 43,290, forward strand.
GTTCGGAATGCCGATCGGGAGTTGCTGCTTGTCACTCCCTTCTTCACCCGGTTTGGCGTGGATGTTTTCGTTGACCATCTTGCATCTGCAACTGACCAAGGTGTTGACGTTACACTCCTCACCAGAGATGTAACTGATGATGGGGAAAACGCAGACCACGTGGAACGGATTCGGGAAACAGTCCGAAGCAGTGGAGACACATCTAATTTCCATGTCTATCAGTACGATTCACCTCACGGTCGCCTGCACGCCAAGACCCTAATCGCAGACGCCGAGGTAGCATATGTTGGAAGTGCTAATCTTACGAATTATAGCCTTAAAGAGGCGATTGAGATTGGGTTGATTGTCCGTGGACCAGTTGTTGACGAGGTAACTGACTTCTTTGAGGCGGTTCGCCGTTCCGCGAACACGCACGAGTACTCTGAGGGACCAGTTCGTCCCTGAACCTCCTCTAGTCGCCGTAATTGAGATTCAACGAAGAGACAACACGAGTGTAACGGGCACTGCAAGGTGACCGGCAATTTTCTCGGCGTCAACTAGGGCCTCGTACTCTTCGGCTGTTATTTCGGTTTCCCGTAGGGGAGATCTATTCCCATGGATTATGCCCTCATCTAGTCGCGTATTCCATAAGCACCGGTGTAATTGGCGGGTCGGTTCCAGTTACGATAGCAAGAACTCCTCGAAAACAGGTGTTATTCCACGGGTTATCGGGCCACACCCTCTCAGGAATCCTGGCCTTTTTATTGCTGAGTGATAATGTCCAGGTAATGGCCGACTCGTGGGCGGATATAGATACGCCGGAAATCCCTTCATGTCTGCTGAATTCTTCAGATACTGAGTTCTCGTTACACCAGGAGTTCGTCTTGCGCCATGTGGACTTTCTCATCGATGTGCTTACTGCAGAACAGTACCAGCAGAACTGGCTCCATCCAGCTGGGTGTCCAACAGCGACCCCGGAAATCCAATGTCGGAAGCGAGAATCCGACGAGCAATTTCCCTGTCGCTATGAGTCTCTCGGTGAAAGTACGTCAGCAGGAACCTGTACCTGTGACGATGCACTCACCGGAAGTGATGACCCATTAGATTCCGTTGCAGCGGTTGCTATTGCGCCGGACGGTCAGCCGCCGTCAAAGCGGTATTTTGACCGTGAATATCGGCGGATAGTTGCTGACCTACGAGACCAGATTGGGTCGTGGGAGGATATCGCTGCACTTGACGAGGCCGCACTAGAGGCGGCTCTACTTGAGGCAACAAATAGACCCAGTATTAGCGAAACTCGCATTACACGCCTCCAAGAACTTGTAGACGCAGTATCCGAAGACGATTACACTGATGGTGTAAGCCTGCGAGATCTCGGTGGATTACGCTATTCTAGTTTCGCAAATCGACTCGCTGAACTCCCTGGTGTTTCTAAGTCGGATGCATGGTGGTTGATGCTTGTCGCGTTCGATAAGCCCGTTTGGCCAAGTGACCCATTCGTTGACCAACTTCTATGCTCTCTGGGAATTCTGTCGCCAAATGAGTTACGAGATGACGTTGAACGACGGGAGGAACTTGAAGAGGAACTTACCCGTCGTCAGATTCCACAACTGCACCGGGCAGTCGCAGGCCATGCAGTCAAAGGGGGAGTTGACTCGTGTAGCGACGACTGTGAAATCCGGAAATTCCTGCTCACACATCGTCTCCGGAAACAAAATCAAGAGCAGTCGGGACCGGTCGTAGTGGATCTCTTTGCTGGGGCAGGAGGCTTATCACTCGGATTTGGGCGTAACAACTGGACCGTTGAATTAGCGATTGATAACGATAGAGATGCTGTAGACACCTATCGTCTCAATCATCCTGAGATTCCTCACGAGAAGATCGTGTGTGGGGATATTCGAACAGAGCTTGAGAATGGGCTGCTCGAACGGATTGACCAAGAACCCGATGTCATCGCCGGTGGGCCACCGTGCCAGTCACTTTCACAAGCAGGGTATCGGGCAAGACTGGCGGACGATAGCGAGTATAATATCCTAGAGGATGATCGGACCGAGCTCTACGAAGAGTACGTAACTGCTGTTGAGCGATTACGCCCCAAAGCACTGGTAATGGAGAACGTGGAGGGGATGGCGAACGAGATTGGCGATACTGGAGTCCGTGTCGCCGATCTCGTAGTGAACGCACTCAACTCCATTGGTGCAGATGGGCACGGTTATACCTGCGATTACGAACTCTTGGACTGTTCGGAGTATGGAATTCCACAGCACCGGGAACGTATCTTCATTTTCGGAGTACGGGATGATCTCGTGGTAGAGAATGACGGTACCGTCGTTGAGACGTTATTTGAGCAGCTTTCAGAGGCTGGGCCGACTGACGAAGTTACGGTGAAACAGGCGTTGTCCGGTTTGCCGAAACTCCGTCGAGGAGAGGGTGGGCGGGTAAGTCCCAAGAGCGTCCGTGGTACACGGAGTGAGTATATCGAAGAACACGAACTGAATACGGGGGCCGAGTTGTGTTATAATCATCAAGCCCGGGAGCACCCGATGGAGAAAGACCGGACGCTGTTCGACGAGGCATTAGAGCCGGGTGATACGGGATGGGACGTAAAATACGCGAAGGACGGTGAATATGCAGAGTTGATTGAGTATGACGTTGGGACTGAAGAGAATCCTCGATTCAAGGATAAGTACCGGATGCTAGAGTGGACGAAGCCAGCACCAACAGTTGTCGCGCATCTCGCCAAGGACGCGAACAATTTCGTCCTCCCAGATTACTACGAGTATGCACCAAATGTGACCGGAGAACCGGACAATCGGCGGAATCGAGGCGTGACGCCCCGTGAAGCGGCACGTCTCCAGTCTTTCCCAGACGATTACGTCTTCTTGGGTCCCTTCACTCACTGGTTCCGCCAGATAGGGAACGCAGTCCCACCGTTGATGGGGGAGCGAATTGCTGATGTTCTTCAGCAACAACTCAATTCGGAACTGGCAGCTGTGTTCTCCTGTCACTCCCCACAACAGGCGAGTACCGACGACTAACTGCCGTTCTGTTATTCCCCGGTTGATAGACGGAATCAAGCAGCGCAGTTCGTGGTTTCGGAAATTCGGAAATCACACCCTTCCAATTATTATGCTGGCAGTCTGCGTCGACGCAAACCCATGATCACCGACGCCCGAGTACTCCAGTCTGAGTTCATCCCACGGGAGGTGCAACACCGGGATGCCGAGGTCAACTACCTCTCCAGCGTTCTCGATCCAATCACCCACGGTCAGCGAGCTGACCCAGCACTCCTACACGGCCCGTCTGGAGCAGGGAAAACCTGTATCGCACAGTTCCTGGTCGAACAGTTACGTGGAGAAGTGGTTGATCTGAATTACCAGTACGTGAACTGCTGGGAGGACCACAGCCGCTTCAAAGCCCTGTACAGACTGCTTGACGGGATCGGTCAGACTGTCGATGTCCACCGGCAATCAACACCGAAAGATGTCCTTCTCGAACGCCTCAGGGAGAGCGAGAACACGCCGTACGTCGTGATTTTGGACGAAGTGGACCAATTGGAGGACAAGTCACTATTGTACGATCTGTACCGAATCCCGCACCTCACGATGATCCTCATCTGCAACGACGAAGACGGGCTCTTCGTCTCAATGGATGACCGACTCAATAGCCGCCTCACCGACTGTGAACGCATTCGATTCCGTTCCTACCACGAAAGCGAACTCGTTGCTATTCTCAGTGACCGCGTCAGATGGGGACTCACCGACGGTAGCATCGACACGTCTTGTTTGGAGTTGATCGCGGCGAACGCTGGCGGTGACGCCCGAATTGCAATCGGAATCCTTCGCCGGGCTGCACGGAAAGCAAAGGGAGAACCTGTTGACAAAATCACGGCGGACATCATTCATGAAGAGACTCCGGAAGCGAAATCGGAAATCAAGCAACGAACCGTAGATCGCCTCACACCCCACCAGAAAATCCTGTACAACATCATCACTGAGACCGGTAAAATAGCCCCGCAACAACTCTACAGCGCATACTGCAACAGAGCGGAGGACCCGAAGACGAAACGGATGGTTCGAAACTACCTGTCCAAACTGGAGCACTACAATCTCATTACCGCTGAAGGGAACACGAAGGCACGAATCTACCGGACACGAGCGTGACTCCACGTTTGCGCCCATTCATACAACGGATTATTCGGAAACGACACACGGCTCCCTATTGGCCCCCGTATTCTCACCTCGGATGTGATGACCGGTCCATCCAGAGACAAACCATTCGGGGAGGATTCTACACCGGCCCGTTCTGAATCCGACGACCATGCAGTGATCCGTGACCGGATCACGAACCGAACATTCAACGAGTGGTACAGCGAACAGCAATTCCAAAACAACATTCTCGAAGGGAAGGCTTACTTCAATGGTCCTTCCCCACCCAAAGATCCAGAGCAGCACACCCCGAGTAAACTCCTACAGTGTCACAGGAAAGCCAGCTACGCCCGGCAGAACGCCCCGCGGGAAGGCACGCAGCCAAAGGGCCTGTTCTGGTTCGGCACCGAGTTCGAGGAACAAGTTATTGTTCCGTTTCTCCAGTCCGTTACTACACCGGGCACGTACGTCACGAACTCGGTCTGGATTGAGACGGAAACCATTCGTGACGGGAAATCCCTCCATGTGCGTGGGTCTACTGACCCAGCCATTGTCACGGCAGACGCCGACCCGCTGCTTGTCACCGAAATCAAGACTACCACGTCACTCGACCACCTCTCCGCGCCGAAACCACATCACCGCGCGCAACTACATGCGTACCTGCACGCGCTCAATAAGGAATACGAGCATGATGTGACGACTGGCTTGATCGTGTACGGGTCGCGGGAAACGCTGGATATCAAAGCGTTCAGCGTTGAATTCGATGCGGCCTTCTGGGACGACGTTGTGGCGTGGATGGCTGACCAGGCCGCCTACGAACAGGAAAGTGAATTGCCACCGGCTGATCCGGAGCGCGACTGGGAGTGTAACTATTGCTCGTTCAAGCACCGCTGCGGGCAAGCCGACACACCGTACACTGACACCGACAGAAACGGGCTGCTCCCCGTGTTCGACGGGTACGGCCGGCAGAACCTGCAAGAGTACTTGGACGGTCACGCGGACCGTGACGCGCGTCTCACGCCGACACTAGCCCACCAGTTCCCGGACCTCGCCGCTGAGTACGGAGCCTACGACTGGAGTTGTTCGAGGTGCAGTGCGTCGTACGGGTGGGATGATGTTGAGTGGGACGGGGATACGGAGTCACTCCCGTTCTGCCCAGTGTGTGCTGACTCAGGCGATCTCGTAACGCTGAGTGGCCCGGAACCCAACGAACAGTTGACCACAACGTGAACCGATAGTTACTCCTCTTAATCTTCTTCTTCTTCATCTGGGGTGCTTCCCCAGGTTTCGACTGGCTCGCGGGAACCCGTTTCCTCATCCCGCACGTCCATGGGCCATTCACCCCGGATGTCTGCGTTGAACAAATCCTCGTGCTCCTCTTGCACTTCCGCGAGTAACTGCTCCGTGTCGATCTCGGGTTGGTCTGAACCGGTTCGAACCCAGTAGTCTCGCTGCGGGTACTTCTTGTGTAGATGTTCGGCTTCGATGATTTCCTGTGCCTCGTCGGCCGCACGCTGCAACGCAGTTTTCGCGGTGAGGTAGGACTGCTGCAACTCATCGATCCCTCTGCTTCGTAGCAGTGACTGAACTGCCTTTCCTCGCTCCGTCAACTGATACCGGTCTGATCGGGGGTGGTCGCCTGCCTGGATCTGGGTTTCTTCGATTAACTCGGCGTCAATTGCGTTGTCAAGTAGTGTCTTCAACGGTTTCCCGGTGAGATCGACCTTCTCCTCGATTTCAGCCTTGATGTTCCCGTCATCTCTGTCAAGCCGGGCGATGAGACCGATCGCGTGCCAGTCGTCAAAGACATCGGCCACTGGGAGGTCTTCGTTGGGATCGCTCATGGTGAGGTGGTACGGAAACCCCCTATGACGGACTCTCCGCTTTAGGGAGTCTCTGGTGTCCGGAGTTTCCCTAGTCAGGAGTCTCCGGCTTACCTTGAAGTGTTGAGAACCGGGGTTTATAATCAGTTTCCCAAAGTTTCCGTAAAGCGGAGCCTCCGCTAAACGGAAACTCCGCCTTGGAACAACTCTGCTATCCTGCGGTTCCGCAAACCGTCAGTCCCGCCAAGTACACCGATATACCGTCCCTCGGTGGGTTTTCGGAAATGACACGCGCGAGAATAACCCGGTAGTCACCGATGTCTCGCGTAGCCAGAACCCGAGTTGAACGACCATGTCGCCAACAGACCCAGCACCACCGAGACAAGAGATCTTGGACACCATCGAGGAACAGGTCAAGGATCTCTGCCACATCCATGACCACATCACTCGCATTATTGCGAACCTCGAAATCAAGGATCGCTGGTTCTCCGACTACGACGATCCCGAGAGAGCGAAGTTCAACCGGGACGGGATGATCAAGACCTTCCTCTACATGCATGCCAGAGGGTTCAACGAAGCTGAAACAGCACGCCGACTGTCCGGCGCAGCGTTCATTTACGTTAAGTTCGACTTCCCTATCCCGCCCTCGAAACAAGCAATCAATTACAACAAGCGACGGCGCTTCTCGTTGCAGGAGCGGAAGACGCTGAAAGACGCCGGTGAACTCATTCACGACCAGTGTGTCGAACACGACCTCGTTAAGACGGACGACTCGGTCGAACCAGCACTGGAGCCTGAAGACATCGCAGGCACCGACCTCGAAGAGGAACATATCATGGACGCTGTTGAACGAGCGTCTACTCTCGGGTTCTCTGGGTTCACTGCTGACCGAGCGAGCAACGCCAAGTACGCGTTAGAGTGCTATCTCGAACGGCAAGCGTACCTGAACATGTCGAACGCCGCTGCAACCACGCCGCGGCGTCGGTTCGCCCGGCTGAGCGACCGGGAGGAAGTGCCGCACGGGTCTTCGCATAACCGGACGATGAAGAAAATCGCAGACCCGGACTCCCAACTCACGTTCGACGAGTTCGTAGACTGCGGTCGAATCCCTGACTGGGAACGCATCCGCGATGAAACGCTTGATGCGTTCCACACCGGTGTGGAGCGTATTCTGGATGAGATCCAGTCAGATGAGCACGGGGAGACTGGGATTCGAGAGCCGGTCAACGCGGCGCTGGACATTGTGACGTGGAACTTCTGGCCGTCACCGTTCAAGAAGCGGGTAGACGCCGACCCTGGTGAGCAGCCAGTCACATACACGACCAGCTCCGGGCGCACCCGGACAAAGTACCTCAAGGATGAGTACCCAGTGATGGCGTCCGGGTTTAAAGAGAGCCACGAACGCGGGTACAAGTTCGCCACGCTCACTATCGTCGCTGAGAACACGCCGATCGTCCTGGCGATCGAACCAGTCCGTGACGTCCGCGCCTGGGAAGACACAGGCGGTGTTCACCGAACATCGCGTGCAGACATCGTGGACAGGCTATTAGAACAGGCACAACGGCACGTGGACATTAACAAGGTGTTCGCCGATCGTGAATTCGATACTCACGAAGTCCGGCACGTGATTGACAAACGCGAACTGTACTACGTAATCGGGAAGCGAAAGCAAGCGACTGCGGATAAGGAAAACCTCGAAGAGGTCGAAGAAGACCCGATGATTGATGTGCGGGTCGAGTATGCCTCGCTCACCGTTGACGGGGATACTCACGACTTGAGCATCATGTACGTCCCGAAGGACGCAGCAATCGAGAATGAAGAAGACGCCGATGATGGGGATGAGTACGCGATTTTCACGACCAATTACCGGGTTGAACCTGACCGTGCGCAAGCGCTCACGGGACAGTACCGTGACAGGTGGACGATTGAGAACCAGTACAAATCCATTCGCAAACACTTCCTGCCAACGTCAGCGTCGAAGGATTACCGCGTCCGGTTCCTGTACTTCACGATCGGCGTGTTGATGCACAACGTGTGGCGGTTAACGAACTTCTTCCTCCGCGATGAAGTCGATGTGAACTTAGGCGAGAAACCGCCGCTGCGTGCTGGCGAGATTGTCGAACTGGTCGCGTTCTGCTTGTTCGACCCTGGCGGCTGACGCGCACCTCATTCTCGTTGTTTGCGTAAACTCGTCAGCGGCGGCGTTCTCATTTTCACTGTGGTTTCCGGTTTGGAAACCGTGTAATTCCGAATTAGCACGACGCGATCCCGAGTGTCACGGGGGTTGGTATCGGCTAGGTTCTTTCAGCTTCGATAGGCGTCCGTTTCACCGGTTTTCACTTGACAAACGCACCAAACAGTCAACCTCTGGAAGTTGAGATCCGGACTCTCAATGCATCGCTAGTCCGTCTCGGAAACCCACCTCATGACCCAGTTAGGTACTCTGCAGACCGCTATTCAAATATCAATGGGGGAACAAGTATAACCGTCCAGCGGCCCTCCTAGTAGAGAGTAACACATGGATATCTCAGAGATTCTCTCGAGCAAATTCACGGAGTTCGACATCGGCGCACCGCTCTCGAAGGTCGCCGGGGCGTTCGAGAACCAGGAACTCGATGCCGTCGTCGTCACGGACGGCGACGAGTATCGCGGCGTCGTGAGTCGCCGACAGTTGGCTTCCTCGTCCAACCAGCCGTCTGCGAAGGTCGGCTCACAGGTACAGCACGTCCCGACAGTCGATCGCACCGAAGACGTCCGCGAGGTCGCGCGGCTCATGATCGGTAGCGACGCCAAAACCCTTCCCGTGCTCGATGACGATCGTGTCGTCGGTGTGGTGACCGGCGATGCCGTTCTCGAGGCTGTGCGTCCGTTTCTCGACGCGGTGACCGTCGACGACGCCTACACGTCGGAGTTGATCAGTGCGGCCCCCGAAACCACGATCGGGAAAGCGCTCAATACGCTTCGGGAAGCCGGGATCGCCCATCTTCCGGTCGTCGATGAGGACGACCTCGTGGGGATGTTGAGCCTGTACGACGTCATCGAGTTCACGACGCGGGGTGGCACCAAGAGCCAAGACGGGTCCTCGAGTGGCTTCGGTGGCCGCAGTGGCGGGGCACAGAACCGTGGCGGGTTCGGCGCGCGCGAGGGCGATGCCGACCGGATGCTCGACCTGCCGGTACGGAACCTGACGTCCGACGCAGTCGCGACGGTCGAGCGAAGCGCACCGCTTGACGAGGTCGTCGAGACGATGTTCGAGCGAGAGATTTCCTCGCTCGTCGTCACGGCCGACGACACCGGTAAGCCGATCGGTATCATCACGAAAACGGACGTTATCGAGGCGCTCACCTGGGAGCGTGACGACCGCAACGCCGTGCAGGTGTTCGGGCTCGACCTGCTGGAGGGGATGGACTACGACAACGTCTCCGCGCTGATCGAGGACATGACCTCGAAGTACGGTGAGATGACCGTGATCAAGGCCAGCATCGAACTGCAGGAACACAAAGAACAGAGCCGGGGTGTGCCGCTGGTGCTGGCACGGATCCGGCTGGTCACCGACCGCGGCTACTTCACTGCCGATGGGGAGGGGTACGGTGCCTCCCACGCCCTTCGGCTCGCTGCGAATGCGGTCGAACGACAGCTCCTCAAGGGGAAAACCTACGGCCAATCGAAGAAACACACGGATTCCGACGAGCAGGCACGACTTTACGGGTGGTGGCTCGGTGGGTGAGGTCTCGACGCCCAGCTCGCTACCGATAGCTTCCCTCCCTGTCGGGTACCTCCTTCCAGTCGGGGCGTCAGAACAGCGTGCCGCTTCTGAGTGATCGAGATCGCTGCTCTACTTGGGCGGACTCCGAGCACGGGACCACAACGTCGTGACCAGCCAGGACCTGCCGATCCGGGAACAAACACAGTGGCTATCACTGTGGACCCCGGACAGCCACACATGCAGGACGTCCGACAGCGGACCGCACTCGTCGAACGGGCAGCACGCGCCGGTGGAGCTGTCGCCCGGGACGCGTTCAGGGGGCCGCTCACGGTCGATACGAAAGCGGACAAGAACGATCTCGTGACTGACGCCGACCGCGAGACACAGCGCCAGATCGTGCACACGATCGCCGAAGAGTTCCCCGACGAACCGTTCGTCTGCGAAGAGGAACCCGATACGGAGGCAGCCGAGGCAGCGGAGAACGGCTCGAATTCCCCTCCCAGCCAGCGAACTGGACCAATGGTTGAGGCGGTTCCGGACACGGGACCGTGCTGGGTCGTGGATCCGATCGACGGGACTGCCAACTTCGCGAGAGGGAGCGTCCTGTGGGCGAGCAGCGTCGCGGCCGTCGTCGACGGGGAGACGGTCGCGGCGGCGACGTATCTGCCCGTCGTTCAGGACATCTACACGGCCGGGCCGGATAGCGCGACCCGAAACGGACAGCGGCTCGTGGTCAGCGATCGCACGGACCCGGAGACGTTCGCTGTCGCGCTGGTCGCTGCCGGGTCGGCCGACCGTAGCGAGCGCTTCGGTGGCCTCGCGCGCACGATCAACCAGCGGTTCGGTGACAGCCGCAGATACGGCACGTTACAGGGGACACTCGGGTTCGTCGCCAGCGGGGAACTCGAAGCGGCCGTCACGACCGAACCGACGACGGCGTGGGACACGCTCGCGGGGGTGAAACTCGTCCGGTCTGCCGGTGGCGTCGTGACCGACCTCCACGGCGATCACTGGACGATCGGCAGCGACGGACTCGTTGCGTCGAACGATGAAGCACACGAGGAACTCTTGGCAGCCGTCGAAACCTGACTACTCGGCGTCGAGTTCGTCCTCTTCGTAATCACTTTCGTATCGTTCCAGGGCCATCTCGAAGCCGCGTTTGGCTTGTTCGTACGTCTCGCGGAGATCGGCGATCGGCGTTTCCGTCGCGTCGACTCGCAGGTCGTCGTAATACGGGTCGATCACCCGCTCTTCTGTCGATCGAACGACCAAAGCGGCACTCTGGACCGGGAGTTCCTCACGCTTGTCGCCACCTTCGGCGTGGCCGGCTTCGAGCGCGTCGATCAGCCGCGCTGCGAGCGGGCGATCCGGGTCGGTAGACGGATCGTCGGGTGCCGTAATCTCGTAGGCCGTCGCAGTCGCTTCGATGACTGATTCGCCGGTCAGGAGATTGCCCGCGACGGTGTAGTTGTCGCCGACGCGGTGTCCGTACCAGGGCTTGCACTCCTCGCCCGAGAAGACGAATTCTCCGTCCGCCCCGACGCCGTGGAGCTGGCGCTGTTCGCGCCCGTCGTCGGCGTTGAGTAGCGCTTCGAGGGCGTCCTCGACGGCCAGTCCGTCGTCCAGATACTCGATCCCCTTGCGGCCGAGTTCGACGTTGACGAGACTCTGAGTGGCGACCGCCCCGTTCCCGCTGGCGAACGGACAGAGCGTGCCGACGCCGGGCAACCGGGTCGTGACCGCGACGCCGAACCGGGTCTGTTCGGTGCCGTCCTGGTCGCGATAACGCTCGCGAACACAGATGCTAAACGTCATGATTCGACGATCGAACGGTGACGACGTTATACTGTCGACTGTGATCGCGCGGTACGTCACTCGAAATGCCACGTATGAATCGTCATTCACGATACGATCTGACAGGGAAGTGGCGACAGCGTCCATCAGATCAGCGACGAGAGACGGCCCTCCGATCGGTGTAGACGATCTGCATCGGCAATCCTTCCGCGTCGAGGGGTGGGTCTTCAGGGAACCTCCGAAAGCCGCCGGCACCGTACTTTGCAGTCAGTGTCAGCACCATCGCGTCGAGGAGGTCGTCCCGGTTCGACTCGCCGATGCGCCGCGCCCAGGGCGGTTGCCCGTCGATGAGTGTCGCTTCGAATCGCTCGTAGACGCCCGCGATCGAATCGTCGACGGCTTCGAGAACCGTGCGCCGCGCCTCGATACCGTCTTCGTCGTGTTTCGACGGGAGTGACTCCCCCCCGTGCAACGCGGTGAAACAGACTTCCGGGTGGGATTCGAGGATCGTCGTCTCCGCGTCGACCTCGTCACGGAGGAGCCGATCGACTTCCTGAATGCGCGGGATCAGTCCCCACGCCTGGCTCGAGAGACCATCCCCACGACAGTCCTCGTTGGCCCGTCTGGCCTGCTCGTAGGTCGGGGCTTCGACGGCCGCGCGACACGGCGTCCAGAAGACGCTACTTGACCGATCTCCGAGGAACGCTTTCGCTGCTCGATCACACTCCCTGCGCCGGGTTTCGGGGAGCCCGATCGGCACGTCGACCAGAATCGCCGCCGCGTCGCGGTAGGTGAGCCAGACGCTGTGCATCGACGGGTGCATGCTCGCCGTCCAGTCGTCGCCGTCCGTGGCGACGGTCAACCAGCCGCGCGACGCCCAGTCGACGCCGACGTATCGGGCCATGTTCTTTCATTGGACGTCTAGAACGGTAAATCCCGGCGTCGCGGTGACGCTCTGTCGGTGGGTTTTACTTCGGACGCGTCGTGTCTAGAGACGAGGGAACGGTGTGATAGTCGTCGCTACAGCCGATTTCGAAGTCTATCACGGGGTCGTCCAGGCGTTGCGTGACCGCAACGTCGAGTTCACGACCATCGAGGCCGACGATCCGCTGCCGGATCGGACGTCGCTGGCCATCGTCGGCCCCGAAGAGTCGGTCGACGCACCCGCGGACGTGCCGATCGTGACGGCCGACCCGGAGACGCCGCGTCGAGCAGTTGAGGACGCCCTCGCCCGGCTCCGGAGTGGCGACGGCCGGACGATCGTCGGTATCGATCCCGGCGAGAGGCCCGGGATCGCCGTCCTCACGGGCGGCGTCGTCGTCGCAGCCTTCCAGGTGCCTGCTCAGGAGGCCGCCGAGGTCGTCGCTCGCGAGGTCGAAGACGCGATCGATCCGGTGGTGCGGATCGGCGACGGCGCGCGGCTGGTCGGCGCGCGGATCATCGACGACATCGATGCGCCGATCGAGCTGGTCGACGAGACCGGTACGACTCCGTATCTCGGGGCCGGCGCGCGCGGGATGGGGGACGTGCTGGCGGCGGCAAACATCGCCCGCATGGAGGGCGAACCCGTCGATTCCCGGGACGTCGAGCCCACAGCGGGAGAAATCCAGCGGATCAAGGATCGCTCGCGGGAGGAGAGCGAGACGAACCGGGCGATCGACGAGGCGCTCGCTCGTCGAGTTGCCGTTGGCGAACTCTCCATCGAGGAGGCCCTTGCAGAGCACCGCGGGGAGGAGTGACGACTACCTGACCAGCGTTAGCGCGACAACTCCCTGTCAGCAGGCCAGATAGAGTGGTGACGACCTGATCAGCAGGTCAAATACTTTGTTTGTTGCCGACGAACTAGCACGTACCCGAAAAATAGAGCGGGACGTCGTCGGGTTGAGAGTGACGCGCTCCGCTCGCGACCAATGACACGCTACGAGACATTCGTCGAAGACGGAATCGTGTACGTCGGCTACGAGGAGCGACTGGAGATCGGTCCGGCCGAGGACATCGTGGATATCGTCGGCGGGCCGGCCTGGACGATCCAGTATACGGACGCCGAGAAGCGACGTCACCCCGAAATGGACACCTCAGACGAAGGGCTGATCGTGGACGTGGTAGACATGCTCCAGACGATGACGCACGGCGAGCGGTTCGTGGAGACGCTGGCCGCCCACCCGGCCGAGACGCCATCTGACGATCCCAACGCGATCGCGCCGCGGATGGGATTGTTCGTCGGCAAACTGCTCGAAAACCTCGAAAACGGGCTGGACTAGCGGGAGAGCGGCCGGGGCGGGGAGATAGCACAGAAACCGAATCGAACCCGAGACACATTTATCGCCGGCCCTGAAACAACGTAGCATGACTGGAGTTAATCGGGGACTCGACGGCGTTGCCGTCGCAGAAACACGCCTGAGCATGATGGACGGCGAGGCCGGCGAACTGACGATTGGGGGGTTTCCCGTCGAGGAACTGGCCGACAACGCCACGTTCGAGGAGACGCTGCATCTGCTCTTTTACGATCGGCTTCCGGACGCCGAAGAACTGTCCGAGTTCCGTGCGGATCTGGCCGCACGACGGGAGGTCAGCGAGGAAGTGCTGGCGGTCCTACAGCGGGCCGCGGACGAGGAGAAACCGGGGATGGACGCGCTCCGGGTGGGGGCTGCGGCGGCGAATCTCGGCACTGAGGACGGCGACCCCGAATCCGACGCGCTGCGGGTCGTCGCCACGTTCCCGACGATTGTCGCGGCGTACTGGCGGTATCGCGAGGGCAACGACCCGATCGCCCCAGACCCCGATCTCGGCCACGCGGCGAACTATCTCTACATGTTGACCGGCGAGCGACCGGACGAGAGCGCGGTTCGTGGGCTCGAAACGTATCTCAACGCTGTCGTCGATCACGGACTCAACGCCTCGACGTTCACGGCGCGAGTGGTCGTCTCGACCGAATCCGACGTCGTCTCGGCGGCGACGGCCGCGGTCGGGACGCTGAAGGGACCGCTCCACGGAGGCGCTCCCGGCCCCGTGCTGGACATGCTCAAGGACGTTCACGAGTCGGGCGATCCCGAAGCCTACGTTCGAGAGAAACTGGACGCTGGCGAACGGCTGATGGGCTTCGGTCACCGGATCTATCGGGTACGCGACCCGCGTGCGTCGGTGCTCTCTTCGGCTGCCGAGCAGTTCTACGACGGGGACGACGATTTCTTCGAGACCATCGACGACTTCGAGGACGTCGTCGTCGACCTCCTCTCCGAATACAAGCCCGACAGGGAACTGGCGACAAACGTCGAGTTCTACACGGCGGCACTGTTGTACGGCGTCGGGGTTCCACAGGAGCTGTTCCCCGCGACGTTCGGTGTCTCCAGGGTCGGCGGCTGGATGGCCCACGCGCTCGAACAGCTCGAAAACAACCGGCTGATCCGTCCTGAATCGGAGTACGTCGGCGAAACCAACCGCTCGTGGACGCCACTTGCGGAGCGCTGATCAGCGGAAGTCCGCCAGAGTCAACTGACCGCTGTCACGCGTGTTCTCCGGGGTGTGGTGGGATCGATCGTTCTCCGTTTCGCTTCCGTCGCCAAACCCGTCGAGACTGACCTGTTCGCGATCGGTGAAAGAGAGCTTCGAGACGCGGACGCCGACCTTGCGGACGCGTGCGTCGCCGAACTCCGCGAGCAGGTCCGTCGCGATCGCCTCGACCAGTTCGGGATCGTCCACGGGGCCGGAGAGCGATCGGGCGCGCGTGTGCACGTCGTACGGCGGCGTCACGACCTTGATCCCGATCGTCTGATAGAGTGCGTCCTCGCGGCGGGCGCGGTCGGCCACTGCAGCGGCGAGAGTCCGCACGCGCTCGCGGATTCGGTCGGCGTCCTCAACGGGTCCGGAGAACGCCGATTCCCGCGAGAAGCTCTTCGGATCGTCCCGGGGGGTGACTTCGCGGGCGTCCTCGCCGCGGGCGAACCGGTAGATCTCCCGTCCACGCTCGCCGAAGTGACCCGCCAGCCGGTCGGGATCGGCTGCGGCCAGATCTCCCGCGGTTTCGATCTCCATCTCGCGAAGCTCGCGAGCGGTGACGGGGCCGACGTTGTGGACAGCTTCGACGTCTAGCGGTCCCAGGAAGCCCCGCACTTCGCCGGGCTCGACGACGACCAGCCCGTCGGGTTTGTCGGCGTCGCTGGCGATCTTGGCGGCGCTCATCGTCGGTGCCGCGCCGACGCTGGCGACGACGCCCACCTCGGATTCGATCCGGTCTTTCAGCTCGCGGGCGAATCCATCGACGCTGTCCCAGTCGGTGCGATCGGTCACGTCGAGATAGGCCTCGTCGATGCTGACCTCCCGGACGACATCGGCGCTGTCGTGCAAGATCGCCTTGACGTCCTCGGCGATCGACTCGTAGTAGTCCATGTCGACCGGCCGGTAGTAGCCCGCCTCCGCGGGATCTATCTCCGGATCGTCGGCAGCGACGGCCTTCCTGGGTAGCAACTCCAGTGCCTCCGAGATGGCCATCGCGCTCTCGACGCCGAACTCCCGAGCCTCGTAACTCGCCGTGGCGACCGCGCCGTGGTCGTCGCCGTCCTCGTATCCCATCCCGACCACGAGCGGCTCGCCGCGGAGTTCGGGCTCGCGCAGCCGCTCGCAGGCCGCGTAAAAGCAGTCCATGTCCACGTGACAGACCACTTGCTCGGGGCGGCGATCGGTCCCGGGCAGGCGGCCTCGGTCAGGCATACCTGAGGCTATGGCTCGGCCGTTATAGGGATTACCGTAGAAGCGGATCGGCGAAGCCCGGCGGCGTGGTGGCCAGTCCGCCGCCGGGGCCGCGCGGTTCGTCGACGATGCCAATTCCGGACGTTCACGACGGTGGTTCCCGTCGGGAACCCCACGGAACGAGGTTCCAAATGTGTGTGAGTGTCACACATACTTAATTCTACCGGCGAACTTGCACGGCCCGAAAAAACGGAAAACGGACGACAGAGACGTCTATCAGACCAGCGGATCGACGAGGTCTTCGAGGACGGCGCGGGGATCGTCGGCTTTGGCGACACCGCTCGCCAGCAGGACGCCGCTGGCACCGAGGTCGCCTGCTGCGTCGACGTCGTCGCCGCTGGAGATGCCGGCACCACAGAAGACTTCGACGTCTTCGTCGACGTTGGCGGCTGCGTCGACAGCGTCGGTGACGATGTCCGGGTCGGCCGTCGCGACGGAAACGTCCCCGCCGATCAGTTCCGGCGGTTCGACGGCGACCGCGTCAGGGCCGAGTGCCGTCACTGCGCCGATCTGCTCGGGGTTGTTGGCGCAGACGACCGTCTCTAGGCCAGCGCGCTCGGCGGCCTGGACCGATCCGTCGATGTCAGCGAGTTTCAGCCGGTGTTCGGAGTGGTTGACCAACGTTCCGTCTGCGCCGGCCTCGGCGACAGTTTCGGCGAGCGTGTGGCCGGTGTTGCTGCCGTAGTCGATGGGATCTACGTGCTGAGCCCAGGTCTCGACGCCGGTCTCGGCGACGGCTTCGAGATGCGCCGCCTGGGGTGCGACACCGACCCGGACGCCGCTGTCGTCGGCGACATCGGCGGCCGCTTGCGCCACTTCGATCGGATCGCACGGATACGTCTTCAGGTTGACAAGAACGAACATTCCAAATGAACCTTCTCAGGCCTGTGGAAAATAGATTTCGAGTTTTCTCTCGAACTGCGAAGGAAAGGTTAAGAAGAGGGCACAACGACTTGCCGTACGGTGGACCTGTGAGCACTGCGCCTGTGGACCGAGGGACGGTACTCGTCGTCGAAGACGAACAGCACCTTGCCGACCTCTATACGGATTATCTGAGCGACAGGTACGACGTTCGGACGGCTTACAGCGGTCGGGAAGCGATCGAGATGCTCGCCGAGGATATCGACGTCGTCTTGCTCGACCGTCGGATGCCGGTCGTCTCCGGTAACGAAGTCCTCGCGGCGATCGAAGAGGACGGCTACGATTGCCGGGTTGCGATGGTCACTGCCGTCGATCCGGACTTCGATATCATCGATCTCGGCGTCGACGACTATCTGGTCAAGCCCGTCAGCAAAAACGCGCTGCTGGATGTCGTCGACCGGCTGTTGACGATCACCGAGTACAGCGAGCGCTTACAGGAGCTGACCTCGAAGAAGCTCAAGCGTAACGTCCTCCAGGTCGAAAAACCGCAGTCAGCACTGCGCGAGAGCGATCGCTACGCCGAACTCGAAGCCGAGATCGAGCGCCTCGAATCGAAGTTAGACAAACTCTCCGAAGACCTTTCCGAGGACGACCTGATCAGGTAGCGGCCGCCGGAACGTCCGACGGTACTAGTCTTTGCGTTCGACGACGTCACCGAGCGTGTACTCGCCGCTCGCGGAGCCGCCTTCCCATTCGGTGTCTTCGTCAGGCGTCGACCCTGCCGAGAGATCGATCCCGAGTTCGCGTTCGAGCTTTCGCTGTACGTCGTCGCTGGGAAGGACCTCACCGTGTTCGAGCTTGCGGATCAGGCTCGCTTTCTCGTTGAGTTTTTTCGCGAGGTCTTCCTGGCTGAGTCCGGCCGATTCGCGAGCCGATCGGATACGGTTGTCGTAATCCTGTGCCACCTCGTCCATCTCGTCGAACATATCGCGGCGACGCCCGCCACCGCCTGAACTCCTCGACGAACTCGAGCCGCTCGCTCCGCCGGTCGAGCCGGACGTCGATCCGCTGGAACTGCTCGATCCGGACGAGCCGGTCGAGTATTTCGTGCTCGTGCTCGACTGCTGTGTCTTCACTTCGGTCCCGAACTCCGCACACTCGTCGCAGACCTGGAGCTCCGCGCCTTCGATCTTGACGGTGTTCGGTGAATTCGTCTCCTTCCCGCACATCTCACACTGGACCATGTTGCCCTATAACTCGTGCCGTGGCATAAAACGTACGCCGTCGATTGTGCTATCGACGCGCCACCCACGCCGCCGACTGCACTGTCGACGCTCCACCTACCGCCGTCGTTTGTGCTATCGACGCGCCTTGATCACGACGAACGAGCCGTCTCCGTACCCCGGTTCGACCGGCTCGGGCTCGTCGACCTCGTCGATCCACCGGAAGACGGTCTGGACGATCTCGAAGTCAGTGAACCCCGCATCGAGCAGCGCGCCGCGGAGCTGATCGGTCGAGACGAACGTCGCGTCTCTGTAGAAGGGGCTCTCCTCTTTGTGTTGCTCGTATATTTCGCCGACGGGGCTGTGTCTATCGACGTAGCCGAGCACGAGATCGCCGTCCGGGGCGAGCACCCGTCTGGCCTCCGCGAGCGTCGCCGGGACGTCCTCGACGAAACAGATCGTCGTCACCAGCAGCACAGTCTCGAACGTCTCCTCGGCAAAGGGCAGCTGCTCGGCGACGCCACGGACGACATCTATCTCTCGTCGACGCGCGCGCTGAAGCATCCCGATGGTGGGGTCGACACCGATGTCGATCCCGAGCGGTGCCGCGAACCGGCCGCTACCGACGCCGACTTCGAGCGCCCGCCCGTCGTCGAGCAGCCGATCGAGCGCGTTCAGTTCGGACTCGTAGACCGCCTCGTATTCGTCGAACCACGCCTCGTACCGGTCGGTGTGTTCCTCGAACGGTGCTGCGTTGGGCATTTGCGTGTGTTAGGGCAGGCGAGTATACGAGGATTTGGCCCCTCGACGTGTCCGTCCGATGTCTCGGAGAGTCTTGCCCGTTTCAACACGCATAGACTGACTGAGCCGAAACCGCGCTCAATGGCAACGACTGCTGGCGACGCGACTGTGAACCAGTTCACGGCGGCGCTCGAGGAACTCGACGTCGGCTGGACGCTGACGACTACTGACGAACTTCCCGGGGAGCTAGAACGGTTCCCCGAACCTATCGTCGGCGTTCCGTTCCCCTTCGAGGACGTCTCTCTTCCCGAGTCGATCCCACGTGCGGAGCGATCTGACGGGGTCAAAGCAGCCAGTACCGGCGTCACGGCGGCGACGCTCGGGATCGTGGAGTACGGGAGCGTCGTGGTCGAATCGAAACCTCCCGAGACCGAGCCCGTGAGTCTCTACGCCGACACCCACGTCGCTGTCGTCCGGCTGGAGGACATCGTCGACTCCATGAGCGACGCGTTCGCCGAACTCGGACCCCGGCTGCGCGAGACTGGTGGGAACGCGATCATCGCGACCGGACCGAGCGCTACCGCCGACATGGGCGCGCTGGTCCGCGGCGTCCACGGACCGAGTGACGTACACGTGGTGATCGTCAAATGAGTCGCAAGTCCAAGCGGGCGAAAGCCGCACAGATCCGGGAGACGATGGCCGCCGAAGGTGCCTCCGTCCGGGAGAACACGCGGGGCTTCAACCAGGGACGATACGACACCGTTGCGGATCTCGAGAACTACGAGGAGCTGAAAGACGAGGCACGCCGGATCAAGGAAGACGCCATCGAACGGCTTCCGGAACTGATCGATCAGCTCACCGAAACCATCGAAGCAAACGGCGGGACGGTCTATCTCGCCGAGGACGAGGCCGACGCGAACGAGTACATCGCGTCGCTGGTCGAATCCGACGAGACGGTCGTCAAGAGCAAGTCGATGACCACCGAGGAGATTGAGGTCAACGAGCACCTCGAAGCAGAGGGTGCGAACGTCGTCGAGACCGACCTCGGGGAGTGGGTCCTGCAGGTCGCCGACGAGGCACCGAGCCACCTCGTCGCGCCGGCGATCCACAAGTCCCGCGAGTCGATCGCCGAGCTGTTCCGCGAACAGTTCGACCCCGACCGACCGCTCGACACGCCGGAGGACCTCACTGCATTCGCCAGCGAGTACCTGGCCGATGCCTTCGAGAACGCCGACGTGGGCATGACTGGGGCGAATTTCCTCACCGCCGACAGTGGGTCGATGATGCTCGTCACCAGCGAGGGCAACGCCCGCAAGACTGTCACCGCCACGGACCGGCACGTCGCGGTCGCCGGCGTCGAGAAGATCGTCCCCAGCGTCGAGGATCTCCAGCCGTTTGTCGAATTGATCGGCCGTTCGGGCACCGGCCAGGACATCACCGCCTACATATCGCTGCTCACGCCACCGGTCGAAACGGCGACCTTCGGCGAGGACGAACTCGAGGGTAGTGACGACCGCGACTTCCACCTCGTGTTGATCGACAACGGCCGCATGGCCATGCGCGAGGACGAACAGCTGCGCGAAACGCTGTACTGCATCCGGTGCTCGGCATGTGCCAACACGTGTGCGAACTTCCAGCAGGTCGGCGGCCACGAGTTCGGCGGCGAGACCTACACCGGCGGGATCGCCGGCGGCTGGGAGACCGGCGTCCACGGCCTGGATAGCAGCGAGGAGTTCGTCGACCTCTGTACCGGCTGTTCGCGCTGCGTCGAGGCCTGCCCGGTCGGGATCGACATCCCCTGGATCAACACGGTGGTCCGGGATCGGATCAACCGCGGTGCTGAGGATCACTCCTACGACTTCCTGGTCGATGGGCTGACGCCTGACGCCGAGGAAGGTGGTATGAGTCTCCAGAAGCGGTTCTTCGGGAATTTCGTCACCGTCGCGAAGCTCGGTAGCCTCTTCGCGCCGGTCTCGAACAGGCTGGCCAGCTTCGGCCCCAATCGCTGGATCGCCGAGCGGCTCCTGGGCGTCGATCAGCGCCGCGACATGCCACAGTTCAGCCGCGAAACGCTCAAGAAGTGGGCCAGCGAGCGGGACGGGCCGGCCGATCCCGACCGCGAGGTCGTCTTCATGGCGGATACGTACACCAATTACATGCACGTCGAGCGCGGGAAGGCTGCGATCCGGGCGCTGGAAGCCCTGAACGTCGACGTCGAGGTCGCCGACGTGACCGAGAGCGGCCGTGCCGCGCTCTCACAGGGCATGGTCGCGACCGCGACGCGCCACGGCGAGCGCGTCGCCGATGAGTTGCTCCCGCACGTCGAGGACGGCCGGGACGTCGTGATCGTCGAGCCGAGCGACCTGGCGATGCTCCGGGACGACTACGGACGGCTGCTCGACGCGGAGACGTACGAACAGCTCTCGGAGAACAGCTACGAGATTCTCGAGTACGTCTACGGCCTGCTGGAGAACGGAGCCGACGCCGACGCCCTGAGAGACGGAAACGGAACGGAGATTGCCTACCACGGCCACTGTCAGCAGCGGACGCTGGGGCTGGCGGCCCACACCGAAGCCGTCCTGGAGGAACTCGGCTACGACCTCGTCACGTCGGACGTCGAGTGCTGTGGCATGGCCGGTTCGTTCGGTTTCAAACAGCAATATTACGACGTGAGCATGGCGGTCGGCGAGGAGTTGCGCGAGCAGTTCTCGACGCCCGAAGCCGAGGGCCGGACGATCGTCGCCAGCGGCACGTCCTGTCACGACCAGCTGACGGATCTGATGAAACAGGACGTACCGCATCCGATCGAACTCGTGGCACCGTGACCTCCCGGGCGCGCGTCTCCCACTTCCGACGAACGCGCGCTTAAGTCTACGCAATCCATATACCGCTCACTATGATCAAGATTCGAAAGGCAGTTCGACGGTCCGGACTGGCGTTTGCGGCCGTCGTGCTGCTGTGGACGGCCATTCGCCCGGCCACAGCCCACGTCAGATACGTCACCGAAGACTACCCGGACGACGGCCTTGAGTTCACCATCGAGGTGCTGACCGATCCGGTGAACGCACTCCTGTTCGGCACGACGGGGTTGCTCGCCGTCGCTGGCGTCGGCGCGTATCTGTGGGTCCGGCCGACGATTCCCGACTTCGAGGTGCTTCAGTCGGCACTGCAGGAGTATCTCACGTACGTCCCATGGATGCTCCGGCTGAGCCTCGGTCTCCCGCTGGTCGGTGCGGGTTTTATCGGCTATCTCTTTAGCCCGAGCGTGCGGACGGCCGATCTGCTCGGGCCGGCCCTGCAGGCCGAGGCTCGCGTGCTGCTGATCGGAATCGGTTTCTTCCTGCTGTTCGGCCTGGCGACGCGGGCGGTCGCGCTGATCGGGCTGGCGACGTACGCCGGCTCGGTGATCGCGTTCCCGACGGCGGTCCTCGCGCTCGAATACGTGCCGGGCTTTATCGCGATTGCGCTGCTCGGCGGCGGTCGGCCGAGCGCCGATCACCTGCTCGAGCGCGTCGCCAGTTCCCCGGGAACGTACTACAGTCGAATCGATCCGGTTCATCGGTGGGCCGGGCAGTTCCGACGGCGATTCGACCCCTACACCGCGTACGTTCCCACGGTCCTCCGGATCGGCCTCGGGGCGACGTTCGTGTTGCTCGGGCTCGGCGAGAAACTGCTCCGGCCCGGACCGGGGCTGGCGGTCGTCGACAAGTACAATCTTACGGCGGTTGTTCCGGTCGATCCCGGCGTGTGGGTCGTCGGCGCGGGTCTGGCCGAGATCGCCTTCGGGATCGCGCTGCTCCTCGGGCTGTTGACTCGCGCGACCGCGGCGGGAGCGTTCGTCCTCTTCACGATCACGCTGTTCGCCCTGCCCGACGATCCCGTGCTCGCACACATCACGATGTTCGGGCTCGCCTCCGCGGTGTTCACGCTGGGCGGCGGACCGCTGTCGGTCGACAGCTGGCTCGAATCGTCCGTCGAGCCCGAACGGAAGACCACGCCGAGCGGCAAAGCGGAGAGGCGCTCCGGATAGCCGCGATCCTGGAAACCGGGTACCTTTCTTTGTGCTGGCGCGCCGATAGTCGCGTATGAAGACCTACGAGGCCGGAAACATCACCCTGCAGCGGGTCCGAGAGTACGTCTGGGAGATCCCCCGCGAGGGCGAGATGAACGTCCCCGCGCGGGTGCTGGCCAGCGAATCGCTGCTCGAAGAGATCAGCGACGACAAGACGCTCGAACAGTTGAAGAACACGACGCACCTCCCCGGGATCCAGAAGTACGCCGTCTGCATGCCCGACGGCCACCAGGGCTACGGCTTCCCGGTCGGCGGCGTCGCCGGCATCGACTCAGAGAACGGCTGCATCTCCCCTGGCGCAGTTGGTTACGATATAAATTGCGGAGTAAGGCTATTAAAGACAAATCTGCGATACGAGGACGTTCGGGGCCGCGAGGAGGAGCTCGTCGACGCGCTGTTCGACGCGATCCCGTCGGGACTGGGCGGCGGCGGGGTCTTCGAGGGGACGAGAGGCGACATCGAGGCGATCCTCGAAGACGGGATGGAGTGGGCGCTGGA
Organism: Halapricum hydrolyticum; assembly: GCF_025517535.1. Classification (NCBI taxonomy): domain Archaea; kingdom Methanobacteriati; phylum Methanobacteriota; class Halobacteria; order Halobacteriales; family Haloarculaceae; genus Halapricum; species Halapricum hydrolyticum. The sequence goes on from NZ_JAOPKC010000006.1 coordinate 66,881, forward strand.
GCAGGGGTACGCCGTGCCCGACGATCTCGAACACTGCGAGGACGAGGGCAAGCGGCCCGAGGCCGACGCGGGTGCGGTCTCGCAGAAGGCCAAAGACCGCGGGAAAGAACAGGTCGGCTCGCTCGGATCGGGGAACCACTTCCTGGAGGTCCAGCGGGTGACAGACATCTTCCGGGAGGACGTCGCCGCGGAGTTCGGACTCCGGGAGGACCAGATCGTCGTACTGATCCACTGTGGCTCGCGCGGACTGGGCCATCAGGTCTGTACGGACTACCTCCGGGAGATCGAACAGACTCACCAGGGGCTGCTCAATCGTTTGCCGGACAAGGAACTGGCTGCCGCGCCCGCCGGCTCGCAACTGGCTGAGGAGTACTACGGGGCGATGTGTGCGGCGATCAACTTCGCGTGGGTCAACCGGCAGTTGATCATGCACCGAACCCGCGAAGTCTTCGAGGACGTCTTCGATCGATCCTGGGAAGAAATGGAGATGGAGCTGCTCTACGACGTGGCACACAACATCGCGAAAAAAGAGGTCCACGAGATCAATGGCGAGGATCAGGAACTGTACGTCCACCGCAAGGGCGCGACGCGGGCGTTCCCGGCCGGTCGCCCGGAACTACCGCCGGCCTACGCCGACGTCGGCCAGCCGATCCTCATTCCCGGGAGTATGGGCGCGGGCAGCTACGTGCTTCGCGGGGGCGAGCAGTCGCTCGCGGAGACGTTCGGCTCGACCGCCCACGGCGCGGGGCGACTGATGTCTCGCACGGAGGCGAAAAACACCTACTGGGGCGAGGACGTTCAGGACGAACTCAGAGATCAGCAACACGTCTACGTCAAGGCAAACAGCGGCGCGACGGTCGCCGAGGAAGCACCCGGCGTCTACAAGGACGTCGACGAGGTCGTGAACGTCTCGGACGCGCTCGGGATCGGGGATAAGGTCGCCCGGACGTATCCGGTCTGCAATATCAAAGGCTAGAACGGATCCGTCCCGTTCCACGTATCGAGGACGGTCGCTTCCCCGGTTTCAGGATTGATGTAGACGACGCGGATCGAGTCGTCCGGGTTGACTGGCCGTCCGTACGCACCGCCTTCGGTGACTGGGGCCGGAAGCCCCTGCTGGATGGTCGCTGACGGATCGGTGCCGGTAAGCTCCGACCAGCGCGCCGACGCGTCGTTCGGCCCCTGTATGGACACGTTCCCGGCTGTGAACGTATCGCCACCCTCGTAGGCCACCAGCAGGCGCTGACTCTCGTCCCTGTAATCGAAGCCGAATTGCGCTTCTGGACCGGACTGGCTCTCTCCGAGGAAAAGAACGCTCGACCCGATAGCGACGACGATCACGAGAGCGATCCCGACCAGGGTGAGGGCGCTGGTGAGCTCAGAAACACCGCGGTCCGGGCCCGGGCCTGCGTTTCGCATACTCACGCTTTCGAAGTCACGGCATATAAGAGCCGCCCTGATGTGGCGGGAGTTCCGTGCACCGGATGTCGGTGCCGTTAAACCGATGAGTGTTGTATGATCGGGTGAAATGGTCCGTGACCCGTTCGCGGACGAGGACGCTCCCGACCTTCAGGACGTGCTCGATGCACTCGACGACCCCGAATGCAGGGCGATCATCAGTGAACTCGACGAACCGATGACTGCCAGCGAGATCTCCGACGCGAGTGACATTCCGCTATCGACGACCTACCGGAAACTGGAGTTGCTGACCGAAGCGTCCCTGCTGAGCGAAGGTGTCGAGATCCGCCCGGACGGCCAGCACGCGAGCACGTACGAACTCGATTTCAAGGAAGTTATCATCGGCGTTACGGACAATCTCGAGTTCGACGTCTCGATCGCCCGTCGTGCGCGGACGGCCGACGAGCGCCTGGAAAACCTCTGGTCGGAGGTGCGCAAAGAAACATGAGCCCACACACGTTCACACTCCCGCCCAGCGCCATCGCTTTCAAGACGCTGACGCTGCTTCTCGGCGGCCTCATCACGTATCTGTCGTATCGTGCGTACAGGCGAACCGGTTCCCCGGCACTGCGGGCACTGGCGATCGGCTTCGGACTCGTGACGATGGGGTCGTTACTGGCGGGTGTGACGAACGTCCTCCTTCACGACATCTCGATCGGCGTGAGTCTGGCCATCGAAAGCGGTCTCACGGCGGCTGGATTCGCTGTCATCGTCTATTCGCTGTATACCCAGGGGTAATAGTTGGCCGTCGTAACTGTATACAGGTGCGACCGTTTCTCCGTGGCAGTCAATTCGGCGTCGACTGACAGCGATCACTCCGTCCAGGACGGCGGTGTTTCGAGGTGTGGTATTCTCGTTTCGTGGTAATACGATCAGTATATATTGTCACTCGAATCCTACGTCGAGCCGACTGGTATATGTACGGAAGCACGTCGCTTTTCGTTGCGGCTGAGACGGTCATTTTCGTCTGTAGTGGGGTACTCGCCACGTTGTCGTACCGGGCCTACCAGCGGCGACAGTCGCGTTCGCTCGGAGCGCTATTCGGTGGACTTACGCTCGTCACACTCGGCGCCCTGCTGGGTGGCGTGCTCATCGCGCTGGGCGTCGGGAAGACCGTCCACGCCGCCAGCGCGAGTGCGGCGCTCGTCGCGGCCGGGTTCGTGATCGTCACCTACTCGATGTACGCCGACAGTCCGTCTTCGCTGTCGGCCTGACTACCGTGCGTTCGGAAACGCCTGGCGTTTGCCTCGCCGATCGCTGCGTCTGCAGACCAGAGCCGTCCGCGAGTGATCTGTGTCGAGTGACGGCCGAAAACCCTAATCCGGCGTGCACTAACTAATACGCACGCGGGTCGATCTGACGCGATCGACTGTCTTGCCATGAGCGAGGGCGAACACAAACTCTACGACGAGCGCGGGCAGTTCATGCAGGCCGTCAAGGACGGCCGGGAGATCCGCGACGCCGGCTGGAACGCCTGTCGAGTCGTCCTGACGACCGACCGAGTCGTGTTGATCGGCGACGAGAAGCGCTCGATCGACATCGACGCCCTCGAGCAGGTCAACGACCGCTTCGACGTCAACCAGGCCGCAGCGGTGGAAGGGAGTTACACGGCACTTCGGACCGACGGCACGGTCTTTCTCGTCTCGGCGCCTGATCAGAGCACGTTCGAGACGGCACTGTACAAAGCTTCGCTCAACAACGGCATTCTGCTCGTCCAGCACCCGGCTGTCGAGGGCGGGGTCGTCCAGAACGTCGAGTGGACGAAAGCGAAGGTCAAGATCTCCGAAGAGGCGATCCGACTCGCGATGGCCGACGGGCAGAAAGTGACGATCGATCGGGACGACATCGGCGACGTCGGGACCGACGAGCGAACGATCGACGACCGGGACCGCACCGTCTACGAGGTCGAACACACCGAAGACGGCCGGAGCGTCGAGACGCATCTAACCGGTGAACCTCACCACACGGCAGTTATCGGCGCGCTCCTCGAGGAAGGTGTCGAGCGCCACCGCGCGAACCTCGACCTGGACGGCGTCGAAAAGCAGGTCATCATGGCACTGCACTCGGGCGTCTCGCCGTTCGACATCCCGGAATTCGTGGACCGAGACGTCGAACGCGTCGAAGAGATCTTCGACCGACTGCTCGAATACGACGTCATCGAGGTCGAGCGCGAGCGGACCGAGGTCGCGCTGACGCCCGAGGGTCGGCAGGTCGCCGGCGAGACGATCGGCGACCGGTGAGTCATACGCGTCGGAGATATCGCAGGACGTGCAGCAGTTGCCGGCCGTGGCCCCACGCGATCGACCGCGGCTTCTCGATCTCGCGAGTCTCGATGGAGACTTCGCCGATCCGCGCCCCCTTCGCAGTCGCTTCCAGGACGAGCGTCCCGCACGTACAGACCGTGTCGAGTTCGAGTTCCATAGCCAGGTCACGCCGGAGTGCCCGCAATCCCGTCCCGGAGTCACTGACGGGTACTTTCAGCCGCGTGAGACGGTTGAGAAGCCGCTCGGACGGGCGTGGGATGTGTGAGCGCGCGCCCAACACGAGGTCCAGATCGTGTGTCTCGATCGGTTCGGCGACTCGCCGGACGTCCTCCGGACGGTGCTCGCCGTCGGCGTCGTAGGTCACCACGATCTCGGTCTCGGCTTCCCGGAAGCCGCGTTTCAGCGCCGCGATATATCCCCGGTTGGTCGGCTGTACGACGACCGCCGCACCCGCCTCGCGGGCCTCGGCTGCGGTCCTGTCGGTCGAGCCGTCGTCGACGACCAGCACGCGATACTCCCCGGTCAGTTCGTCGACGACCGGTCCGATCCGCCCCGCTTCGTTGTAGGCGGGCACGACCACTGTCACGTCTTGCATGGGTGGGTGTACTCGCTGCTCCGTCCTGGTAGTGGCGGTTTCGTCCCGTAGTGGCGGTTTTATCCCACTGCATCACTAGGCACGGGTATGCCCGCAACTCTCGAAGTCGTGTGTGAGAGCAACGACTGTGAGCTGGACATGTTCGAGTTGCACTACACCTACGAGATGCCCGACGACGTCGGCGTTTCCGACTTCCAGTGTCCGTATTGCGGTCGAACGGATTCGCTCCGGGCGATCGAACTCTGACGTGAATTATTGTACGTCCCGTCCGCATCGACCGCGGGCGGTCGAAACAGTAAATCGGTACAATAATCCGTATGAGGGTCGCTCAGGTGACCGTCCGACCGCTATCAGTGTTCGGCCAGCGCGTCTTCGATGGCGTCGTAGTCAGGCAGATCAGGCCACTCCCGGGCCACCCACGCGTACTGCACCGTCCGGTCCTCCTCCAGGAGGAACACGGCGGGTCGTGGCTCACTGACGCCGGCCATGCCATCGAGGTCGTGGACGATCCCGTAGGACTCGGCGACACCGTTCTGCGGATCGCTGAACAGGCGATACGGGATCTCGCGATCCTCGATGAGCGTTTTGTGCTCGTACGGCGAGGAGATCGACAGCCCGACGATCGTCACGTCGTACGTCTCGTCCCACGCGCGGTCCCGGAGTTCGTTCCAGACGTACGTCGCCGGGAAGCTCCCGTCCATCGGATAGAACACGAGCAGCACCGGTCCCTCCGCGGTCAACTCCGACAGCGCGACGTCTTCCCAGTACTCGTCGTTCACGAGCGGGCGAACGAACTCCGGGGCCTGCTCTCCGACCTGTGGATGCCCCGCGTCGCCGAGATCGACGACGTCGAACTCGAGATCCATTCACGCCGCCTCCCCGTAGGTCCGGTCGAGATATTCGACGATATTGGCGCTCTCGGACATCGTCACGCCGGTGTTCGCGTCGATGATGGCCGGGACGGCGCGCTGACCGCTGATTCGCTTGACCACGTCGCGCTCGGAGTGCATCGGCTCCACGAAGCGCGAGCGAAAGGGGAGGTCGTACTCGTGGAGCTTTCGAACGACGCGCTCGCAGAACGGACAGGCCTGGAGCCGGTACAACGTGATCGACGGATCATCAGCGGTCGACGGACCGCCGGTAGTCGCGGTTTCACTCATGGATGTACTCTATTCGTGCGGGGACGCCTAAGCGCTGTGTTGGCGGCCGTTTTCACAGGTTGGACTGGGCCGGCCGACACTTGCCCGCCGCAGGTCGGGTAGAATTGCGTGAGCAACACAATACTTTAGCGTCGGCGGAGTGAACGTGGGAGTATGTCCGAACCGTTCCTGATCGTCGGCGGCGACGCGGCGGGGATGAGCGCGGCGAGCAAGGCCAGGCGAGCGGCCCCAGATCGCGAGATAATCGTCCTCGAGCGCGGTGACTGGGTCTCGTATGGTGCCTGCGGGCTCCCCTACTACGTCAAAGGCGAGATCGAGTCACTGGAGGATCTGGTCGCGGTACCGCCCGAACGGTTCATCGAGGAGCGGGACATCGACCTGCGGATGGGCCACGAGGGGATCGCGATCGACACCGACGCCAGGACGGTCACCGTCCGGAGCGACGAGGAGACCTACGAGCAGTCCTACGGCGACCTGCTGATCGCGACCGGCGCGCGGGCGCTGGAGCCGCCGATCGACGGCCTCGATCTGGAGGGCGTGTTCACCCTGCACAGCATGGACGCCGGCGCGGAGATCAAAGCGTGCGTCGAAAGCGAGGACCTCGACCGCGTGGCGGTCATCGGCGGCGGCTACGTCGGCATCGAGATGGCCGAGGCCTTCGACGCCCACGGACTCGACGTGACGGTGTTCGAGATGCTGCCACAGGTCCTGGCGACCTTCGGCGAGAGCGTCGGCGAGGCCGTGGGCGATCACCTGCGCGAGCAGGGCGTCGACGTCCGCCTCTCGACGCGCGTCGAGCGACTCGCCGGCGACGGGGCGATCGAGGCCGTCGAGACGGACGACGGCACGGTCCCGGTCGACGCGGCGCTCGTCGGCGCGGGCGTCGTCCCGAACGCGGAACTGGCCGAACAGGCGGGGATCGAACTGGGCGAGACGGGAGCCATCGCGACCGACGAGTACGGCCGGACGAACGTCGAGGACGTCTACGCCGCGGGCGACGTGGCGGAGATGACGCACACGGTGACCGGCAAGCCGGATCACGTCCCGCTGGCGCTGACCGCCAACCGCGCCGGGCGAGCGATCGGCCAGACGGTCACCGGCACGGAAACGCCGGTCGGCGAGATCGCCGGGACGGCCGTCGTCAAGGCGTTCGATCTCGCAGCCGCGCGAACGGGGATCACCGACGAAGCGGAGGCCAGAAAGGCCGGCTTCGATCCCGTCTCCGTGACGATCAACGCGCCCTCGCGAGCCCACTACTACCCTGGTGGCGACAAACTCGAGTTGACGATGGTCGCCGACCGCGAGACCGAGCAGGTACTGGGCGCGAGCATCGTCGGTCGGGACGGCGTCGCAAAGCGGATCGACACCGTCGCGACGGCGCTGCACGAGGGGATGACCGTCGAAGAGGTCGAGTACCTCGATCTGGCCTACGCCCCGCCCTTTAGCCCCACTTGGGATCCGGTGTTGACGACGGCGAAGGTGCTGAACGGGAAGCTAGAGTGAACGCTCGCGGGTGCAGAACGCCGGGATCGGAATGGTGACCGGTACGCGGTCGAAAATCGATCACTCGACGTCGTACTCGACGTCCTCGCCCGCACCGTCGGGATCGATCGTCACCGCGTTGTCGGTCTCGACGATCGCCAGCCCGTCGAGGTCACAGAGCTGTTCGACATCCGACTGAGAAATCGAGACGACCAGCGTTCCGAAGCGACGCCGATCCTCGATGCTCCCGCCGAGGTCTTCGATCCGCTCGGCGACGGCGTCGACGCCCGGTTCGTAACCGTCCTCGACCTCGACCAGAAGCGTGACGGATTCGCCTTCGAGCGGGTCGTCGACGATCGACCGGACCGCCGGGGAGACGTACATCGCCTGTCGATAGGAGCGACCGACACCAAAACGTATCGAAACGCCCGGGAGAGAAGCCACGGGGAGCGGGTTCCCAGGCGTGATCGACGTCCGCTACCAGGCGTTCTGTCACGAACCCGTTCACCGCGTGGCTTTTCTGACAGCCAGACGAACGGAAACACGATGCCGATCAGCCGCCGAACAGCACTGATCAGCTGCGGGGTCGCGCTCGGAGGGTGTTCGGTACCGGGTGTGAAACCGGACAGCCAATTCGAGCTGCGCCACAGCGTCGACGGGGCGGCACGGCTCGGATTCGTCGGGGATCTCCTGCTTGCTCGGCGCGTCCAGGAGACCCACCGGTCGATGCCTGGAGCGGTGTGGGACGGGATGAGCACCCGACTCGGTGCGCTGGACACCGTCGTCGGGAACCTCGAGTGTACGCTCACCACGCGGGGCGACCCCTGGCCGGACAAGCAGTGGCGATTCCGGGGCGACCCGGCGTGGGCGACGACCGTCCTTGAAACCGGCAACGTCGGGGCAGTTAGCCTCGCCAACAATCACGTGATGGACTACGGTCCCGCCTCGGTTCGAGACACGACAGCTACGCTCGACGCGGCAGGGATCGCCCATGCGGGCGCCGGGCACGATCGGTCAGCGGCGTTCGCACCGACGACCCTGGAGGCAGGGGAGTTGACTGTCGCGATGGTGAGCTACACCGACCGATTCCGTCCGTTCACCGCAGGACTGGACACCGCCGGGACGGCCTTTTTGAGTACGGATCCGCGCGATTCGGCGGTCCGCAGCCGGATCGAGCACAGTCTCGCGCGGGTCCCCGAGTCGGTCGACCTCGTCGTGGCGTCGCTACACTGGGGACCGAACTACGAGCCGAAGACCGACCGTCACCGCCGGTTCGGTCGGTGGTTGATCGACCGCGGCGTCGACGTCGTCCACGGCCACAGCGCTCACGAAATCGCCGGGATCGAGGTCTACGACGGCCGTCCAATTCTTTACGACACGGGTACATTTGTTTCCGACTTCTATCCCGTCGAAAATCACCGCAACGACCTGACATTCCTGTTCGAACTCGTGGTTGAGGAGGGGCTGTCGGAGCTGCGGCTCCACCCGATCAGGGTTGTCGAGGAGTCGGTTCGGACTGCAGGGCAGCGCGGTCGTCGGTGGCTTCGCGAGCGGATGCAGTCGCGGTCGGCACAGTTCGGGACGACAGTCCAGGAGCGTTCGGACGAGGGGCCGCTCACAGTTTCGCTCTGATACCGATTATTGTACGTCTGTTCTGCATCGACTGCCCGATTCGGCGGTCGGGGTGGAGTCGACATCCAGCAGTCCCTGTGACGGTCTCGCTGGCGGCGACTATCAAGGCCTAGATGAACACTGATTTTCAGGTTATCGTTGCACAGATAGTAGCCCGTTTCCGGCCGCCGGTAGCAAAAAGCATATCTCCGGGCATGCCCCAGTCTATCACATCGACCCTCGACTATGAACGAAGTTCAACTAGAGGTCGCGAAAGCGTACCCGAACGATTCGGGTAGAGGCATCGCGCGCCTCGACCCCGACACGCTCTTGCATCTCAAACTCTCCCCCGGTGACATCATCGAGATCGAGGGCGGCGACACGACCGCCGCGAAGGTCTGGCGGGCCGACCGCCAGGACTGGAACACCGACACGGTCCGCATCGACGGGTTCACCCGTCAGAACGCGGACGTCGGCATCGGCGAGCGTGTCACCATTCGCAAGGCAGAGGCAGAGAAGGCAGAGAAACTCGTGCTCGCCCCGCCAGAGGAGGCCAGCGTCCAGTTCGGCTCGGACGCGGCGGGCATGGTCAAACGACAGATCCTCAAGCGCCCGGTCGTCGAACGGGACATCGTCCCCGTGATGTCCTCGACGAACCACCCGTTCATGCGCTCGCCCGGGCAGGCGATCCCGCTGATCGCGGTCGAGACTGAACCGGACGGCGTCGCTCTGATCACCGAGGATACCGACGTCGAACTGCGCGAGGAACCGATCTCCGGGTTCGAGAAGACCGGCGGCGGGATCACCTACGAGGACATCGGCGGCCTCCAGAACGAGATCCAGCGGGTCCGCGAGATGGTCGAGTTGCCGATGAAACACCCCCAGATCTTCAAGAAACTCGGGATCGAGCCACCGCAAGGTGTGCTGCTGCACGGCCCGCCCGGCACTGGCAAGACCCTGCTGGCCAAGGCCGTCGCCAACGAGACTTCCGCGAGTTTCTTCTCTATCGCCGGGCCGGAGATAATCTCGAAGTACTACGGAGAGTCCGAACAGCAACTCAGGGAGATCTTCGAGGACGCGACCGAGGAGTCGCCGTCGATCATCTTCATCGACGAACTCGACTCGATCGCCCCCAAGCGCGAGGACGTGACCGGCGAAGTCGAACGGCGCGTTGTCGCCCAGTTGTTGACGATGATGGACGGCCTCGAATCGCGGGGGCAGGTCATCGTCATCGCCGCCACGAACCGGGTCGACTCGGTCGATCCTGCTCTCCGGCGGCCCGGCCGGTTCGATCGGGAAATCGAGATCGGCGTCCCCGACGAGGTCGGCCGCGAGGAGATCCTGCAGATCCACACGCGCGGGATGCCACTCTCGGACGACGTCGAACTGCCACGGCTCGCGGCCGAGACCCACGGCTTCGTCGGCGCGGACATCGAGAGCCTGACGAAGGAAGCAGCGATGAAAGCGCTGCGGCGCTACTTGCCGGAGATCGATCTGGACGAGGAGGACATCCCGCCGAGTCTGATCGACCGGATGATCATCAAGCGCGAGGACTTCCGCGGGGCCCTGAACGAGGTGAGCCCGTCCGCGATGCGAGAGGTCCTCGTGGAGTTGCCCAAGATCTCCTGGGACGACGTCGGGGGCCTCGAAGAGGCGAAAGGGCAGGTCAAAGAGAGCATCGAGTGGCCGATGAACCAGGCCGAGAAGTTCGAGCGGATGGGGATCGAACCGCCCGCCGGCGTTCTGCTGTACGGGCCGCCCGGGACGGGCAAGACGCTGATGGCCAAGGCCGTCGCCAACGAGACTGACGCCAACTTCATCTCCGTGCGCGGTCCGCAACTGCTCAGCAAGTGGGTCGGCGAGAGCGAGAAGGCCATCCGTCAGACCTTCCGGAAGGCCCGGCAGGTCGCACCAACGGTGATCTTCTTCGACGAACTGGACAGTCTCGCGCCCGGACGCGGCGGCGACGTCGGCTCGAACGTCTCCGAGCGCGTGGTCAACCAGCTGCTGACCGAGATGGACGGCCTCGAGGACATGGAGGACGTGATGGTCATCGGCGCGACCAACCGCCCGGACATGATCGATCCCGCCCTCATCCGGTCGGGTCGGTTCGATCGGTTGATCAACATCGGTGAGCCAGACGTCGAGGGTCGCGAGCAGATCCTGAAGATCCACACCAACGACACGCCGCTGGCTCCGGACGTGAGCCTGCGCGAACTCGCAGAGATTACGGAGGGATACGTCGGCTCGGACCTGGAATCGATCGCCCGCGAGGCCGCTATCGAGGCGCTCCGGGACGACGACGACGCCGAAGAGGTCGAGATGCAGCACTTCCGGTCGGCACTGGAGAGCGTCCGGCCGACGATCGACGAGGACATCAGGGAGTACTTCGAGCAGATGGAAGACCGGTTCCGCGGCGGCGGCCGCGAGATGGAGCGCCAGCGTGGTTCGGGCCGGATCGGCTTCCAGTAAGCACGGCCTCCCGCAGTTTCTGATTCTGTCTGACGAGAGTCGACGAAGAACCAAACCGCTCCGAGAGATCGACTCCCGTCTCGACAGTCCGGCAATACGACTGTGACGTGACCGAAACGCCAGAAGTCGCCGGACGGCAGTGCCGAGGACACCCACGGGCGCACAGACGTCAGACAGTCCGAGCAACGAACGCGACCGTACACAGGAGGAGTCCGAACAGGCTCGTGAGGAGCGCGATCCTATCGAGAATCTCGACCCCCGCCACCGCACCGTAGACCGAGAAGACGAGCAACGCGATGCCGTACCTCTCCGTTACGTCGACGTCGTCCAGGTTCATCGTGACTGGTGTATTATCTGTCCACAATGTTTTATGTGTCGGGTTCGAGTCAGGTTTCGAGGACCCGATCCAGCAGTCGACGTCCTCTCTGATCCGGCCAGTGGTCAATACGTTCTCTACAGGCAGACGGGGCGAATAACGGGTCACACGGATCGAATACTCGGGACCCGAGCCGGGGTGTTCCCCGCACACTCCCCGTTGCACACTGTTTTTGTCCGCTGGGGCACTCGTTCCGAACGATGACGGTCACGTTTCGCGACCGGGCGGTCCTGATGGACGGGACGCTCGTTCTCGCAGACCTGCACTTCGGTCGCGCCGCGACGTCCGCAGTCGAGGCCCCGATCGAAGACGGTCAGGACGTCCTCGGGCGGCTCGAGGAACTCCTCGAAGCGACAGCCCCCCGGACGGTCGTTCTCGCTGGCGACGTCCTCCACGCATTCGATACGATCCCGTCGATGGTCGACGACCGACTCGCGGCGCTGGAAGAGCGCGTCATCGACGCCGACGCGGAGCTGGTCGTCGTCGCCGGCAATCACGACACGATGCTCGGGGAAGTCTGGGATGGCCCGATCGCGGACCGATATCGAATCGACGAGCGGACGGTCGTCGTACACGGACACGAACGGCCCGACGTCGAGGCTGAACGGTACGTCCTGGGTCACGACCACCCTGTCATCGAGATCGAGGGACAGCGACAGCCGTGCTTTCTGCAGGGTCCCGGTGGCCCGGATGGGGCGGAGGCACTCGTGTTGCCGGCGTTCAACCGTTTTACCGCCGGCGTTCCGATCAACGGGATGGACGCGACGGACTTCCAGTCGCCGCTGGTCGTCGCGGCCGAGCCGCTCGAACCGATCGTCAGAGACGAACACGCCGGGGAGACGCTACGCTTCCCGCAGCTTGGGTCGTTTCGACATTACCTGTAGAGAGCGGTAGTGCTTTATTTCTCGCCGTTGGAGATTCAGACATGGACGTGGCTGTCGTCATCACGATCGCGACCGTACTGATCTTGCTCGGACTGATAGCCGTGACGCGCTGGCTCGTCCCGAAAGCGCTCTCCGAGTGATCGCTCTCGGCGATATTACCACCACCACTTTTCCCGCACGCGCCGGAACGGCCGGCCATGAGCCGCGAGTATGGCCGCTTGCGCGATCCGAACGCCGAGTACACGATGCGAAACCTCTCCGCGGAGACGATGGGCGTTACGCGCTCTCGTGGCGGCGGCCGCGACGTGGAGATCACCGACGTCCAGACGACGATGGTCGACGGGAACTTCCCGTGGACGCTCGTCAGAGTCTACACCGACGCTGGCGTCGTCGGCACCGGCGAGGCCTACTGGGGCGCCGGCGTCCCCGAACTGATCGACCGGATGACGCCGTTTCTCGTCGGGGAGAACCCGCTGGATATCGACCGTCTCTACGAACACCTGATCCAGAAGATGTCCGGCGAGGGATCGGTCGAAGGTGTCACCGTCACCGCGATCGCCGGGATCGAGGTCGCGCTGCACGACCTCGCGGGCAAGATTCTGGAGCTGCCCGCCTACCAGTTGCTGGGCGGAAAGTACCGCGACGAGGTGCGCGTCTACAACGACTGTCACACCGAAGCGGAGGCCGATCCCGAGGCCTGCGCCGACGAGGCCGAGCGCGTCGTCGAGGAGCTAGGATACGACGCGCTGAAGTTCGATCTGGATGTGCCCAGCGGCCACGAGAAAGACCGCGCGAATCGGCATCTCCGCCGGCCCGAGATCGACCACAAGGTCGAGATCGTCGAGGCCGTGACCGAACGCGTCGGCGACCGGGCGGACGTCGCGTTCGACTGCCACTGGACCTATTCCGGCGGGTCGGCCAGGCGACTGGCCGACGCGCTGGAGGCATACGACGTCTGGTGGCTCGAAGATCCGGTTCCACCCGAGAACCTCGAGGTTCAGCGCGAGGTCACCCGGTCGACGACCACGCCGATCGCGGCCGGGGAAAACCGATATCGTGTGACAGAACATCGTCGGCTCCTCGAAGACCAGGCCGTCGACATCGTCGCGCCGGATCTACCGAAAGTCGGCGGGATGCGCGAGACCAGAAAGATCGCCGACGTCGCCAACCAGTACTACGTCCCCGTAGCGATGCACAACGTCGCTTCCCCGGTAGCGACGATGGCAAGCGCCCAGGTCGGTGCGGCGATCCCGAACGCCCTGGCGGTCGAGTTCCACAGCTACGAACTCGACTGGTGGGGCGATCTCGTCGAGGAAGACGTCATCGAGGACGGTTCCATTACGATTCCCGAAGAGCCGGGCCTGGGCGTGACGCTCGATATGGACGCCGTCGCGGAGCATATGGTCGACGGTGAGGAGTTGTTTGACGAACTGTGAGGGTCGTCAGGCTCAAAAATCTCCGATTTTCGGTGTTCGATCCGGTGTAATCGGATCGAGCCAGCAAATCTCCGATTTGCCCTGTTCGACTTCGACGCGAGCAAAAAATAGCCATCAGCTCAAAACGGTAGACGCCGTCTTCAGACTGCGAAGATACCCGACGGGATAAAGAGGTGTTAACGCGATGGGTCGCACACGGGCATGGGAGAGTCGCTGTATTCGTTGCTGGGTGTTGGGAGGGACGCGGATCCGGAGACGATACGCCAGGCGTATCGCGACCGGGCCAGAGACGAGCATCCGGACGTCAGCGACGATCCGCACGCGACCAGGCAGTTCAAGCGGCTCATCGTGGCCCGGGATACGCTGCTGGACGAGGACGAGCGGGACAGATACGATCGCATGGGTCACGAGGCGTATCTGCGCCAGCATGCCCGGGCCGAGCTGTTCGGCCTGACAGCGGAGCGGGCGGATCGGGCGGCGGAACCGCGTGGCACGGGAGAGACAGAGCGAACGGACGCCGTCAACGAAGGGACGGCGACTCCCGGGACGGACGACGAGTGGTGGCGCGACCGCGACGGGCCCCAGGGACGATCGACGGGCGGCGCGACGGCACACGTCACGGACGCCGGCCCGGCAGCGGCCTGGGCCCGGGCCGGCGAACCGACGACGCCTCGTCACGGCCCAGCGGCACGGGAGCGAGTATTGCGGTTCGTGCGCGAGGCCGGCGGGTGGTTGCTGTTTCACGCCCTCCTGCTCGGATCGGCGGGGGCAACCGGCTGGGTCATCTACCGGAGCCTCCCGCCACAGTTTGCGATCGCCGGACTGTTCGCCATGTTTGGGATCCTCGGAATCGCAGTCACCGCGACCGTACTGCACCTCGTTTCGATCGTGTATACCTAGGGTTACAGTCGGTCAAACGGCTCTTTGAGCTACAGGAACTGGATTATAGGTGGCTTCACTAGAGACGACCATGTCGATACAACGGTTGCTGCCCTCCCGGCTGGATCCGGCCCCGCCGGAGGATCCGCGGGTCTACAGCCTCGACGCGGAGGATACGCGGGACGCGTTGAACGCGCTGTCCGCCGACACGGCGCGGACGATCCTTTCGAGACTGTACGATCAGCCATCCTCTCCGACCGAGCTACGCGAGGAGGTCGGGACCTCGCTGCAGAACGTCCACTATCACCTCGAAAATCTCCAGTCTGCGGGACTGATCCGGGAGGTCGGGACGCGCTATTCCGAGAAGGGCAACGAGATGTCCGTCTACGCGCCGGCCAGCGAGGCTGTCGTCTTCGTGGCCGGACGCGACGACAGCGAGTCGCGGATCGAACGCGCGCTCGCCCGGGCGCTGGGTGCCGTCGGGCTGCTCGCTGGCGGCAGTCTCGCGTTCGGTGCGGCGGTCGAACGCTGGCTCGCGCCCGAACCCGGATCGGCCGAGCCTTCGGGACCAGACATTATGGCCGACGCCCCGCAGACCGCGGCCGAGGTCGTCAACGCCATCGACCCGGCGCTCGCGTTCTTCCTGGGGGGCGCGTTCGTGCTCGCGATGGTCGCCGGGTGGCAACTGCTCCGATCGAGATAGTGTTGCGGTCGTTTGACTCGACCTGGCCAGCGTTTCCTCACGTTCGATACAGATAGAACGGCGTCCCGTCTGTGACTTTTCCGGTCACAATAGCAAAGGGTATGACGCTCCAGTCTGAACAGTCGGGTGTATGGACGTACAGTCCATCTCCGAACTCGATCCGGCGGAGCGACGCGCCCTGTTCGAACGCGATGCGGGGCTCGAAGAGATCCGCGACGACGTCGCGGAGATCGTCCATCGCGTCCGCGAAGAGGGCGATGTCGCACTCCGGGAGTACTGTCGGAAGTTCGACGATGTCGAGGTGGGCAACTTCGACATCACGGACGAGGCCGAGCGGGCCTACGAGTCGATCGACGACGACGTCCGCGAGGCGATCGAGACCGCTGCCGACAACATCCGGGGGTTCCATCAGCGCCAGGTCCGCGAGGACTGGTCCTACGAGACCGAGGGTCGCGAACTCGGCCGTCGGTTCTACCCGCTCGACAGCGCGGGCGTCTACGCACCGGGCGGCACGGCCGCCTACCCCTCCAGCGCGCTCATGGGGATCGTCCCGGCGAAAGCGGCCGGCGTCGACCACGTCGTCGCCGTGACGCCCCCGGCCGAACAGATCAACCCGGTCACGCTCGCGGCGATCCACGCCGGCGGTGCCGACGCCGTCTACCAGGTCGGCGGCGCACAGGCGATCAGTGCGATGGCCTACGGGACCGAATCGATCGACAGCGTGGACGTCATTGTCGGCCCCGGCAACCGGTGGGTGACGGCCGCGAAGGCCGAAGTCCGCGGCGACGTGAAGATCGACATGCTCGCCGGCCCGAGCGAGGTGCTCGTCCTCGCCGACGGGACGGCCGATCCCGAACGCCTGGCCGCGGAAATGGTCGCACAAGCCGAGCACGACCCGCACGCGGCCGTCGTGACCGTCACGGACGACGAGGACCTCGCTGCAGCCGTCGCCGAGGAGATCGACGCACAGGCGGGCGAGCGCGACCGCGAGGAGATCATTCGCGACGCGCTGGACAACGAGGCCAGCGGCGTGTTCGTCGCCCGCTCGATGAGCGAGGCGGCGCTGTTCGCCGACCAGTTCGCCCCCGAACACATCTACGTCGAGGCCGACGACGAGGACGCGCTGCTCGATCGAATCGAGAACTACGGCAGCGCCTTCCTCGGACCGTACTCGCCGGTCGCTGCCGGCGACTACGCCAGCGGGACGAACCACGTGCTTCCGACCGACGCGCAGGCGCGACTCGCCAGTGGGCTGTCGGTCGATACGTTCGTCCGTTCGGCGACTGTCCAACGACTCTCGGAAGACGGACTGTCCGAGCTACGGGAAACGATCACCACGCTCGCCGATCGCGAGGGGCTCGAAGCGCACGCCCACAGCGTCGACGTGCGCTTTGAAAAATAGCGAGATCCGCAATCGCGCTATCCTTCCAGTTCGAAGGCGACGACGGCCTCGGCCTGGTACTCGCGGTCCTCGGCCGTCGCGATCTCGACTCCTAATTCCTCGACTTCAACCCACTGGATGTTCTCGAGGGTCGCTTCGGCGCGCTCGATGGCATCGTCGACTGCGTCCTCGAAGCTCTCTGTGCTCGTCCCGATCAGCTTGATTTTCTTGAATACCATTGTGGTCACCTGCTGGCACGACTCCCGAGCGGGCCGCGTGCCATCGGATAATTGTCACGGAAAACAAATATAGTTACCGACCGTCATCGTCTTGCCGACCGAACTCTGAGTGAGAGATATGCGGTACGAGGACCAGGGGTTGCGCGAGCCGCGTGACGACGAGCCGTGGGTCAGTTCCGGGCCGGGCGACGGCTCGCTCCCGCGAACCGAGGCCGTCAAAGACGAACGCGTCCGTCGGTGGGACATCGCGACGCCGAGTGCAACGTTGATCGGTCGGGCACAGAGCCCGGACGAGGACATCCCCGAGCGCCTGCGGCGGCTCCACGAGGAACGACACCCGGCGATGGCGGGCCACAGCGAGCGCATGCACCGGCTGGACAAGATCCGGATCGCCCACGCGGTTTGCTCGCGGCTCGATCTGACGCCCTGGGAGCGCGATCGCGTGCTCGGGCTGATGGCCGAACTCGATCTCACGGCGTTCGGGAGCCAGCGGGCCATCCCGACGGTCACGCTCGTCGTCGTCAGCCACGTCGTCGACCGCGAGCGCCAGCGCCAGCTCGGCCTGCACGACGACGAGCGCCTGGCCGAGCTGTCGGCCGACAGTATGGAACGACTGTACGAGCTGTACGATCCGATCACCGACGACGAGACCTACCGGCAGTTGCTCGACCAGCAGGAGCTGACGACCACGAACGTCAACCGTCTCAAGCGCGTGCTCAAAACCCAGATCGAGGAACAGGACCTCGACGGGGCGGTTCTGGGCCGGTCACCGTTCCGCGATCCGAATCTGCCTGCGATCACCGACGACCGCGAGCGTGCCGAACGACCAGAGGACGCCTGATACGGAGCGAGCAATCCCGTTCCACGTCGATCGCACCGTCGTGTTACGCGACGAGCGAGTATGGTGGGGAAGAGGTCACATGTGACGGCATACCACATCAGATCTATAGCAGGGCCACTTCTGGATGCGACTATGGAGTACGTGAGATTAGGAGAGACCGGACTGGAAGTGTCACCGATCGCGCTCGGAACCTGGCGATTCGGGATGGAACACGAGGAAACCGGTATCGTCGAGACGGGTCGGGAAGAAGCCCACGAACTGCTCGACGCGTACGCCGAAATGGGTGGGAACTTCGTCGACACCGCCAACGGCTACGGCGGTGGCGATTCCGAACGCTGGATCGGTGAGTGGCTCGACGATCAGGATCGCGAGGACTACGTGATCGCCTCGAAGTGCTACTGGTCGGACGTCTCGCGCTTCCAGGAGAATCTCTCGGCGAAAAACGTCCGCGCGGAAGTCGAGGGCTCGCTGGAGAAACTCGACACGGGGTATCTGGACATCCTGTACCTGCATCGCTTCGACGACGAGACGCCGATCGAGAAGACCCTGCGCACTGTTGACGATCTCATCAGCGAAGGGAAAGTCCACCACGTCGGCCTCTCGACGGCTGACGCCTGGAAGCTGACCAAGGGTCTCTGGAAGGCCGACGTCAACAACTACGAGGCCTTCACCGTCACTCAGCCCCAGTACTCGGCCGTCTACCGGGATCCAGTCGCGGAGTATCTCGACGTCTGTGAGGATCAGAACCTGGCGGTCTGTCCGTACTCGCCGCTGCACGGTGGTTTCCTGACGGGCAAGTACGAGCGCGTCGGCGATGGCGAGATCGAGGCCCCCGACGGCTCGCGCGGGGACATCGACGAGCACTTCGAGGACTGGTATCTCAAGGAAGACGCCTGGGACGTCCTCGAAGAGATCCGTGCCGTGGCCGAGGAGACCGGCGCCTCACCGGCCCAGATCTCGCTTGCGTGGCTGCTCCACCACGAAGCCCTGACAATCGTGCCGATCATCGGAGCCCGCACGCCCGAGCAACTCGAGGAGAATCTCGGCGCGGTCGACGTCGAGCTGACAGACGCACAGTTCGAGCGGATCGACGCCGCAATGGACTGATACCGTCTTTTAGAGCGGTTCAGATCCGCCGTCGAATCTTCCGCAAGGCGGGTCAAGAAGCTCCTGACGAAGTCGTTCGACTGTCCTCTGGCTCACAAACAGTGTATTCAGGTGAGCGTTACACATGACAGCTACCAGTATCAGGACACGTTGATGGCCCGGAATCGACTCGTGAGTGAGCGTCTCGGAACGTTTCGCGGGCTATCGGAACGAAGACGACAGCAGAGTTATCCTGTTCCAGCCCGTATTTTATCACATAATGACAACCACCTCACAAGAACTGATCGAGGCGGTGAAGGCGGGAGAGATGACCGACGCGGGGGGTATGACGACGACCCAAGACGTCGCTGATGTGGTCTCAGACTCGTACGAGACGGTGGCCGAGAAGTTGCGCGCTCTCGAACGCGACGGTGCTATCGAGAGCAAGATCTTCGGGGGCGAGCGCGTCTGGATCGTCTCTGCGGACACTGACGTCTCTGACGTGACGTCCGACGAGACGCCGATCCCGACAGACACGCGAGCCCCGCCCGACGTGTGACGATCCCAGCGGTTCGCGACTGATAGTGATTACTGTACGTCTGTTCCGGGTCGACCGCACGAAGTAGTACGGTCGTACCGGTACATCGTTACAGTAATCACTATGAAACGGAGGATCGTTTCGACAGTCGATTCCCCGTTGCGACAGCACCCTCGGTCACTCGGGTCCGAGGCCCGCCTCCTGCATGTACTCGTCGAGCTTCTCGGCCATCGCTCGCGCGAACTCCTCGTCGTTGATGTCGGTCTCCATCTCGATCAGTTCGACCGACTCCGCCAGGTTCTCTCTGAGCGCCTCGAACAGCGCTGCGTCGGCCTCGGGATCGTGGAAGTCCTCGCCCTCGACGTCGATCATCGAGACGCCCGAAAGCGGCAGGTACAGCGCGGTCGGGCCGGTCGCCGCGGAGAGCTTCTCGGCGATGATCTCGCCGAGTTCGGCGTTCTCCTCGGGCGTGGTCCGCATCAGCGTCACCTGCGGGTTGTGGATGTGGAAGTGTCTGTCCTCGAACTCCGCGGGGACGGAGTCACGCGGCCCGAAGTTGACCATGTCCAGCGCGCCCGTCGAGACGATCTGTGGCGTGCCCGTCTCCGCGGCGGCGTCGAGCCTGTCGGGGCCGGCGTTGAGCACGCCCCCGACGAGTTCGTCGGCCCACTCGGTCGTCGTCACGTCCAGCACGCCGTCGATGACGCCCTGGCGCACCAGGTCCTCCATTGCCCGGCCGCCGGTCCCGGTCGCGTGGAAGACGATCGTCTCGTAGCCCCGCTCTTCGAGGTACGCCCGGGCCGTCTGGACGCAGGGCGTCGTGACGCCGAACATCGTGACCCCGATGGTGGGCCGGTCCTCGACGGAGACATCGGGCTCGTTTTCGACCATCCCGACCATCGCCAGCGCCGCGTTGGCGATCACCTTCCGGGAGAGCTGGTTGAGGCCCTCGATGTCGGCCACCGAGTACAGCATCATCACGTCCTTCGCGCCGACGTACGGCTCGGTGTCGCCGGAGGCCATCGTCGAGACCATCACCTTGGGGACACCGACCGGGAGCGCGCGCATCGCGGTAGTCGCGATCGAGGTGTTGCCGGAGCCGCCGAGTCCGAGCACCCCCGTGAGTTCGCCGTCGTCGTGCATCCGCTGGGCGATCGCGGCCGCGCCCTCGCCCATCGCCTCCATCGCCTCGCCGCGCTCGGCGTCGTCCCGAAGGTGCTCCAGAGTGGTGCCGGCGGCCTCGGCGACCTCGCTCGCGGTGGTGTCCGGGTCGATCTCGGGCTCGCCCATCACGCCCGTGTCGATCACGTGCACGTCGACGCCCTGCGAGCGGAGGACGTCCCGGGCGAAGCCGACCTCTTCGCCTTTCGTGTCGAGCGTGCCGACGATGACGACGCTCATGCTCGCCCCTCCACGTTTTCGGGCGTCGGCAGTTCTCCCGGCGGGACGATCTCACACTCAGGGAGGTCCCGGAGTACCTCCTCGGGACCCGGCGGCGCGTAGACCGCGAGCAACAACAGCGGTTCCCAGCCGGTGTTGACGGTGCCGTGCTCGACGCCTTCGGGGACGAACACCATCTCACCGGCCGAGATCTCGCGCGTCTGGTCGGCGACTTCCTGTTCGCCCTCGCCCCGGATGACGAAGAGGATCTCGTCGCTGTCGGGGTGCGTGTGGCGTTCGTGACCCTTCCCCGGCTCGAGTTTGACGACCCCCGCGCTGAAGCGCTCGCCGCCCGTCACGTCGGGCGTGCTCAGCCACTTCAGGACGCCCCAGTCGAACAGCTGACTCTCGACGTCGTCGGGTTCGACGAAGTACTCGTGGTCGGGCATCTCAGAGATCGATCTCCTTGAACTCGCGAGCCTGGTTCTCGATGGCCTCCTCCGTCGGGAGACGTTCGATGCTGGAGGCGCCGAAGAACCCGACGACGCCCTCGGTGTTGTTCAGGACGTACCTGGCGTCGTCGGGCCAGGCGATCGGGCCGCCGTGACAGATCACCATGACGTCGTCGTTGACTTCCTTGGCGGCGTCGTGATGTGCCTGGACGCGCTCGGCGGCGGCTTCGAGGTCCAGCGCGGTCTCGGCGCCGATGTCCCCCGAGGTGGTCAGGCCCATATGCGAGACGATCACGTCCGCTCCCGCTTCGGCCATCTCGCGGGCCTGCTCCTCGGTGAAGACGTACGGGCAGGTGAGCATGTCCTGCTCGGCGGCCTCCTGGATCATGTCGACCTCCTTGTCGTAGCCCATCCCCGTCTCCTCGAGGTTCTGTCTGAACCCGCTGTCCTCGTCGATGAGGCCCACCGTCGGGAAGTTCTGGACGCCCGAGAACCCGCGTCGTTTCAGGTCCTCGATGAACACGTCCATCTGGCGGAAGGGATCCGTCCCGTTGACGCCGGCGAGCACTGGCGTGTCCTCGACGACCGGGATGACCTCGTGGCCCATCTCGACGACGATCTCGTTGGCGTCACCGTAGGGTAACAGGCCGGCCAGAGACCCCCGGCCGTTCATCCGGTAACGTCCGGAGTTGTAGATGATCAGCAGGTCGACGCCGCCGCGCTCGGCGAACTTCGCCGAGATACCCGTCCCCGCGCCCGCGCCGATGATCGGATCGCCGTTCGATACTGTTTCCTGAAGCCGGTCTAGCGACTCCTGACGTGTGAACTCCATGCGTCACGTATTACCATCACACGGGACTGTGATCAAATTTTTGATAACTTTGAAGCATTACAGGATTACAGAATATTAATCATACGGGTTCCCAGCGGTCGGGATTCCGACCCGTCAATTTATTGTGCAGCCCACCAACCAGACACTTGCAATGTCAGACGAAGTCGTGGATTTGCTTAAACAGGCGTACGTCGACGAAGTCGAGACGGTGATGAACTACCTCGCGAACGCGATCTACCTGGAGACGCTCGACGGCGAAGACGTCGCCGAGGACCTGATGGAAGACGTACAGGAGGAACTGGGCCACGCCGAAGAGCTGGGGTACCGGCTCCGGTACTACGGTGAGGTTCCTCCGGCGTCGATGGACATCAAGCCGACACAGGACATGCTCCAGCCGCCCGCAGACAGTACCGACGTCGAGACTGTCGTCGACGGCGTCATCGAGGCCGAAGAGGATGCTATCGAGACCTACGAGTCACTGGTCGCAGCTGCCGAAGACGCTGACGACTACGTGACTGCCGACCTGGCGACGGAACTGCTCGCCGACGAGCAGGCACACAAGGCAGCGTTCCTCAGCATCAAGAAGTCCTTCTAGACGCTCCCGCGGCCACTACCTCTTTCCCGGGTGGGAACATATGCGCGATCGATGACTTCCCCCGCTGTTCGCGCTGTGTTCGTCGCTGCTGTGCTATTGCTCAGCGTTACGACCAGCCCTGCCGTCGCTGACAATGGTGCGCGTGCGGAACTCGGTGCCGAGACGTTCGCGCAAAGCGAGCTCGATCCGGACAGCGTCGTCCTCGATCTGACGCTCGAACCGGACGGCACCGCGATCTGGTCGGTCTCCTATCGGGTCGAACTGGCGACAGACAACGAGACGAGGGCCTTCGAGCAACTCCAGGCGGACATCGAACAGAACACCACGACCTACACTGCGGCGTTCCGTGATCGGATGGAACGCACTGCGCGGACGGCCGAGAACGCCACCGGTCGTTCGATGGCGATCGAGAACCTCTCGGTATCGACAGACGTCGAAAGCGTCCAGCAGTACGGAACCGTCACGTATCGGTTCCGATGGACGAATTTCTCGGCAGTCGACGGTGAGACGATCCGAGCCGGCGACGCGCTCGCAGGGTTCTTCCTCGAAGAAGATAGTCGGCTGGTGATCACCTGGCCCGAAGGATACGACGCCGACACCGTCTCGCCGACGCCCGACGATCGGCGCGACCGGACTGCTGTCTGGCAGGGACCGATCGAGTTCGGTCCCGAGGGACCGCAGGTCGTCGCCAGTCCCGCCTCGTCGTTCCCGACGCTGGCTGTCGTCGGCGTCGCTGCCGTCCTCGTGATCGGCGTTGCCGCGGGTCTGTGGTGGTGGCGCGCTCGCAAGGAGCAACCTGCAGACGCGACTGGGCCCACAGACGAGACGCTCGCAGAAACCGGGCCCGGCGACACCAGCGGTGCAAGTAAATCCGAGCCCGACGAGGAGTTGCTGAGCAACGAAGAGCGGGTCCTGCGACTGCTCGACGAACAGGGCGGCCGTGTCAAACAGCAAGAGGTCGCAGCCGAGTTCGACTGGACCGACGCCAAGACCAGCCAGGTCGTCAAGACCCTCCGCGAGGACGGACGCGTCGAAGTCTTCCGCCTCGGCCGCGAGAACGTCCTCGTCGATCCGGACGAAAGCGAATTATAATTCTTTCGTCCGTTCACGATGGGACAGACGCGAGATCGCGCGACTGCGTCCGGATTGAAACCTGCTTAATCCCGCTTAATCGGAGATAGAGATGTGGCGTTTATACGTGTCTGTGGCGCCGAGTAGGAAGTACGATGCGTTCACCGTCCCGATACCGGGTGGCGCTGGTGCTCGTCGTCGCGGCACTGTTCGTGACGCCAGCGGCGGCACTTTCGCTCCCGGCGTCGACACAAACCCAGTCCGCTCCAGCACAGACCGCAACTGACGACTCGATCGCCCCCGGTGCACAACTCGCCGGCGTCGTCGCCGTCGGCCAGACAGAACTTGACGGCGCGATTGAGGGACGGGCTTTCGGCCAGGCGATCGCTGCTGCCGAGAGCGACGAGCGCAAGGCAGCCGTCGTCGCCGACCGGCTGCCCGCGATAGAGACGCGTCTCGAGGAACTCCGCCAGCAACGCGAGCAACTCCGGACGGCCTACGAGAACGGCACGCTCGACCGTGACACCTACCGGGCCAGAACTGCCGCCCTCGCCGCCCGTACCCAGCAGCTCGAACACCAGCTCAACCGGAGCCGGTCCGTCGCCGATGCGCTGCCAGAGCAGGCCCGTGCTGCCGCGGGGCTTGACGTCTCTGAGATCGACAGCCTCCGCGAGCAAGCCAGCGAGATGCGCGGCGGTGAAGTCGCCGAGATCGCACGCGGGATCGCCGGCCCCAGCGTAGGCAAGGGGATGCCCGACAGTCCCGGTGGACCACCGGCTGGCGTCCCCGGGAACTGGACCGGTGGTCCCGGTAGTGGACCTGGCGGCCCTGCTGACCCCGGTCCACCGGATGACTCCGGTCCCCACATGGGTCAATAACGAACGTCTATCAGGACGGGAAACGAACACTCGTCCGTGAATACGCGTGCCGGAATCGTCCTCGCCGGTGGGTTCGCACGTCGGTTCGGCGAGCGTGACAAGACGCTCGCCGAGTTTCGTGGCCGACCGTTGATCGTCCACGCCGTCGAGCCGCTGCAGGCGGTCGTCGAACGGGTCGTCGTTAGCTGCCGACGCGAGCAACTTTCGGCGTTCGAGACCGTACTGTCTGACGTCGACTACCGCCCCGACCCGACGCCCGACGAGGGACCGCTGGCGGGACTGGACGCCGCGCTCGACGGGCTCGAAGCTGATACCGTCGCCGTCACGACTGCCGACCGACCCCTGGTTCCCGCTGGACTGTACCGCTCGCTGTTCGAATCGCTATCCAGCGAGGGAATCGTGATCCGTGCGGACGGCATCGATCAGCCAGTCCCCGCAGTCTTCGACGCGATGGCGCTCCGTACAGCGGTCACCGAACAGCGGTCGCGTGGCACACGGCGGCTCCGTGCAGCGCTTGACGCCATCGAATACACCACTATCACGAGCGAGTCCGTCGAACAGCGGTGGGGAAGCCACGTCCTCGCAGACGTGAACACGCCGGCGGATTTGACCCGTCTGGACGAAAAGACGTGACTGGGCCGGCGGATTTGACCCGTCTGGACGAAAAGACGTGAACACGCCGGCGGATTTGACCCGTCTGGACGAAAAGACGTGACTGGGCCGGCGGATCTGGCCCGTCTAGGCGAACAGTCGCGGCGATCTCCGCTCACATGGATGATTGGCCGCCAGGATTCTCCCAGCTTGTATACAGTGAATGCGCGAGTACGGCGAATCCAGCGGCGGTGAACGCACTTTGGATCCCGACCCCTGTCGCGAAATCGAGTCCCACGAGCTGGTGGAGTCCGCCAGCCAGCAGCGCGCCTGCCGTGACGAACGCGAGCCCGACCGCCAGCGAGCCGAGCGCACGGGCTCCCGTTCGACGATAGGCGCGCACGGCATACAGCGTCACGAGGCCGCCACAGACGAGCGTGACGGTATTCATCGCGACGACGAACGCCTCGAGCGTGGGACCCATCTGTCATGTTTCTCGGGACAGTGAGCTATTATAATGTCGACCGGCTTGCCAGCGACTGGGAACCGAACGTCCCTCGCGACGCGCGACTATCCAGTCCGCGCGATATCCCGTCAGTCCATGCAACCACTCCTGAGCAACCATCACGGTCTCTAGCGACCGCGGCAGAACCCGCAACTTCGCCAACCTCTTTCTGTGCAGGAGTCGTCTGTGCGACCGCTATGCCAACACGCAACGCAGAGGCGACCTGGCGCGGCGATCTCAAAAGCGGAAGCGGCGACCTCGCTCTCGGCAGCGGCGTCTACGAAGGGCCCTATTCGTTCGCGTCCCGGTTCGAAGACGGGGACGCGACCAATCCCGAGGAACTGATCGGCGCGGCTCATGCCGGTTGTTTCGTGATGGCTCTGTCGAACGAACTTGACGAAGCGGGCTACGAGCCCGAGGAGCTACACGCCGACGCCGACGTCCACCTCGACCCCGAGGCGGGCGAAATCGACTGGATCGAACTCACGCTCGAAGCGTCGATTCCCGACATCGATGAGGAGACGTTCCAGGAGATCGCCGCCGGTGCCAAGGAAGGCTGCCCCGTCTCGAAAGCACTGGCCGGCGTCGATATCCGGCTCGACGCGGCGCTTGCGTGATCGGAACGAACGGCGTCGTCGCTAGTCGTCACCGGTTGCGGCGCGGCCGGACGTCTCTTCGAGTCGGATTTCCGGTGCAGCCAGATCGGGCGCTTCCAGCACGCCGCCGGTCGCGGCACTGGTCGCGAGCGCGGCGAATCGCTCGATGACGCCCGTCGCGTCGATCTCAGGCGGCTCCCAGTCGGCTGCCCGACGCTGTAGCTCTTCCCGTGACACGTCCAGTGTCAGCTCACCAGCGTCGACGTCGATCCGGATCGTGTCGCCGTCCTCGACCAGCGCGATCGGTCCGCCGGCGGCCGCTTCGGGACTTACATGGCCAATCGCGGCGCCGCGAGTCCCGCCGGAAAACCGCCCGTCCGTCAGCAATGCCACCTCGCCCGAGAGCGTGGGTGAGCCGCTGATCTTCGATGTGGGTTCGAGCATCTCGGGCATCCCGGGACCGCCCTTCGGCCCTTCGTAGCGGATCACGACCACGTCTCTCTTTTCTATCTCGCCCTCGTCGTAGGCGTCGAGCATCGCCCGCTGAGACTCGAAGACCCGTGCGGTCCCCTCGAACTGGCGCATGGAGCCGTCCATCGCGCCGGCCTTGACGACCGACCCCTCGGGTGCGAGATTACCGCGGAGCACTGCGAGCCCGCCTTCCTCGTGGACCGGGTCGTCCCGATCGCGGATGACCTGCCCGCCGGGCTGGCGGTCACCCATCCGGCCGCCGATCGTCCGGCCGTCGACCGTCGGCGCATCGAGATGGAGCAGGTCGTCGATCCGGTGGTACAGTGCCGGGAGACCGCCGTCGTCGCGCAGGTGTTCCATCCGCCAGGGGCCGGCCGGGCTCATGTGCGCCAGGTGGGGCGTCCGCTCGGCGATCTCCTCGAAGTCCGTCAGCGTCAGGTCCAGCCCGGCTTCCTGAGCGATCGCCGGGAGGTGCAGCATGGTGTTCGTCGAGCCACCGAGCGCCAGATCGACCGCAACGGCGTTTTCGAAGCTCTCGCGGGTGAGAAACTCCGAGGGACGGATGTCCCGCTCGACGAGATCGAGGATCCGACGGCCGCTCTTGCGTGCAATCTCGCGCTTGCGGTCGTCGGTCGCCCCGTAGGTCGCACACTCGGTCCAGGACAGCCCAAGTGTCTCCGTGACGCAGGCCATGGTGTTCGCCGTGAACATGCCGGCACACGACCCCTCGCCGGGACAGGCGGTGCACTCGAGCTGGTAGAGTTCGTCGTCGTCCATCTCGCCTTCGGCATGCTGGCTGACGCCCTCGAAGACGTCGACCAGGTCGACGGTCTCGCCATCGTACTCGCCGGCCTCCATGTGTCCGCCGGTGACGACGATCGCCGGGATGTCGAGCCGGGCGATGGCCATCAACATACCGGGAACGATCTTGTCACACGAGGCCAGTGCGACGATCCCGTCGAACTGGTGGGCGTTGGCCATCAACTCGACCGAGTCGGCGATCACTTCTCTGGATGGCAACGAGGATCGCATCCCCTCGTGTCCCATCGCGATCCCGTCATCGACGGCGATCGTGTTGAACTCCAGCGGGGTACCGCCGGCCTCGCGGACGCCTTCCTTGACGTACTCGGCCAGTTCGTCGAGGTGGACGTGACCGGGGACGATCTCGTTCCAGGAGTTGGCGATCCCGATGTGTGGGTTGTGGATCTCTTCGTCGCTCAGCCCCGCGGCGCGAAACAGCGACCGGTGGGGTGCACGGTCGACCCCTTCGGTCACTTCCGCGCTCCGGAGGGACTCGTCTTTCTCCGAGGTCAGATGATCGGCAGGCATTGCGCTCTACTGTCGTCGCCGTAATCAGTCCGGGCGGGAGTAGGTTTCGGTTCCCGCCTGTCTCGCACTGCCGGCAGGGTCAACCGAAAACGGGCAAGCCGACGTGGCGAAATCGCTGGAAGGTATACAGCGGCACGGCGAACAGCGGACCGCCGATCGGGAGCGTGAGATGAAGCACCATGTACAGCTTCCAGTTGGGGGTGTAGTCGACGTCGAGCGAGCGGACGTACTTCGCGTCGTAGTAGTACCCGAGCCAGGAGGTGATCGACGTGAGCAACACGACGACGAACGTTGCCCGAAGCAGCCAGTTCATCGCCACCTGGAGAACCGAAGCTACCCCGAGCGAAGAGAGCACCGGCTTGAGACCGAAATATAGTACGAGCATCGTGAAAGCGAACATGAGCGAGAAATAGAACGCGGCGTGGTGTTTCCACCAGGCATACTCCTCAAGTGACGTCGAGCGAAGCGTAGCGGCCAACTCAGAGAACGATGCGGCCATACTGATTACACGTAGTTCGCCCCCGCCGAATTAAAATCTCGCGGTCCGGACCCGTGGACCAGGTCACGGTCGGCCCTGGCCGTGTGTGAACAGCAGCAACTGGTCGTCCGTTCGCACCAGACAGAACGGCCCGGGCGGGGACTGAAACGACTGCATGCGCTTCTCGGAGACGAACAGTTTCTCGAAGGGCTTCCCACAGGCCGGACAGTCGTATCCGGCCCGGTTTTCGAGATGTGTCGTCTCTCGGGTCTCCTTGCGAAGTTTGAAGCCCTCCCGGTACTCGTGGACGTCGAACCCGTCCGTCACGTCCAGTTGCGGCATATCCCGGGAATGGGCGGACGGCGACATAATATCTCCTCATGATGACTGCGGCCTTGTTTAGACGTTCCCGAAGTCGCCGGTTAGTGTCCATATCGATCGAACAGAACAAGCCGTTGAGTGCCTCAAGACCCGAAGGCGTTGTTTGGAGAACGGCCGTAGAGGCCGACACCACCGCGTCTAAACAAGGCCCTCTTCACGTTTAACTACTTGACTTCGCACGTTATCTCGTTAGAGCGCGTATAGAGCGTGTGAAACGTGGATGCTGCCGATAACGTCGTTCCTGTCGTGTACTGAGCCAATCGATCAATTCGAGTGTTTCTCGAAACGGCAGAAACACCACGCCAAGACCTACGTCACAGGTCTTGTTGCGGCCAGCAACAAGACCGTCCAAGGCATCTCGAATATCGTTCTCCCGGCCAAGAGCGAACGTGCGTTGAACAAGTTCCTCACCGAGTACGACTGGGACGAAGAACAGCTCAACAGAGAACGCCTCGCACTGCTCCAACAAGCCGATGACACGAGGTGGAGCAGTGAAGGTGTCGTCATCATCGACGACACCTTCACGCACAAAACGGGCAAGAAAATCCCTCATGCGGGGAAATACTACGACCACGGTATCCACAGCTACATCTGGGGACAGAACATCGTCTACGCACTCTACGCCGACGAGAAAACCACCTACCCACTCGGCTTTCGCCTCTACAAGAAAAACGACAAACGCCGTATTGAACTCGCTATCGAACTCGTTGACGAACTCATCGAGATAGGTGTCCCGGCGGACACCTATCTCTTCGACATGTTCTACAGTACCGAGGAGTTCGTCACTCATCTCGAAGGCTACGGGAAAGAGTGGGTTTCGGCCGTCAAAAGCGATGCACGCGTCAGCTATGGCGGTGACCGAATCCGTGTCGATGCGCTGGCTGAGCGCATCGACACAGTCCCACGAACCGTCAACGGAGACACCTACCACATCTGGACACAGAAACGTGAAGTCGGTCGGCTTGGGGAAGTGAAGCTCCTGATCACCGAGAAAGAATCGAGCGACGAAGACGAGGAACCGAGCGTGAAGTATATCGTGTCGAACAAAATCGACGCGCCAGCGAGCCATCTCATCGAGTTGTACGCGATGAGATGGCGAGTAGAGACGTTCTTCAGGGACACCAAGCAGGATCTTGGTTTTGGCGACTGCGAGTTACGGCATGCCGCAGGTGCCAGTCGGCACTGGCACCTGCTGATGCTGGCCTACAGCCTCCTCAAGTTCGGTGCTGCACACAGCGCCCTTGGAACGATCCTTGGACACGCGAGTTCACTCCGAAACGACGTCAAACGATCCTTCCGTGAAAGCGTTCAGAACCTTCTCTCCTGGGCACTGACCAGTCCGGACCGCAGCATCGACGAGCTAATGCAACAGATCGATGGGATGTTCATCTAACGTGCGAAGTCAAGTAACTAAACACTACTACCACAACTCACGCCAAACTTAACGCGTTGAATCGTTCCCGGATCAAGTACCGATCCTATATTTTCACATCCAATGCGTCTTCGACGAATTCGGCTGTATTACCTGTAGTATGCCATCCATTTCCTGCCGACCAATCGCCGAAGTTAATCCCAGCAACTAACGCTGTTTCATGAAGGCTCGGGTCGAATTTTTCAAACCAGTAGAGACCCCCCGAATCGCCACTAATTGAGAAGTCATTTTTGAATGCTATACTTCGACCACCGTGGTCATCATGAATGAATTCATACAGCTCTTTGGTTCTATGTCTCCCAGTTTCGTGAAGCTGAGCTGAAATCGAATAGCCGTAGGCTACTTTGTCTCTAAGCTTCTCGTCGGTTAGGATACCGGTAATATCGTACTTTGAATAACAGGCACATCCATCTTTGGCTAGTTGGAATCTATAATCGGGCCCCATCAATACTACTGCAGCAGCGTCTTTCAATCCTTCGTTGGCTGTGGCTCTTTTGACTTCCCCGATCTTGTCCCCGTGTTGGTTTACAGTTGTTCCCGAATTGTAGTTCACTTGATGACCGCTCAGTAGAAGCCCTTTATACCAGTTGTCACCAGTGGTTGCCTTAACGGCGGCCGGAGTAGCTGTTGATGCACCGCCTCCCATACATCCTCCCGGAATAGGTCTGTATTTTGCATCAAAATAATCGTCAGGAGCCTCATCATGTTCCTCAACCTCTTTTGTTTCTACCTCTACCGGAATATTGCTGATACTATGTTTCCCAAGTTTTGATTTAATATTAGCATCAACTCTTCCTGGTGATTCTGCCATTATTCTCTCTTTATCCTCTTCCTCACAATGGATTGTGATTTTTGGATCAAAGCCATTGTCGTGGCCTACTGCAACGTCAAAATCACCGGGTAATTCCTGTTGTAGTCTTTTTGCACGCCTATGGGGAGCCTCAATTCGAATCCAGTCGTTCCTTGGTATGGAGTCGAATTCCGCTTGCCTCTCGGGAAATTTTCCCTCTTCCACAGCCTCTTGATCTTTATGAATTAAACTTTCAGTTCTGAGCACCTCTCGACGAGGATCGTCGATGTTTTCTGCAAATGCTCTTTGTGAGACATGGCTTAGAGCAGTCGAACTGGCCCCAAATCCAGCTAGAGCTTTGATAAAACCTCGACGCCCCATGCCAGAAATCTTTCTTTTCCAGCTACGCTGATTTGTTCGACCCTTATACTCTTCAACGTGGGATAGTCTATCACTATCCATGATGAGGATATCAAACTGCCTCGTAATATATCTTATTATAAAAAGTAAGTATATAAAAAGTAAGTATATAAAAAGTAAGTATAATAAATTATATTGGGTGGGAGAGAATCGGTTCCACCAGACAGCGAACGCTTCGAGATAGGACCCTACTGTCACCAACCATCCACAGTGGTTGAACGACTGCGGGCACGTCACAGTCTCAACCCGGTCACTCATCCGAAACTAATCGTCAAAGAATCGTTCGTCGGGCACACCTAGATGCCCGAACGTAGGCAGAATACGATTAGTACGCTCGCAAATGGGTCGCCTCGGTGAAGACCTATCTTGTAATGAACGCCGGGGGTACGAACGGCTCGAACTTCAGAACGGCAACTCGGCCTCCCCTCCCTTTAAGCAGTCCTATACCCGTGATTTCAGAGATAGGTTCATCCGCTACCACGGAACTGTCTACAGGATCGAAACACTGCTGACGGCCACGACGTCACCTCGACCGATCACCAAGCAGTTGTGCTCCTGATAGCAGTATTGGGAGGATCTTCTCCTTTTCAACCGGTGCGTGGTGTGATATCCTCACGTTCCTTAATGGCGCACCATCTATCCGATCGTCAGGAGGGCCTTCTTGTCGCGTTCGGCTCCGTTTGTCAATCGTTATCGACCAGTTGCAGCACGTAATAGTCACCCTCGTACGAGACAAGGGTCCCACTCCTCTCTACGTCGTCGGGGGCACTCGGGTACTCTTGAATCACCGACTGGACGCGTTCAAGTGCCGTCTCGTTCTGAATCTCGACCGTGCTGGACTCGCCCGACGTAGCAGCTGCTTCTAGAGCCTGAGTCACGTAGTCATTTTCCGTATCGCCGTTGGGGTAGGTGACCGGCTCTTCGGGGTTTAGGTCGCGATCGATCGGGATGGCGAGAATCTCGCCGGACGGCCAGGTCGTCGTCCGCTCTGTTGTTGTTTCGTCCTCGCTGGAGGAGGCACAGCCAGCGAGCCCCGCAATTCCAGCACCTACGAGTGTTGCCAGGACCGTCCGCCTTGTTTCCATAGATTTGGTTTAATAGATATAACTTAATAAATTTTTGGGACCTTGTTTAGCATCTTGTTAACTTTGGCATCGGTTCCACCAGACGGCGAACGCTTCGAGCCAGGACTCAGCTGTCGCGGGCTCGACGTGGCTGAACGTATTTGAGAACGAGGATGTTCTCCGTTTTACCTCGTGAAAGATACGTTCGACACTATTCCAATTTCCGTGGCGACGGATATGAAATCGGAGTCCGAGTCGCGACAGTGCCGCCTGGAGGTGGTCAGCATCGTCGATGAGAAACACCGCATCGTCGATGTCGTGTTTCTCACGGAGTTCACGCAGAAACACGAGTGTTAGACCTGAGTTCGTCGTTGGAAACAGACGTACGTGGAGGAATTCGTTGGTCTTGGGATCGACGGCGGCGTACAGCCAGTAGCGCTCGGTCCCGAGTTGAATTACCGTCTCGTCGAGCGCAACGTAATTCGAGGATCTCGTTCCTGTTGGCTGTAGATCAGCCTTTTTCACCCAGTTATGGATGGCGGTTCGACTGCGTTGGACACCCAACCTCTCAAGATGTTGTTTGGTATTCGAAAGCGATAAGCCAGCCAGATGCAACTGAATACCCACTTCAACGATCTCCTCGGGTGTCCGCTCTCGCTCCATAAACTCCAAATGAATCCAGTCACTATCTCCACCGAGGCGGTCAATTTCGGGCATAGATCATTCGAAACTCCGACCGCCTCACCCTTATCTTAACACGATGCTTGTTTAGACGCGTAAATTCACGGTCGCGAGTGGCTGACGCTGAGTTCGATGTTTCTGACAGCGCATTTCAGGACGAGTTCGCGGAACTGACCGAACCAGGTTCGAGCTCGAACAATCTCACCGTATTTGCGGCGCAGCGCGAAAAATGTGGATTCGGCGTTCGAGCGTTGATGGTAGATCGTATCATCTTGCAAGAGATTGTTCGCGATGCCATGCCAGCCAAATTCGCGGTGCTTTATCACCGGTTTGACGCCTTCTGCACGCAATCTTTGGCGAAGGAGCCACCAGTCGTAGCCTTTGTCAGCAGTAAGAATGTTCAGTTTGTCGAGATTCCGTTTCACCATTTGCCAGCCAATCTTGGAGTCGTGCGGTTGTTTCATCGAGCAATGTATATCTAGGATCGCACCAGTCTTGCAATCGCTGAGGATCGTCGTTTTCACGGCCTCGAAGGTGTAGTTCGTCCGTTTTACGTAGTGTTGGCTGGCAGCGACCCGATCCATGCCGGTTGCGTCGATTGCCTGAACATCACCGAGATCGTGCAATTCCGCCGACAGCCGCAGCAGGACGCGCCAGATCCGCATTTCCAGATCCTGCTTGCGCGTACACACGGTCGTGAAATCAGGCAGATTAGCCACCTCTAGGTCGAGTTTGGCGACAATTCCATGCATTTCGTGAAGCACGTCCAGCAGCCGCCGATACGTGTGATCTAAGTACTCGCGGAGGCCGTGAATCGCCACGATCACCCAGTCTGCGTAGCCATTTCCACCTTCTTCGAACGCTGGATCTGGCTCGCCGACGACGGCTTTTTGAGCAAGCGAGACAACCCGTTCAGTGAAGCGGCTGAGTTTGCTGGACACAAACTCCTCTTCCCGCTTCACTCCCTAGTAAGTTAGACATTTAGCCGCTCTTACTAGCGTCTAAACACGGCCGATGACTGCTGTATCGGCTCGCCGGCTCGGTCGCCCGATGGTGGGCGATTGATCCAGCACAGGCGCGCCGCAGTCGCTATCACTCGCTTCCGCATCGGTATCTCGCTCGATCGGGCCGGGGCTGCCGAGGTCCGGGGACATATACGCCTCGGAGTGTTACAACCAGGCATGTCCGATTCCGATTCGATCGATGACCTGCCGGGCACCGACGAGGAGTGGCGTGAGCTGCTGACCGAAGAAGAGTATCACATCCTGCGCGAGCGCGGTACGGAGCCGAAGTTCAGCGGCGACCTGCTCGACGTCGACGACGACGGCGTGTTCCGGTGTGCTGGCTGTGGCGAACCGCTCTTCGACGCGGATTCGAAGTTCGACTCCGGGCACGGCTGGCCGAGTTTCTACGACGTCGTCGAAGAGGGCAACGTCGAAACAGAACTCGACACGCGCCACGGGATGCAACGGACGGAGGTTGTCTGTGCGAGCTGTGGCGGCCACCTCGGTCACGTCTTCGAGGACGGCCCCGACCCGACCGGCAAGCGCTACTGTATCAACTCGGCGGCGCTGGATTTCGACCCGGACGAATAGCGAGCCTGGCCCGAGCACCGGAACGCTTTTTGTGCTATTCGGGGAGTTTTGAGACGTGTCTATGGACGACTCGGAGGACGAGCCGTTGTTCGACCCGCGGATAACGAGTTACAACTGGCTGGCCGGCGTGCTCGGTGGCGTCTGGACGTTCATCGTCGGCTATCTCGTGATGAGCGTCGTCGCGCTCCTCCCCGACGGACCATCAGAGGGTGCGGATCCAGGGACGGTCCTCTCGGAACTCGGCCGAATATTCTATGCTGCTCACAACGTAGCGCTCGAAGTCCGGACGATCAAAGACGACGTCACGTTCATCGACAGCGGCCTCACGATCGATTCGTCTCAGATCCGGCCAACGGAGACGGTGATCGTCGACGTGGGCAGCACTCAGCCGCTGACGATCCTCGGTGACAACGCCGATCAGGTCGTTCCGCTCAATCTCGGCCGGTTCCGAGAGCCGCTCCAGTACGCTCAGGACAAGCCGGAACTGCTGTACTATCTCGTCCCGATCGTCGTGCTCGTCGTCGCCGGAGCCGTTCTCGCTTCTCTCACGCTCGACGATACCGCGTCGATACACGAAGCCGTCCTGCCGGCGATCGGACTCTCGGTCGGGTATACGGGCGTGGCGATCCTTGGGACGTTCTTCGCCGGGCTCGAGCTGGTGGACGGTGCGATCCTGATTGCCCCGAGTCTCGGGCAGACGGTCGTGTTCGCGCTGGCCTACAGTCTCCTCTGCGGGCTTGTCGGGAGCTATCTGATCGGGCTCTGGCGCGATCGCGACGTCCAGATCGGGGCACTGCTCGATCGGTGACCTCGATCCAGACCGTCCAGTGTGCCCCACGTTGCCGAGCGGTGGGCTTTTGCTGGATCCGGCCGGAACGAGAGTATGGACGAGGGCGAGCCGACGATCTTGCTAACGAACGACGATGGGATCGAAACTACCGGGTTTCGAGCACTCTACGACGCACTGACGGACGTCGGAGAGGTAGTTGCGGTCGCACCCGACAGCGACCAGAGTGCGGTCGGGCGCGCGCTGTCGGAGTCGGTCACGGTCACCGAGCACGAACTCGGGTATGCGGTCGCCGGGACGCCGGCGGACTGCGTCGTCGCTGGCGTGGAAGCGCTGGTTCCCGACGTCGACCTCGTGGTCTCCGGCTGTAACGACGGGGCGAACCTCGGCGCATACGTCCTTGGTCGGTCTGGAACCGTCAGTGCGGCCGTCGAGGCTGCCTTTTTCGACGTGCCCGCGATCGCCGTCT
The DNA here is from genome assembly GCF_025517535.1 of Halapricum hydrolyticum. Lineage (NCBI taxonomy): Archaea > Methanobacteriati > Methanobacteriota > Halobacteria > Halobacteriales > Haloarculaceae > Halapricum > Halapricum hydrolyticum. Next base: position 103,083 of record NZ_JAOPKC010000006.1, read on the forward strand.
CGATGTACATTCCGGTTCGAGAGGACGTCACGTTCGAGACGATCACGGCGGAGTACGAGGCCTACGGCGAGGCGACGCGGGCTGCCGCCTATCTTGCGGAACACGCCCTCGACGCGGGCGTGTTCGAGTATGCCGACTACCTGAACGTCAACGCGCCGATGGCTGGCGGAGAACACGGCCCGCTCAACGACGGCGAGCACGCACCGCTTGCGATCACGGAACCGTCGAAAGTGTATCAGATGGACGCCGTCCGGGACGGCAAAGAAGTCCAGCTTTACGATCGGATCTGGGAGCAGATGGCCGACGGCAATCTGCCCGACGCGGACGGAACTGACCGACGGGCCGTCGTCGACGGCAAGGTCAGCGTCTCCCCACTGACTGCCCCCCACACGAGTGAACATCACGAAGCGCTGGACGCGCTAGCGGAAACGTATCCAGTGTGAAAACGAACGCACCCGCCAGTGGGAACCGGCTGACGTGACCTCGGAAGCGCCGGACTCGCTGGCAGAACCTGTATGGCGATCGTCCACCGTCGCGGCCGTCTAGTCTTTCATCTGCTCGAGTTTATCCAGCAGCTCGTCCTGATCCGCTTCGGATTCGAAGCTGACGCGCCCGTCGTGGTCGTTGTCGTGGACGTTGATAGCTTCGTCTTCGTCGTAGTCGGCGTCGCTTTGCTGGTTCTCCTGCTCGGATTCGTCGTAACTACCAAAGCCCATCGTATCTATCATTGGGGCCGGCACGCGGAAAAGCAGTGTGGCTTCACCGTATCCGTGAGTGAGAATCTCTTTCAATGTGACAGCCGATAACCTCAATGTCTACCCGCATTTCGATCTCCGTATGGATCAGACAGTCTTCGAACTCCTGGAGCGCAATCGCGAGCACGCCGAGACGTTCGACACGCGTTTCGACGACGTCCAGGACGGGCAGCGACCGGATGCGGTCACCGTCTGCTGTTCGGACTCGCGGGTCCTACAGGACCAGATGTGGGGCAACGAGCGGCCGGGACAACTCTTTACGTGTGCCAACATCGGCAACCGGGTTATCCAGCAGACTGCCGATGGCGAGGTCGTCTCCGGCGACGTGCTCTATCCGATCGCCCACACTGGCACCGAAGTCGCGATCGTCGTCGGTCACACCGGCTGTGGCGCGGTCACCGCGACCTACGATCACTTGATAGACGGGCTATCGGAACCGCCGGGGATCGAACATTCGATCGGACTGCTCGCCCCACATCTCCGGGACGGCGTCGAGACACTACCGGACGGACTCGATCGTGACGAAGCGATCAATCGACTCGTCGAGTACAACGTCGACCGGCAGGTCGAGGTACTCCGCGAGAGCGACGACGTCCCCGACTCGGTCACGATCGTCGGCGTCGTCTACGACTTCCAGGACATCTACGAGGGTCGGCGTGGAGAGGTCCACGTCGTCAACATCGATGGCACCCGGTCGGTCGAAGCGCTCCGGACAGACTATCCCGACATCGAAGACCGGATCGACCGTCTCTGGGAATACGAACCGTAGCTCGGTGACTGCCAGCAGGCGCGGGGGTGTCCGGGTCGTCTCCGCCCTGACAAACCACTCGATCTATCGTTTGTTTAGGTTTTCGACAGTTTCCGGCAAATATCGATGATTTAATTGAGTGTCGTCGTCAAGCGCGGACGAAATATGAGTAATTCAAGCGCAGGGCGTGAGACGTGGTCGACACGTATCGGATTCATACTCGCGGCGGTCGGCAGTGCCGTAGGACTTGGCAACATCTGGCGGTTCCCCTTCCAGGTCGGCCAGGAAGGCGGCGCCGCGTTCATCGTGATGTATCTCGCCTTCGTGGTACTGATCGGCTTCCCGGCGATGATGGTCGAGTTCGTCGTCGGACGACAGACGGGACTGAACGCCGTCGGCGGGATTCGTGAGTTCGCTGGCGGGGCGTGGAAGTACCTTGGCGGACTGTTCGTGTTCATCGGATTCGTGATCCTCTCGTATTACAGCGTCGTCGGTGGGTGGGTACTTCGATACATCCTCGGCAGCGCAACCGGTGGATACATCGCACAGGGCCCTGGCGAGTACTTCGTTCAGATCTCGTCGGGCCTCGACGCGTTGGCTGCTCACGCAGTGTTCATGCTCCTCGTCGTCATCATCGTCGCACTCGGAGTCAAGCAAGGCATCGAACTCGGCGTGAAGATCATGGTCCCGGCGATCATCGCGATCTTTGCGCTCCTCGCTGTCTACGCGTTCACGCTCCCCGGTGCGGGCGAGGCCTACAGCTACTATCTCTCACCCGACCTGGATTACCTCCTCGCAAACTGGCAGAGCATCGTTCCGGCCGCGGCCGGCCAGGGCTTTTTCACGCTCTCGCTTGGGATGGGTGTGATGATCACCTATGCCTCCTACCTCTCCGAGGACGAGAATCTCGGCATCGACGGCGGGACGATCGTCATCTTCAACACGGGGATTTCCATCCTGACGGGTCTGATCGTCTTCCCCATCCTCTTCTCGGCCGGCGTCGACCCCGAGACCTCCGGCGCAGGCGCGATCTTCCTGAGTGTCGCTGAAGCACTCGGCAACCTCCAGTTCGGGCGCATTATCGGCGTCCTCTTCTTCACGACGGTCGCCATCGCCGCCCTCTCTTCGGCGATCAGTCTGATCGAGGTTGTCGTCTCTTACGCGATCGACGAGTTCGGGATCGCTCGAGAGCGGGCCACGATCCTCATTGGGTCCGCGATTTTCCTCCTCGGTGCCCCTGTCACGATCGACACGGTCATGGTCGATCTGTACGATATCTTCGCGGCTCAAATCCTGCTGGTTCTGGGTGGTATCCTGCTCGTGACCCTGGTCTCCTGGCTCCACCCTGAAGAAGCAATCGACGAACTCAGCAAGGGAATTAAATCGTTCTCCGGGATCGATCAGGTGTGGCTGTGGACTGTCCGGATCCCCGTCCTCGTCGTCTTGATCGTCTCTCTGTACCTGGGTATCGACACCTTCGTCGACTTCCTCACAGGCGACGCGTTCACCGACTTCCTGGCATCGCTGTAGGTTTCTCCCCTCCGGTACGGTGACCGGTTTCGCTCGATCCGACTCCGACCGTTCTCTTCTCAGATCCAAGTCCCCGCGTGACGTATTCGTCGCTCGCGGAGTTGCTCGGAGCAAAACGGTGGGGCTGGGATTTGAACCGGACCAAGACGTTCCTGCTCGCTCCGCTGCGCGGGCTGCGACTTGCAGGCTTCAAATCCAGCGTATTGTTCGGCGCGGCGCGTCAATGCGCCGCGCACTCACGGTGGGGCTGGGATTTGAACCGGAGCCAGACGTGCTCACTCCGTTGCGCGCGACTGGCAGGGCTCAAATCGCCAGATGCATCGCTCAACGCTCACTGTCGTTCGCGTAGAAGCGGTGGGGCTGGGATTTGAACCCAGGAGGCTTAACGCCACCTGCTTTCAAGGCAGGCGCAATGGGCCGCTCTGCCACCCCACCGCAGGCGTCTCTTGCGGGCCGGCCATTTAATGGCTGTCGGTTTTCTCGACGCGCAACCCGTCCGCGCCCTCGACTGCATACACCCCGTGCGCTTCGGCCCACTCGTAGGTCTGTGTCGGATAGATCCGTCCAGCTCGTGCCCTCGCCCGGACGACCGACACGACGGACGCGAGATCCGCTGCCGTCTCGACCGGCTGGAGCGACGGCACGAAATCCACATCCAGGTCCGCCGCTCGCGCCGCTTCGACCAGCGACGTCACTGCGGGCGGATCGTACGCCCCGTCGAAGTCGATCGACTCCCCGAACCCCGCGTACCCGACGCGGCCGCCCGGTCCCGGCGAGAGGACGACGGGACTCCGCCGGAGCTTCATCGACGTCGAGTCGATCCCCTGGCGAGTCACCAGCGGGACTGCCGGCTCGAGGACGTGGACGCTGCCCTCCTCTTCAGTCTCCAGCAAGTGCGTCACGGTATTGCCGACCCGGGCCGCGAAGGAACTCCCGACCTGGACCTCGTATCGGACGTCGTCCGGCTTCTCGACGGCCTCGGAGACGACCGTTTCGAGTCGGCCCTTCGGAGACACGTCGGCATCGACGTCGAGGTGCTCCCGCGGCCGGTAGTTGACGAGCAGCTGTCCGCTGGCGGCCTCGGCTGCCTGGACGATATCCGACAGCATCGCCTCGTACAGCGAGACGACCTCCTCCGCGTCGAGCGGCGTGGTTTCGGCGATTCGGCGGCCGACGACGCCCTCGACCGGCGGGTCCGCGAGCACGACGAGTGTGGTCATACCCGTTCTCGGACCGGCCCGGCCTTGAACGTCGCGCTTGCGGCCGTGTCCCCGCTCGCGAGGCCAAAGCATTTGCAACTGTGTCCGGTGTCAACACGTATGGACACGACGTGGCCGGGGCCAAGACACACGAATCAGCCGTTGGGAGGGCTCGGGTGCTGGGCCGGCGTAGCTGCCGTCGCCGTCGTGTTCGGCGCGTTCGCGGTCGCCATCGCGCTCTCGCCGTCGTTCGCGCTCGGGGCGAACGCACTGTCCGCTCTCGGCGACCGAACCCACCCGGCTGGGACGGCGGCGACGGCGGTGGCATTCAACGGCGGGCTGATCGTCGGCGGGGCACTCGGAGTGGTGTTTGCTATCGGACTTGCGCTTTCAGTCGACGGACTGCTCGCCCGGCTCGGGGCGTTCCTGTTCGGCGTGACCTCGACGTTTCTCTCCGCGATCGGCGTCTTTCCACAGGGGCACTCGCTACACTTTCCAGTCGCTTCGGGATTCTACATGCTGTTTTCCGCTTCCGTTCTGGTATTCGGTGCCGGGCAACTGCTCGTCGGCCGCCGTCGATCGGGAGCCGTCTCGATCGGGGCAGGGCTCGGAAACCTCGCCGTCTGGATGGTGTGGATCGGATCGGGTGGGCTCCGTCGGTCGGGGCTGGCCATCCCGGAACTCGCTGGCGCGATCTTCGTCGGGCTATGGGTACTCGTCCACGCTCGCCGGATGCCATCTCCCGATAGACAGTCACAGCAACCAGGTTGATACCTGCAAGTCGACGACGGAACCGTTTACTCCCAGCGGGGCAAACCAGGAAACAGATGAACAAGTGGTATCGTCGAACGATCTATTCGCTCGCCGTCCTCGTGTCGATTATCGCCTTCTATGCCGTCGTCTATCATTACGGGATGGTCTATCTCGAAGGAGAGTCCAAGTCGTTCCTGCAGTCACTGGAAGTCGTCGTCCAGACGTTCACGACCACGGGCTTTGGCGAAGACGCGCCCTGGAGTACCGATCTCATGAACGCCCTCGTCATCGCAATGGACCTGACCGGCGTCATATTGGTCTTCCTGGCGCTGCCGGTGCTGATCTTTCCGCTGTTTGAGGAGGTGTTCTCGACGACGGTGCCGACCAGCGTCGAAGACGATCTCGCGGACCACGTGGTCGTCTGCGCGGACACGCCGCGAGCAGAGGTGTTGATCGACGAACTCGACTCCTGGGATGTCGATCACGTCCTCGTTGAACCCGACCGAGGGACGGCCACCGACCGCTACGAGAGCGGGTACAACACGATCCACGAGGACCCGACGTCCGTCGCGGGGCTGCAAAGCGCGAACCTCGCAGACGCGCGCGCAATCGTCGCCGACGTCAGCGACGACGTGGATACGAGCATCGTTCTGACTGCTCAGGAGGTCAGCGAAGACGTACAGATCGTCAGCGTCGTCGAAGACCCCGACCAGCGACGCTACCACGAGCTCGCCGGGGCCGACGCAGTACTGTCACCGCGACCGATCCTCGGTGAGAGTCTCGCCTCGAAGGTCACCACGAGCGTCCGGGCGAGCCTGAACGATGCCGTTGCCATCGTGATCTACAGATCGCCGAACTTCCAGTCGGGGCCAAGAGTCCGCTGGCAGGGACGACGCTCGCCGAGAGCAACATCCGCGAGGTGACCGGCGTCAACGTCATCGGCGCGTGGTTCTCCGGGGAGTTCGAGAGTCCGCCGTCCCCAGAGACGACGATCGACCGGGGGACGGTCCTGCTGGTGACGGGTCGCGCGGAACAGCTCACACGGCTTCGAGAGCGAACGCTCACGTCCGTCCGACGCTTCGACGGTGGGCGCGTCTTGCTCGTCGGGTACGGCCAGGTGGGCCAGCGGGTGGCAGAGTTGCTCGACGGACAGGGGATCCCGTATACGACCGTGGATCCGATCGACCGGGAGGGCGTCGACGTGGTCGGCGACGCGACCGATCCCGAGACGCTCGAGGCCGCCCGGATTCACGACGCCAGGACGGTCCTACTGGCGATCCCTGACGACACCGCGTCAGAGTTCGTGACGCTCGTCGTCCGCGATCTCAGCCCCGAGGCGGAGATCATCGCTCGCGTCGAACAGGCCGAGAGCATCCAGAAGATGTACCGCGCCGGGGCCGACTACGTGCTCGCGCTGGAGACCGTCACGGGTCGGATGATCGCCTCGACCATCCTCGAAGACGAAGACGTCATCTCGTTCGACACCCAGATCGAGGTCGTTCAGACGGCGGCCCCGGCGATGGTCGGAAAAACGCTCCAGGAGGCGGACGTCAGGTCACGAACCGGCTGTACCGTCGTCGGCGTCGAACGCGACGGGGAGGTCCACACTGATCTCGGGTCGGATTTCCGGATCCAGAGCGGCGACGAGCTGATCGTCGTCGGTACCGACGAGGGGACGAACCGGTTCACCGAAGAGTTCCGGTAGGTCCGGAAGCGGCGGACACCCGGCCGGTGGACCGAACGCCTAAGAGCGTCTCACCCGATGGCCAGAGTATATCGGTATCGACCAGCAAGGAGTGTGGCGCTTTCGGAGCTGAAGTATGACTGCCATCGACACCACCGACCTCCGGATGGAGTTCGGGGACGTGACGGCGCTGGAAGACCTGAATCTGACCGTCGACGACGGCGAACTATTCGGGTTGCTGGGCCCGAACGGCTCCGGCAAGACGACGACGATCGAGATCCTGACCGGCCAGCGGCGACCGACGAGCGGGTCCGCGACTGTGCTGGGCGTCGATCCGGTCGAGCGGCCGCTCGACGTGCGATCGCGGATCGGCATTCTCCCCGAGCGAGAGGATCCACCGAGTTTCCTCACGCCGCGAGAGTATCTCGAGTTCGCCGCGGAGATCCGCGGTCTCGAGGACGCCCAGGATCGGATCGGTGAGTGGGCGGCGAAGCTGTCCTTCGAGGACAAACTCGACACGCTGGCGACCAACCTCTCGGAGGGCGAACGCCAGCGCGTCATGCTCGCGCAGGCGTTTTTCCACGAGCCGTCGCTGGTCTTCATCGACGAACCGCTGGTCAATCTCGACCCGATCCTGCAGGAGGAAGTCAAAGACCACCTGCAAGCCTACTGTGAGGCGGGCAACACGCTCTTTCTCTCGACGCACTTCGTCGACGTCGCCGAAGAGCTCTGTACGCAGGTCGGTATCCTCAGGGCGGGGCAGTTACTGGGGACGACCGATCCGCGGACACTCGAAAGTGAGCAGTCGCTGCTCGAATACTTCCTCTCGACGGTCGAAGGTGACAAACCAGAGGCGGTTCCGACGATCGGGAGGTGACTGCCGTGGGAATCTTGCGCGCCATGATCGTCGAAGAGTGGCGGCTGCACGTCGACCTCTTCGGCGGGCGTCGATTCGGAGCGTTCCCGGTGGGTATCGCGGCGATCGCAGCCGGGGCGTTCTGGCTGCTATCGGCGATCGGAACGGAAACCTCGACGATCGCCGCCGGGTTGCACGTTCTGGTCGGCTTTTTCGGGCTCCAGGTCGGGACGATCGGGCTCGTCGGTCGGGACGCGATGCGCGACGTGCTCGGTGACGTGACGCTTCTGGTGTTCAGTTCCCGGACGCTCCCGGTGTCGTGGCGACGGTTGCTCGCGGCTTTCCTGCTGAAGGACGTGCTGTACTACTCGGGACTGTTCCTGGCCCCGATCGCGCTGGCGTACGCACCGCTGGCGCTGACGACGGGGGAGGGAGCTCTGGCAGTCCTGTCGCTGTGGGTGACCCTGGCAGGAACCTTCGCGCTCGGCGTCGGGTTGAGTCTGACGCTGGTCGGACTCGCGAGCCATCACGGCGCACTCGCGCTGGCGGTCGCCGCGCTGGCGAGCGGTACCGTGCTTGTGATCGGCGTCGATCCGGTCGCCCTGACGCCGTACGGGGCTTTCGTCGATCCGACGTTCGCCACGGCCACGGCCGGGTTCGCGCCGACGCTGGTCGTCTCCGTGCTGGGCGTCGCCCTGTTCGAACCCGTCGAGCGGACCGACGGTCGCCAGCGGATCGGCCCCCTGTCGAGGTATGCGCAGGCGATCCCGGACGAGACGGGCATCGCCCGCCGAACGGTGCTGTCGGTCGCGCGATCGAGCGGCTCAGTCTGGAAGGTCGTCTTCTCGATGGGGGTACTGGTCGTCGTCGTGGTCGCGTTGCTCTCGGAGCTGGCTCGCGTGACCGTCCTCGAGCCGCACTTCGGGCTCGCGCTGGGGACCTTCCTCGGCCTAGGCGGGTTCACGACCTACGCCTGGCTCACGCAGTTCGAGGATCCGCGGGAGACGCTCCGCTATCCGGTGACGACCGGCCAGGTGTTCGCGAGCAAGCGACGGGCGTACCTGGCGCTGCTCCTTCCGGCTGGCTTGCTGTATATCGTCGTCGCGGCGCTGTGGCTCCCGCTCGCGGAGTTGCTCGTCGCCGTCGTCGTCTTTCCGGGCGTCGCGGTCTACGTCTTCGGGTTGACCGCGTTCGTCGCCGGACTCTCGCCCACGGAGTTGCTGTTCGACACGCCGCGGTTTGCAGCGTTCGGCGCGGGACTGGCCGTCGTTGCGGTACCGCTGCTGGTCGCGGCGCTGGCGTCGACGGCAGCACCGACAGTCACTATTGCCGTCGGTATCGGACTCGCCACACTCTCGGGACTGGGCGGCATCGTCCTCGCTCGCCGTGCCGGGCCGCGATGGGAAAAACGACTCCGTGCCTAGGCCCGTCAGATAGAGTTCTTCAGTTTCTCGAAGAAGCCCTCGTCGACGCTGATTTCCTCGTCGCTGGCCTCGGCGAACGCCTCCAGGGCTTCGCGCTGTTCGCTGTTCAGTTCTTCGGGCGTGTACACCTGCACGGTCACGTAGAGATCGCCGTGGCCGCGCCGACGCAGGTGTGGCATCCCCTTGCCTTCGAGCCGGAACGTCTCGCCGCTCTGGGTACCGGACGGAATCTCGAACTCGATGTCCCCGTCCAGCGTCGGCACTTCGATCGTGTCCCCGAAGACCGCTTGCGGGAACGAGATCGGCTCTCGCCGGTTGAGGTCGTCGCCGTCGCGTTCGAACTCGGGGTGGTCGCGGATCGACACGTCGATCAGCAGGTCGCCGTTCGGCCCGCCGTTCTCGCCGGGGGCGCCCTCCCGTTCCATCCGGAGCGTCTGGCCGTCCTGGATGCCGGCGGGGATCTCGACGGTGAGCGTTGCCTCGTTGCGGACGACCCCATCGCCGCCGCAGGTCGAACAGGTCTCCTCGTAGAGCGTCCCCTCGCCGCCACAGCGCCGACAGGTCGTCGTCTGCTGGACGCGTCCCATCGGCGTCTGCTGGACCTGCGTGACCTGTCCGCGCCCGTTACATTCGGGGCAGGTCTGGCTGTCTGCGTCCGGTGGGTGGCCGTTGCCGCTGCAGTCCGGACAGGTTTCGGGCCGGCGGATCGTCACCTGCTTTTCGGCTCCCTCGTAGGCTTCTTCGAGGTCGATCTCGAGCGTCGTTTTCAGGTCCTGGCCCTGGCGCGGACGGTTGCTGTCGCGACGCCGACGACGGCCACCGCCGAAGAACTGGTCGAAGATGTCCTCCATGTTGAACCCGCCGCCGAAGGGATCGCCGCGGCCGCCGCGGCCGCCACCACCGTCGAATCCGCCCCGCTTTTCGGCCTGCTCGAATCGCTCGTGGCCCATCTGGTCGTAGGCGCGGCGCTTCTCTTCGTCGGTCAGGACCTCTTTGGCCTTCTTGACTTGCTTGAACTTCTCTTCCGCGTCGGGGTCGTCGCTCACGTCGGGGTGATACTCGCGTGCCTTCTTTCGGTAGGCCTCCTGGATCTCCTCCTCGCTGGCGTCGCGTGAGACCCCGAGTATGTCGTAGAAATCCTCGCTCATTCGTTATCGCTGGGTAATCGGTTGAGACACTTCAAAAGCCCGGGTCCGGCCGGACCGACGGCATCTGCTCCGTGGACGGACAGGACTACGCCCGGACGGCAGCCGATGAGTGTGCTTTTACCTCCGGACACCCCACCCACGGGCAAGAATGCCCTTCGTCACGAAACTCACCTTCGAGAGCGGGGATCGCCATCTCCTCGAGGAGGTCGTCAGGGAGATCAAGGCCGACGCCGCACGGAAGGGCGTCGAACACAAAGGCCCCCATCCGCAGCCGCCCGACGACATTCGCGTCCCGCAGTCGAAGACGCTGCTCGACACCGGCGGCGAGTTCGACGCCTGGAACTACACCGTCTACACCCGAACGATCGAGATCGTCGGCCACGACGAGTTCGCCCGGTCGGTCGCCGGCCGCGATCTGCCCGCCGCGATCTCCGTCGAAGTCGAAGTCGAACAGCGGCGGGGCCAGGGACACGGCGACTGATTGAGTTCACAAGCATCGATTTTGCAGGTGAGATCCAGGCCGCTATCCTGGATTCCGTCGTGACGTCACAGCCGGCTGTATAAAGCGAGAGGGCGGCTCCGTCGTGACCCCACCGAAACCTTCGCCTTACAGATCTTATAACTTCGCCGAGCACGTACCGCTCGCGTATGGTCGAGACGATCACCGCCAGTCAATTGCGCGACTGGATCGACGCCGGCGAGTCGTTCGAGCTGCTCGATACACGTCCGGAGGACAGTTTCGACGCCTGGCACATCCAGGACGCGATCCAGTACACCTACAAGCCCGATTTCGAGTTCGACGCCGGCGAATTCCGGGAGGCAACGGGCCTGTCGAGCGAGGACGAGGTCGTGACGATCTGCGCGAAGGGGATCTCCTCACACGATCTGGCGACCCAGCTCGAGGACAGCGGCTTCGAGGACGTCACCGTCGTCGAGGACGGCATGGAGGGCTGGAGCGAGGTCTACGACGTCGTCGAGATCCCGACTGCGGGCGATCTCGAGGTACTCCAGTTCCAGCGACGCGCGAAGGGATGTCTGAGCTATCTGATCGCCGATCCGGCCGCCGAGGTCGCCGCCGTGGTCGATCCGACCCGCCACGTCGACCAGTTCGCCTCGGCCGCCTCGGAGCGTGGCTACTCCATCGAACACGTCTTCGACACCCACGTCCACGCCGACCACGTCTCCGGTGGCCGGGAACTGGCCGAGTACGTCGGTGCGACCTATTACCTCGGGGCCGACGCGGTCGATCGCGGCGTCACCGACGACTACGAACCCCTGGAACGCAACGAGGTCGTCACGGTCGGCGAGCACGATCTCAAAGCCGTCCCGTCGCCCGGACACACCTCCGAGATCGTGAGTTACCTGCTCGACGACGAGGCAGTGCTGACCGGCGACACCCTGTTCGTGGATTCGGTCGGCCGGACAGAACTCCAGTTCGGTGACGGCGACGCCGACACCGGCGCACAGCGGCTGTACGATTCGCTCCACCGCACGCTGCTCGCGGAACCCGACTCGATCACGGTGTTGCCCGGTCACTTCGCCGTCGGCGCCGACGGGTCGACCGACGTGACGTCCGGCGAGCCCGTCTGTTCGACTATCGGCGACGTCCGGACAGAACTGGATCTCCTGTCCGTCGATCGCGACGCGTTCGTGCGTCGGCTCACGGACTCGCTGCCGGAGAAGCCGCCGAACTACGAGGAGATCATCGCCATCAACGCGGGTCGGAACGAACCCGAAGACGAGGCGGCGGCAACGGAACTGGAGCTCGGCCCCAACAACTGCGCGGCGAGCGGGGACTGAACGTGACGGTCGTCTCTCTCGGATGAGCACAGACGCAACGACGCTCGCCCGGCGGCTGGTCGCGACGCCGAGCCACGACGATCCTGACGAGGTCGGATCGCTGCTCGAATCCTGGCTCCGCGAGCACACGGACGCGACCGTCGAACGCGACGAGGTCGGGAACGTCTTCGCTCGCCGTGGCGGCGGAGACTGCTCGCTCGCGCTCGTCGGCCACCACGACGTCGTCCCGCCGGATCCCGGCCAGCAGGACGAGTCCGGATACGTCGTCGAGGAGCGCGACGGGCGGCTGTTCGGCCGTGGTAGTGCCGACATGAAGGGATCGCTGGCGGCGATGGCCTGTGCGTTTCGTGACAGCGACCCCGCCGGCGAACTCGTCTTCGCGTCGTTCGTCGGCGAGGAACAAGGCGGTACCGGCTGTCGAGCGGCGATCCGGGACGGGTTCGCCCCCGAGTACGCGGTCGTCGGTGAAGGCTCGACGGGCTACTCCGCCCCGGGCGTGACCGACGTCGCGGTCGCCCACAAGGGACGGCGTGCGAGCACGATCACGGCACGGGGGACGGCGGCTCACGCCAGCGAGCCCGGTGCTGGTACGAACGCTATCTACCGCGCGACCGACGCCGTCGACGTGATCCGGGGACTGTCCACTCCGGAGACAACAGTGCGAGGGAAGCGCGTACAGGGGAGCCTCGAAGTCACCGAGATCCACGGGGGAGACGCCTGGAACATGATCCCGGACCGGTGTACGGTGACCGTCGACGAGCGGACCGTCCCCGGCGAACGGGCCGGACTTGAGACGGTCGAGTTGATCGAAGGCGTCACCTGGTCGGTCGAACAGGATCTGCCCCCGATGGCCTGCCGGGACGAACGGTTCGCCGCCGTCGCGCTGGCGGTCGCACAGGCGATTCAGGACGGTGACCCGGAACACGTGGTCAAACCACACGCGACCGACGCGGGCTGGCTCGCCGCTGAAGCCGACACGCAGACGCTCGTGATCGGCGCCGCCGAGCCAGGTCAGGCCCACACAGCAGACGAAAGCGTCTCGACCGCCGCTCTGGAGCGCTGCCAGCGACTCTACCGGACGCTCGCCGAGCGGTTTCCGTGACCCCGAATACTTTATCGCCGCGGTCGTATGCCCGGCCATGTCAGCGGACACACCACAGGCATACGACGACCTTCTCGAAGCGTATCGTCGGGTCAGCAATCTCGAATCTGCCGTCGGCGTCCTCTCCTGGGACCAGCAGGTGACGATGCCGGACGGCGGCGCGCCGGCACGGAGCCGACAGCTGTCGACGCTGTCCGGACTCCGACACGAACTGCTGACCGACGACGAGGTCGCCGACGCGCTCGACGCCGCCGCCGAAGCCGACCTGAACGACGAACAGCAGGCAGTCGTCCGCGAGATACGGCGCGAACACGAGCGCGCCGCGGCGGTTCCCCGGGAGCTGATCGAGCAGATAAGCGCGAAGTCCTCCGAAGCACTCGAAGTCTGGGAGTCCGCGAAGGCCGAGTCGGACTTCTCGCAGTTCGCGCCCATACTGGAGGAACTGGTCGAGCTGCGCCGCGAGTACGCCGCCGAGATCGATCCCGATCGCGACCCCTACGCCGTCCTCTTCGAGGAGTACGAGCCCTATCTCGGACTGGAGACGGCCGAGGAAGTGCTCGAACAGCTCCGCGAGGAACTCGTCCCGCTGATCGACGCCGTCGGCGACAGCGACGTCACGCTCCCGGATCCGTTCGCGGACGGGACGTACTCCGAGCAGGCACAGGAAGAGCTCTCGCGAGAGATCCTCACCGATCTGGGATACGACTGGGAGCGCGGGCGACTGGACACCTCGAGCCATCCGTTCACCTCGGGCAACCAGTTCGACTGCCGGGTCACTACACGATTCCTCGAAGACGATCCGCTGAGCGCGCTCACGGCGACGATCCACGAGTTCGGTCACGCCTTCTACAGCCTCGGCCTTCCGCAGGAAGAGTACGGGACGCCGCTGGGGTCGTCACGCAACCTCAGCGTCCACGAGTCCCAGTCGCGCCTCTGGGAGAACCACGTCGGCCGCAGCCGCCCGTTCTGGGAGCTGATCGAAGAGGACGTTCGCGGGGCCTTCGACGGGCTCGAGGATGTCGACGGAGAGGCGTTCTACCGGGCCGCGAACCGCGTCTACGACGACAACCTCATCCGCGTCGACGCGGACGAGCTTACCTATCACATGCACATCGTCGTCCGCTTCGAGATCGAGCGCGACCTCGTCAACGGCGACCTGGACGTCGAAGACGTCCCCGAGGTGTGGAACGACAAGTACGAGCAGTACCTGGGTGTCCGGCCCGAAAACGACGCCGAGGGAGCGCTGCAGGACATCCACTGGAGCCACGGCAACTTCGGGTACTTCCCGACGTACACGCTGGGCAGCGTCATGGCGGCCCAGCTCTACGCGGCTGCAGAGGACGACCTCGGCGACCTGGACGAGGCGATCCACGAAGGCGAGTTCGAGGACCTCCAGACGTGGCTCCGAGAGAACGTCCACCGCCACGGTGCGCGGTACACGACAGATGAACTCGTTGAACTCGCGACCGGCGAGTCCTACACCGCCGATTACTTCCTTGACTACGTGACAGAGAAGTACAGCGAGCTGTACGAGCTGTGATTCGTCCCGAGGATCGGACCTGTTCGGTCTGAAAGCGGTCGATTTATAAGCTCCGGAAAGGCTGACGGAGATTCCCTGAAACGTTCGTTCTTGGGCGATCGAGACGGGTTCGACCTCGTCTCGTCTAGCAACTTTTAACCGGGTCAGACGGGTAGGTATCGCCAACATGGCGAGTAACAAGATCCTCGGAATCGACCTGGGGACGACCAACTCTGCGTTTGCGGTGATGGAAGGGGCCGACCCGGAGATCATCGTCAACAGTGAAGGCGAACGGACGACACCCTCCGTCGTCGCGTTCGACGACAGCGAACGACTGGTGGGCAAGCCGGCCAAGAACCAGGCCGTCAAGAACCCCGAGCAGACCATCCAGTCGATCAAGCGCCACATGGGCGAGGACGACTACACGGTCGAACTAGACGGCGAAGAGTACACGCCCGAGCAAGTCTCGGCGATGATCCTCCAGAAGATCAAACACGACGCCGAGGAGTACCTGGGCGACGAGATTGAGAAGGCCGTCATCACGGTCCCGGCGTACTTCAACGATCGACAGCGCCAGGCGACCAAAGACGCCGGCGAGATCGCCGGCTTCGAGGTCGAGCGGATCGTCAACGAGCCGACTGCGGCCTCGATGGCCTACGGACTGGACGACGAGTCCGACCAGACGGTACTCGTCTACGACCTCGGGGGCGGAACCTTCGACGTCTCTATCTTGGATCTCGGCGGCGGCGTCTACGAGGTCGTCGCCACGAACGGTGACAACGACCTCGGTGGCGATGACTGGGACCAGGCCATCATCGACTGGCTGGCCGACGAGTTCGAGGACGAACACGGCATCGACCTGACCGAGGACCGCCAGGCCCTCCAGCGGCTGAAAGACGCCGCCGAAGAGGCCAAGATCGAACTCTCCTCCCGGAAGGAAGCCGAGATCAACCTGCCGTTCATCACGGCGACTGACGACGGACCGGTCCACCTCGAGAAGTCGCTCACGCGAGCGAAGTTCGAGAGCCTGACCGAGGACCTGGTCGAGCGGACGGTCGGCCCGACCGAGCAGGCGCTTGAAGACGCCGACTACGGCAAAAGCGACATCGACGAAGTCCTGCTCGTCGGCGGATCGACCCGGATGCCGATGATCCAGGAGAAAGTCGAAGAGCTGACCGGCCAGGATCCCAAGAAGAACGTCAACCCCGACGAGGCCGTCGCACTTGGCGCGGCGATCCAGGGCGGCGTGCTGTCCGGTGACGTCGACGACATCGTTCTGCTGGACGTGACGCCCCTCTCGCTGGGTGTCGAGGTCAAGGGCGGACTGTTCGAGCGACTCATCGAGAAGAACACCACGATCCCGACCGAAGAGTCCAAGATCTTCACGACCGCCGCGGCCAACCAGACCCAGGTCCAGATCCGCGTCTTCCAGGGAGAACGCGAGATCGCGGAAGAGAACGAGCTGCTCGGGGAGTTCACGCTCGCAGGGATCCCGCCGGCGCCCGCCGGCACCCCGCAGATCGAGGTGACGTTCTCCATCGACGAGAACGGGATCGTCAACGTCTCCGCCGAGGACAAGGGGTCGGGCAACAAGGAAGACATCACCATCGAGGGCGGCGCTGGCCTGAGCGACGAGCAGATCGAGCAGATGCAAGAAGAGGCCGAGAAACACGCCGAAGAGGACGAACAGCGCCGCCAGCGCATCGAGGCGCGCAACGAGGCCGAGGCAACTGTCCGGCGCGCCGAGACCCTGCTGGAAGAAAACGAGGAAAACGTCGACGACGACCTCCGCGAATCCATCGAAGCCAAGATCGAAGACGTCCAGGAGACGCTCGAAGACGAGGACGCCGGGAAAGAGGACTACGAGGAAGTCACCGAGGCGCTGACCGAAGAGTTACAGGAGATCGGCAAGCAGATGTACCAGGAGCAGGCCCAGCAGGCTGCCGGCGGCGCGGGCGGCGCTGCGGGTGCCGGTCCTGGCGGTGCCGCAGGCGCTGGACCCGGCGGCGCGGCCGGTCCCGGTGCGGGTGCAGCCGGGCAGGGTGAGGAGTACGTCGACGCCGACTTCGAAGACGTCGACGAAGACGAAGACGAGTAACGCGAGTCAAGTCTTCACGATCCAGTGTTTCGCTGCTTACGCGTCTGGCGTACCGATCGGCCGTAAGCGTACGCGAATCCGCCGGCCGTGCCGGCCACGAGCGCCCAGGGGACGTACACCAGCGGGAAGAGCATCTCCGCGTACCCACGGTACGGGCCAGTACCGACGACGATCAACAGCGGCGAGGCGACGATGGTCCCGGCCAGCACGACCGTGGCGCGCTGCCGTTCGGCCAGCGCCAGCGGCAGAAACAGAAGCGGCACGAACAACCCGACGGTCCCTGCGTACACGACCGCGCCCCGAGTATTCGCTCCGAGCCCCCAGACCCCCACGAGGAGCATCGTGACGGCGACTACGACACCCGTCTCGACGAGCCGACGCGTCGAGACGTCAGTTCGATCCACCAGCAGGTACTGCGCGACGACGGCGATCGGTATCGCGAGCGACGGAAGCCCCGAAACCACGCCCGCGAACAGCGTCTGAAAGAGGACAGCGTTTTCCGAACCGATCGAGACGCCCCCGGAAACCGGTGCGAGTAGCAGACTGGCGAGAGCGAGTCCAGCGCCAGTGCCGAGCAGACTCCGTGCCCGCCCGAAGCGTGACAGTCGGGCGAGGGTGTCCCCGTGACGGACCAGGATCACGACGAAGGCCGCGAGGATCGCGGCCGGGAACGGGGCGGGCCCGGGCACGGAATCGAGCTTGAGCTGTGCGACGTCGGCCCAGATGCCGAGATTCGCGGCGGCAGTGGCTACGAGGCCGGAATCGGATCCGAAGACGAGATACCAGCCGCCGGAGATCGTTCGATCGAACCTGTCGCCGTGCACACCGGTCAACACGAGCGTCGTCTCGTTCGCGTCGATCCAGTCCCGATCGTCGACGAACGCCGATCGAACCGGATCCCGGACGAGGACTGATTCCGGCGGGCCGCGGACGACGATCCGGTCGGCATTGACGCCGAACCACTCGGCGTCTCCACCGGTGTGAAAGTAATCGACGACGAGGACGCCGCCCGCGCTGCGGTGCCCCATCCGTGCCCCTTCGTGTGACAGCTCGACGCCGTCCGGGGTCGAAGTCACCGACAGGGTCCGGACTGACGATCCGTTCGGGGAGTCCGACAGTTCGCGGCGTGCCGCCGTCCGGATCGCTTCTGCGTCCGGTTGTCCGTCCAGTTCGAGCGTGACCGTCCAGCGACTGGCGCCGTCCTCGCCGATATCGATCACGACGGTCGAGTGCTCGACAGTGCTGTTTTCGACCACATCGTCCGTGCAGACGTCACAGAGCGGCGACGGGGGTGGTCGAGCGGCGACAGCACTACCCAGGAGCAGGAGTACTGTGACGACCGAAAGAGAGACCAGCACCTGACGGCGGCGCATATTCGTCTGGTGATAGTTAGACTACATAATGGTGGGTGTTTCGTCAGCGAGTGACGGCGCGGACCGGGTCCCAGTCACAGATCCTGGCTGAGCGGTTCGTCGGCGATCTGCCGGCGCAGACCACCGAGCGTTTCGGCGTCGAGCCCGCCAAGACAGGCCTCGATGACGGCACCGACCTCCTGGCGAGAGATCTTCACACCCTCCGGCCGAAGCACGTCCTCGGGCCGCGATTCGATCTCTCTGAGCGTGCCCACCGCGAGTAGGTACGGAATTGCCCACGCTGCAGTGCGGTTACCCGCTCGTTCGGGGACGTGTTCGAGCCAGGTCTGGGCGTCGTCGAGATAGTCACGTGCGTCCTCGATCGTGCGTCGAACGACCGTGACGACACCGTCGACGCTGTCCGGGTCGTCGAGGGCGCCCTGATCGACGTCTTCCGCCTCCAGCTCGTCGGCAGGCAGATAGACGTTGTCTTCCTCGTGGAAGTCCGCGCCGACGTCTTTGGCGATGTTCACGAGTTGCAGTGCGAGCCCGAACGCTTCGGCGTTCTCTTCCAGGGGCTCACAGGTCCCGGATGGCGTCTCCTCGCCACAGACGAGATTCGTCACGAGTTCGCCGACGGTTCCGGCGGCGTAGTGGCAGTACTCGTGGAGTTCCTGTCGAGCCTGCAGGCGCAGCCCGCCTTCGGAGGCATACCGCCTGACGAACGTCGCCATCCCACCGACCAGCTCCCGAGCCGGTGGCCGGATCGCCTCGCGGATTCGCTCGGGCCGGGATTCGAACACCCGCAGGACGCGATCGGTCTGGGCGACGAGTTCCCAGTCTGCGCCCCCGTCGTCTGGGACCCACGCTGCGACGTCGTTTTCGAACGCTTCGACGGTCGTGGTATCTGCCGGATCGAGCACCGAATCGTACGTCTCCAGCAGCGCTGCCTTTTGCTCGGGGGGTATGTGACCTGCGTCCTCGATCGTATCCGGGACCCGACACAGGAGATATCCCACACAGATCGACGAAGCCATGGGCTCTTCGAGTACGTCGATCGTGATCGCAAAGGTTCTGGAGACGTCCTGGACGATCTCGTGACTCCAGGCGAGATCGCGCTCGATCGTCGCCGCGTCGGCGGTTTCCGAAGTATCGGCCATTTGCTGTATCGTTCGTTAGGGTTGGAGGTTAAAAACTCCGCCACATTCGCGACCAGAGTGCAGTCTACCCACGGTGGTCCGGCTCACCGCGGTCATACTGCCGGCCACAACAGTTCGAAATGATTCGCTACCCCGGAGTGGCGAATATCCTTACAAACGTACAGCCGGCAGTATCAGTCCGTCCGCGGCAGTGCCAGCGCCCCGATACCCAGGGCGATCAGTGCCAGTCCGGTCAGAATCGCGAGGTTGACGAGCGGATCTTCCCCGCCGTAAGAGGCGAGCACGACGCCGTCGACGAGCGCGGGATTGTCGAACGTCGCCGCGCGCACGCCCCGGGAGAAATACGTCAGCGGCGACAGCTCCAGCAGGGGGTGGAACCACTCGGGCAACAGCGACGGCGGGACGAACGTCTCCGAGAGGAACAACAGTGGGAGCGCGATCGCGTTGCTGGCCGCGATGACGCCGTCCTGTGACTCCGTGATCGCCCCTAGCAGCGCACCGATCCCGCAGAACAGCGCCACACCGGCAGCGACGAACGGGACCAGAAGCGGCGACAGGACGATATCCGCGCCGGTGACCGCGAGCAACAGCCCGAGCAACAGCAGCGCGGCCAGGCCGATGACCGCGACGTTGACGACCGTCTGTGCGAGCAACCACTCCCAGCGCCGCAGCGGCGTGGTCGCCAGCTTCTCGAAGCGGTTGCCCTCGCGGTGGCGCGCCACCTCGCTGCCGACCCTGGACAGCGGTGTGAACAGCACGACGACAGCGAGATAACCCGGGACGTAGTACCCGGGCGGTTCGGTGAAGAGCCCGCCACCGGTCGGCTGTGTCTCGACCAGCGCGCCGAAGATGAAGACGATCAGAAGCGGGAACAGGAAGGTGAAGAACACGGCCGTCCGCCGCCGGAGGAAAGACAGCGCCGCCGCCCGGGAGGAGGCACGGACTCGGCCGAGTCGGCTCATCGCTCACCTCCGTCGGCCGCAACCGGACTCGCTGCCTCCAGTTCGGTCGGATCGAGCGGGTCACCGCCGTGGCCGACTGCCGTGCCGGTCAGTTCGAGATAGACGTCTTCCATGTCCGGTTCGCGCCAGGTCAGCGAGGCGGGGGTGATCCCCGAGTCGGTCAGCCGATCGACGACGGCACCGATCTCCGTCGGCGAGACGTCGTGCACGACGAGCCGTCCGTCGCTGCGGGTCGTCTCGAACCCGATCGACGGCGTTGTCTGGGGTTCCCCGTCGAGATCGATCACGAGCCGTGTCTGTCCGCCGTACTCGTCGATCAGCGCCTGTGGGGCGTCTAGCGCGAGCAGTTCGCCGTCCGAGAGCAGGCCGACCCGGTCGGCCAGCCGCTCGACCTCGGCCATGTAGTGGGTCGTCAGGACGATCGTCGTCCCGGTGTCCGCGAGACCTTCGAGCAGCCGCCAGACCGCCCGGCGGCCCGCAGGGTCGATCCCGGTCGTCGGTTCGTCCAGCACGAGCAGATCGGGATCGTTGACCAGCGCCGTCCCGACACAGACCCGACGCTGCTGGCCGCCCGAGAGGTCCTCGTAGGCCGTTCCGGTTGCGTCTTCGAGACCGACGTCCGAGAGCACGGCCGCGACGTCGCGCGTGTGGTCGTAGAGACCGGCGTAGTACTCGATCAGCTCTCGTGCGGTCAGCCGAGCTGGCGGGTCGAACGACTGCGGGAGCAGACCGATCCGCGATCGATTGACCGTTCGGGACGATTCACCGAACAGTTCGACCGCCCCTTCAGCGTCTGTCGTGCCCGTCAGCGCACGGACGAGCGTCGTCTTGCCGGCGCCGTTGGGTCCGACGAGTCCCAGCACCTCGCCCTCGCCGACCGAAAGCGAGACGCCCGCGAGTGCGACCGTGTCGCCGTAGGTGCGGGCGAGATCCCGCGCGACGAGTACGTCAGTCATACACCCCTCTCGGGGCACGCGCGGCAAAGCCGGTTCGGTTCCGGCATGGCCGTCACGCCGTCGGGCGCCAGTACAGCAACCCGACAGTGACGACGAACACGGCGACCGAGAGGTCGTACCCGCCGGCGTACACCGCGCTGGCGATCGCCGCCCCGCCGCCGATCGTCCCGGTGACGAGGGCGGCGACGATCGGCCACGTGCAGGAAATACACGAGAATAGCCCGAGAACGCCCGTTATCGCCGATCCGGCTGCGTCGATGATCGTCGCGTAGACCAGATACGTCAGCGCCAGATAGCCGACCAGCTTGTAGGGAATCACGGTGAGCTTGAGCAGGCTCCCGTCGTACAGCACGGCCGGACTGAATCCGGGTGGCGTCCCGAGGGCGAGATTCGGCGCAACCGCGTGATGGGTTGCGGGCCCGACGAGCCCGCCGACAGACGCCAGAAGCAGGAAGTAACCCGTCGCGAGCGCGCCGGCGAGGTAGCGTCGGCGCGGTGGGGCCGGTGCGGGGGTAGTCCGCCAGAGCGCCCACAGTCCGACGTTGATCCAGACGAACGGATAGAGCACGTAGCGCGCCCCGAGCAGCGAATCGAACTGCGGCTGGGCGGTCACGAACCACAGCCACAGCACCAGGAGTTCGGCGTTGACGACGAGCAGTGCCCAGCGCGCGGTCTCGTGGGTCGGGCGCAGGCGGGTCGCCCAGGCGGTCGCGTTCGAGGCCATCTCAGATCGCCAGGGCGTCGATCACGACGGCCACGAGGAACGCCCCAAGGTAAGCGTTCGAGGCGTGGAACGCTCGAAACGCGGCCGATTCGGTTCTCTCGCGGTGCAGTCTGACGACCATCCACAGGAAGACGGCTCCGAGGGCAACAGTCGTTGCGGCAACCAGCGCGCCCAGATCCGCGATCGCGGTCACGGCCGTCGCCGCCAGCAGCGTCGCCGCGAGATACCAGAGGATGTGCTTGCGCGTGGTCGCCTCCCCGCGGACGACCGGCATCATCGGGAAGCCGCCGCGGGCGTAGTCGTCCTTGTACGCCAGCGCGAGGTTGTAGAAGTGCGCGGGCGTCCACAGGAAGATCAGCGTCGCAAGCGCCAGTCCCGGGAGCCCGATCGTGCCCGTAACGGCCGCCGAGCCGATCAGCGCCGGGAGCGCACCGGCCACCCCCCCGATGACCGTGTTCTGGACCGTGTTGGGCTTGAGCACGAGCGTGTAGACCACGCTGTAGAAGACGATCGCGACCAGCCCCAGCACCGCCACGAGGACGTTGACCGTCAGGAAGGTTGCGAGCGAGAGCGCGCCGAGAACGAACCCGAACGCCAGCGCGTTCGTGACCGGAACCTGCTGGGTCGTCAGCGGCCGGTCCGCGGTCCGGTTCATCCGGCGATCGACGTCGCGTTCGAGCACGTGGTTGAACGTGCCGCTGGAACCGATTGCCAGTACACCGCCGCCCAGCGTCGCGAGGATCGTCTCGGCCGGGATCGACCCGCCGGCCGACAGCGCCATCCCGGCCGCGGCGACCAAACTGAGCAGCCACATCAGTCGCGGCTTGGTCAGGCTGACGTACGCACGAACGGTCTCGACGAGACCGCTCGGCCGGGTCACCGTCACGTCCTCGATCGGCTCCGGCGCGGGTTCGGGGTCGGTCGTCACCGGCTGACTGTCGTCCGCACCGGCCTCCAGGTGCCAGGCCAGGGCGGCGACGAGCGCGCCGAAGATCGACGCTGCGACGCCGAGATGGATCCCGGGAAGATCGCCGGCCGCGCCGGTCGTCGCGACGGCGGCCCCGACGCCGATCTGGACCGGGAAGAGCACGAGAGCGAGCGCCAGCGCGTATTTGACCCGGCGTCGCTGCGCGATGCGCCAGCCCGCGACGGCCGTCACGAGCACGAGCAGGCCGACGAGCAAGGCGGTCACGCGATGGCCCCAGGCGATCACCAGCGCCGGCTCGGCCAGTGACGGCGGCTGTGTACAGACCGGCCAGCTCGAACAGGCGCTGGCAGCGTCTGCGATCGCCGCTGTCGCACCGGCGACGATCAGCGTGTAGACGCCGATTACCGTCCCGACAAGCAGCGCAGTGAACCTACGTGTGTGTGTCTCGCCCACGGGAATCGCCTTACGTATCCGGTCCGGCTCTGGATATTTAATTCTCGCGTTACCCCTCGTTTCGTGCAGGGTTTTGAATATAAGCAACCAGTATATTGGGGGTAAGATATCAAGGACAATTCCGCAGGAGAGCCAGGTTATTTATACCCGAGTTCCCAAGAGAATGGCAATGACGCGCAACCGTGCCGGGGCCGCCGCGGTGCTGTCGGGCGTGCTTATCGCCGTCGGGAGCCAGCCCGCGCTCGCCCAGTCGACAGCCAGTTCCTCGACGGAAGAGGCGATCTGGGGGCTGAACTTCGAGTTGCTCGCGGTCGCGATCCCGATCACGATCCTCGTCGAGGCGATCCTCTTCTATACCGTCTGGCGGTTCCGGTCGAGCAACGTCGAGGAGGCAAAGCCGACAAAGGAGAACCGACGACTCGAGATTACCTGGACGATCGCGACGGCAATTGTCCTGCTTTTCGTCGGCATCGGGGCCTACGGCGTGCTCGCCCAGGACGACGTCTCCGGACAGGGAGAAGCGGACATGGAAGTGCAGGTGTTCGCCGAGCGATACGCCTGGAGCTTCGAGTACCCCGAACAGAACGTCTCCACCAGTGATCAACTTGTCATTCCCGTGAACCAGACGGTGAAGCTCAACGTCACCTCGAAAGACTGGCTACACGCGTTTCACGTGCCGGATCTGGGGCTGAAATCCGACGCGTTCCCCGAGCAGTCGAATTACCTCGTCACGACGCCACAGGAGACCGGTACCTACCAGCTCTACTGTGCCGAGTACTGTGGTGCCGGCCATTCAGTGATGATGTCGGAAGTCAACGTGACCACCCAGGAGAAATACGAGTCCTGGCTCGCTTCCGAGCGAGGCGATACGAGCGGGAACAGCTCCGCAGAGTGATCAGCATCGCACGAACGGACTAGCGGCAACCTTTTTCTATCCGCCCCGTGTGATAGACACACATGGAGGAAGCGTACGTGCGGCTGGTGTGTCCCGAATGTTCGAAAGACTGGCAGTCGACGCCACGGGACCTTCCGGCGCCGAGCGAGACCTATAATTGTCCGAACTGTCACGCCTCACGTCGCCTCTCGGAGTTCATGCGGACCGAACAGGACCTCCAGACGCTCAAGGAATTGCAGTAGTTCGGGGCTGTTTTCCGGCTGTCGCCCGCCACCGAACCGGCTACCCGCTCGTGGAAGACCGCGCACCGCAGGCCTCACACTGCAGCAACACCGCCCCTTTCTCGCGGATGATCTTCGTATCCGGCAAGCCACACTCCGAACAGAGGACGAACTCCGAGACGTAGGCGTCAAGCGCCTCGGAAATCCGACGCTCGTTGAAGCTTCCTGTCAGGCGCGCGCGCCCGCTCTCGTCGATGTGGCCGCTGGTCCCCAGTTCGTTCTGGAGGAACTTGATGACGTGATCGTCCTCGCGTCCGAGGCGATCCACCGTGGTCTGAAAGTTCTCGTAGACAGTGACGTTCCCTTCCTGGCGGATGTCTGGGTCCGGCACGTCGAAACGCTCGTCCCCGCCCTCGATGTCTGGCGTCTCCGAAATCGCGCGATCGAGCATGTCGTCGTAGTCCATATCTGGTCGTATCCGGCGGTCGGGTAAAAGCCTTTCATAGTGGCCGTTGTAATTGTTCACTGCTACGATCGCCAGAGCGCGGGCGATCGATCGGACATTGATTTACAACGAGAACTGTTAATACCATCCCTCAATTGCTGTCGCTTCATCGATTTCATCCTCAGGTCGACCGGCACACCGCTGGCGATTTCCCAACGCCAGAACGAAGTCTGTGAGGTAGTTTTTCGTCCACCCTCATATCGGGTAATAGACCCTGACAAAACCCGCGAATATGGGGGCTAGTGTTAACAGTTCTCAGGATACTACTATAACCCTCCAGTTGGTAGGGTTGATTGACTATGAAGAAGCAGGAACTCATTCACCTCCACGGCCTGCTCGCACAGGTACAAGAGCACTACGAAGAGCACACGGGTAACACCGTCGAACACGACGAATACCTCGATCAGGGCGTTCGGCCGACATCGATTCACAAGTCGAAAACAGACCACAAAGCGGCCGTCTTCGCCCTCGCCGACGGGCTGACGTCGGAACTGGAATCGGAAGTCAAAGAACCTGTTTCTGCCAGCGCGGACTGATCTCTGCACTGCGGCTCCTGTAGCCTCGATTCTCCGGCAGTCACAACGCTCTCGACGCGATCAGTGGTCGCGGACGTCGTGACTGTGCTCGTCGTGGTCGTGGGTATCAGGACCGTCAGAGTGGCTGTGATCGTCGTGGACTGCGTGTTCGTGGCCGTGTTCGTGGCCATGGCCGGGGTCGGCGCCGCCGACGACGACGACTTTCACCTGACGAACGCCGCCGAGTGCCCGGAGCTGGTTGGCCAGCGCGTCGATCTCGCCGGCCGTCCCGTCGACCACCAGCGTCTCCATACACCGATCGTGAGAGAGGTGGATGTGCTGGACTGACGTGACGATGTCGGCGTGGTCGTGCTGGATCGACTGTAACTGTCCCGGGAGGTCGCTGTCGTGTTCGTGTTCGTGGACCACGACGATCGTGCCGTGGTGGCGCCCCCGGTCGCCCGCTTCCCAGTCGTAGGTCGTAAAGAAATCCCGGAGCGCGTCCCGCACGGCCTCAGACCGACTCGAATAGTCCCACTCGCGCACGATCTCGTCGAGACGGTTGGTCATCTCTGGCGGGAGCGTCAGGCTCACCCGGTCTAGATCGTCGGCCATACCCGGCAGTTACAGCCTGGCCTACAAGAGCGTTGATACTGCTGCTCTCAGTATTACGGAATTATAGAAAAGTATTATCCCAGGGAGAACGATAGATCCAGCCACCGATGCACATTCCCGACGGATACGTCGATCTCCCGATCGCAGCCGTATTCGCCGTGCTTGCTGGGCTGGCGCTGGCGGTGGCTGCCCGTCGAAGTGAGGGGCAGCTCGAAGGAGGGCAGGCACCGCTCGTCGGCGTGACCGCTGCCGGGATCTTCGCCGCACAGATGTTGAACTGGCCGCTTCCGATCCCCGGCGGGACGAGCGCCCACTTCGTCGGTGGTGCGTTCGCCGGGATCTTGCTCGGCCCCCATCTGGGCGTGCTCGCGATGAGTTCGGTCGTGGTCGTGCAGGCGCTGGTCTTCGGTGACGGTGGCCTGACCGTTCTCGGCGCGAACCTGTTCAACATGGCTGTCGTCGAGGTGTACGTCGGCTACGCGATCTTCCGGCTCGGACGACGCTGGCACGACGTCGGTGCGGCCTTCGCGGCCGGCTGGATCGCCGCCACAGCGGGCGCGCTCGGCGTGGCCGTCCAGCTCGGCGCCTCCTCGGCGTTCAACTACGAGTTGCTGACCGTCCTGGCGATCATGGGCGGTGGCCACGCGCTCCTCGGCGTGATCGAGGGGGCGATCACGGCAATCGTCTATCAGGCCGTCATCCGGTCTCGGCCGGACGTGCTCCCCAGCGCGACCCGGGAGGTGGCCGCATGAGCCTTCGGGCGTACTGGGAGCGACGGTGGCTCAGGCGCGCACTCGCGATCGTCGTCGTCCTCGCGCTGCTCGCTCCGGTATTCGGGATAGCGGCGGAGCGCGTCGGATACACTGAACCGATCGAAGAGGCCGCCGAGACGACCGGTGCGAGCGGGGCCGCCGACCCTGTCGCCACGGAACCGTTCCCGGACTACTCGGTTCCGGGTCTCCCCGGACCGTTCGGCACGCTCGCGTCGGCACTGCTCGGTAGTGCCGTCGTCCTGACCATCGCGCTCGTCGTCGGTCGCCTCCTGTCCGCCGACACGACACAACAGTGACGGTCGTCGATCGGACGCTTGCCGAGATCAGCTCGCGGGTCCAGCGGTTGCTCGAAGCCGAAGAGACGCCGCGACGCGACGGGTTCCTCCAGTCGGTCGACCCGGCCGTCAAGATCGTCGGGCTGTTCGCGACGATCGTCGTGACGGTCTCGCTGTCGTCGTGGCCGTCACAGGTCGCCCTCCTTGCGGTCGTCGGGGGGCTGGCCGTCGCGTCCCGCGTCTCGCCGGTCGAACTCGCTCGCCGTGTCGCGATCGTCCCCGCCGCGTCGCTGGTGATCGTCGCGCCACAGCTCGTGCTCATTCCCGGCGATCCCGTCGCTGGTCCCGTCACCGACTCCGGTCTGGCGTACGTGCTGACCTTCGTGCTTCGGGTCACGGTGTCGGTGTCGCTGCTCTCGTTGTTGGTCGCGACGACTCGATTCGCCGATCTGCTCGACGGCTTCCGCCGGCTGGGCGTTCCAGCCCTCGGCGTTTCGCTCGTCGCGATCACGTACCGCCACCTGCAGGTTTTCTTCGAGGAGCTGTCGCGCGTCGTCCGGGCACGGCGGAGTCGGACGATCGCCGACCGCGGAACCGGCCAGACCTGGCGTGAGACGGGATCGATGCTGGGATCGTTCCTGCTCCGGGCGTTCGAGCGTGGCGAACGAGTACAGCGCAATGCCCGGGCACGGGGCGGGACGACGATGGCCGCGTACCCATCCGACAGCGACTTCACCCGCGCGGACGGCGTCTTTGCCACGATGGTCGTGACGATCGTCCTCCTTCGGGGGGTGTGGCTACTGTGACGCGTGTCCTCGATGCCCGCGACGTCTCCTACAGCTATCCCGACGGAACGGCTGCGATCGAAGCGTTCGATCTCACGGTCGAGGCCGGCGAGCGGGTCGCCGTCGTCGGTCCGAACGGTGCCGGCAAGTCGACGCTGATCCAGTTGCTCGGCGGCTTGATCGAGCCCGACGGGGGAACGATCACGTACTTCGAAAGCGGCGCGCCGGCCGACGACCTCCGCGACCGGATCGCAGTGCTGCCCCAGCATCCCGACGAATACCTGTTCAACTCGACCGTCAGAGACGATCTGGAGTACGGTCCGGCACAGCTGTCGATCCCGAAGGAGCAGGCTCGCGAGCGGGTCGCGTCGCTCGCCGATCGGCTCGAACTGACAGCGCTCCTCGATCAGCCACCGTTCCGGCTGAGCGGGGGTGAACAGCGACGGGCCGCGCTGGCCAGTGCCGTCGCGGTCGACCCCGATCTGCTGTTGCTCGACGAACCGGTCGCGGACGTCGACGCGGACCATCGCGAACGCGTGCTATCGCTGCTCGACCGGCGCCACGAACAGGGGGAGACACAGATCGTCTCGACGCCGAACGTCGATCTCGTCCCGCAGGTCGCCGATCGGGTCGTCCTCGTCGATTCGACCGGGAGCGTCGTCGCTGACGGGCCGGTGACCGAGGTCCTGGCCGACCGCTCGCTCCTCGAAACGTGCGGTCTCGAGGCGCCGACGGTCGCGCGAGTGTTTGAAATGGCCGGCGTCTCGGACCCGCCGCTTACGGTCGCGGAGGGCGCCGCCCGGCTGTCTGATCTGCTTGAGTAGGCTCGGGCTCAGTGTCCGCTTCCATCGACGGACAATCCTCGGGCCAATCGATCCACGACTTGAGTGCGAGCGCACCGGGGATCTCGGGAAGTTCTCTGACGTTCTCGCTGCCGCAGTGTGGACAGAAGCGGTCCGGTCTGGGATGGCGACCGTCGGGGGCAGTCTCCTCGTATCCGTACCAGATCGCCTGGCAGGAATCACAACCGAACGCCGCCTGCCGTTCGGGAAGCGGCCCGACGAGCCGCCCCAGTTGCTCGAAGTACTCCTCGTTCATCTACCTGCAGGTACGGAACTACACGTTCAAAACTGTCCGAGGATTTCCACCTCGTGAGAACAGCGGGCTAACCGCTTTCGGGCGCTTGGAAAGCAGGTCGGTCGTGACGATTCAGCAGAACGTCGGATACGTCACGTCGGCTCTATCGACCGCTATCGCTGACGGTCCGCTTGTCGGTTTTCGACCAGAAGTACAGCACTTTGTCCGAAGACGCGGTGCGCGAATCAGTGCGTGAAGTGGAGCTCGATTTGGAACTCATTGTGTATCTCTGTACACACCCGACTGTCGTATATATCTTGCCCTATGCGAAGGAATAGGTATAATGTCTCATTGGTAGTGTTTAAGGTATTTATACCACACGGTCTTTCAAGTGGAAAATAGTGTAGGACCCCCGTGCGAATAAATTAATTCTGTCTGTCGCCTCGCGTATACTAGTCTTTTTCACGATAGAGGTTGTGTGCACAGATATGACCACTACCGGGCAGTTACGTTCTCATGGGGATCGGAACGAAGTCCCCGATGACATGTCCCCAACAGCAGCGTCGGCGAGTGCGACCGAGCGACTCTCCGGGTGCGGGACGCGAACCCCTCCGTTCAACGCGTTCACGCTACCCCATATGCGGACCGCTGATCCTGACGACGTTCGTTGATATTGTCCGCGCGTTCGAGTAGTCTGCCACCGCTCGGTGAACGTTTTGTGCCTGGCCGTTCGACGTATCGATATGAGCGATCGCGCTCGCGCACACGTATTCGTTGCCGGTCGCGTCCAGGGCGTGTTCTTCCGTGCGACGACCCGCGACACCGCCCGCCAGCACAACGTCGACGGCTGGGTGAAGAACCTCGACGATGGCCGCGTCGAAGCCGTCTTCGAAGGCCCCCAAGCGGACGTCAAGGCGATGGTCGAGTTCTGTCACGAGGGGAGCCCCCAGGCCCGCGTCGACGACGTCGACGTCGAGTACGAACGGCCGAAGGATCTGGACGGCTTCGAGATAAGATACTGATAGTTGCTGGTCCCCGAACCAAGATCCCTGTGGGCTTTTGGGTGGTCCGGCCGAAGACGAGGGTATGAGTCTCGGCGAAGCGATCACGGGCACGCAGATGGCGGTGATCGACGGGAACAGCGCCGCACTGGGGGTCCCACCGAAGCAGCTGATGGAGTCGGCGGGCAACGCCGTCGCTCGCGCGGTTCGTTCGGTCGTCGAACCGGGGGGCGACGTCACGATCGTCGCCGGACGGGGCAACAACGGCGGTGACGCGTTCGCCGCGGCCCGGTTCCTCGATGAATACGACGTTCGCGTCCGGTTGCTCGGTCACGCGAAGACGATCACGACCGACATCGCTCGCGAGAACTGGGCGGCGCTCCAGCGCTCGGAACTCGATGCCGCGGAGTGGCGAGATTCGTCGGCGATCGAGTTCGACGATCCGGTCCTGTTCGTCGACGCGATGCTCGGGACAGGCATCAGTGGACGGGTCCGCGAACCGCTCGCCACGGCAGCAGGGCGGCTAAACGACAGCGAGACGCCGGTGCTCTCGGTAGACGTGCCCTCCGGGCTCGACGGGGAAACGGGCACACTCGCCGAGAACGCCGTCGAGGCCGATCACGTCGTCACGTTCCACAAGCCCAAGCCCGGGCTGGACGCACTGGACGCATCCGTCACAGTCGCAGATATCGGGATTCCGGCGGCGGCAGAGCGGTTCGTCGAACGCGGCGACCTCCTTCGACTCTCCCGGCCAGCCGACAGCCACAAGGGCGATTTCGGTGAGGTGCTGGTCGTCGGCGGCGGGCCCTATACCGGTGCGCCGGCACTGGCCGCCCAGGCAGCGTTGCGGGCCGGTGCCGACCTCGTCCGGGTCGCCTGCCCCCGGTCTGTCGCTGACGAGATCCAGAGCTACAGCGAGAACCTGATCGTCCGGCCGTTCGACGGTGAGCGGTTCACCTCCAACTCGGTCGCGAGGGTGCGGGAGCTCGCTGCCGAACACGACAGCGTGGTCCTCGGTCCCGGCCTCGGTGCGGCGGAGAACACGCTCGTGGCGGTCCAGGAGTTCCTCGGGAACTACGACGGCTTCGCGGTCGTCGACGCTGACGCGCTTCAGGTCGTCCCCAGTGTCGAGACCGACGCCACACTCCTCTGTACGCCCCACCAGGGCGAACTCGAGGCGATGGGCGGCGAGACGGCCGCCGACTGGCGCGAGCGTGCCGACCTGGTCGAATCGTTCGCGGCCGAACTCGGACAGCCGCTACTGGTCAAAGGCCCGTACGACGTGCTCTCGGACGGCGAGCGGACCCGGGTCAACCGGACCGGCAATCCCGGGATGACCGTTGGCGGAACCGGAGACGTACTGGCGGGTACGGTGGGCGCGCTCGCGGCGACCCAGGAGCCACTAGCCGCGGCGGCGATCGGTGCGTACGTCACCGGCAAAGCGGGCGATCGAGTCGTCGACCGGCAGGGCTACGGCCTCGTGGCGACCGACCTGCTCGGTGCGATTCCACCGGTGATGTGGGAGGACAACGATGCCTGACGCGGGCGACGATCAGGGAGAACTGACCCACACCGACGAGTCAGGGGAGGCGCAGATGGTTGACGTCGGCGACAAACCCGACAGCAAACGACGGGCGGTCGCCCGCGGGACGATCCACTTGCAGGAATCGACGGTGGCAGCGATCCGGGCGAACGAACTCGAGAAGGGCGACGTCCTTGCGACCGCCCGAGTGGGCGCGATCCAGGCGGTCAAACACACCTGGGAGACGATCCCGATGTGCCACCAGATCCCGATCACGAACGTCGAGACGGACTTCGACGTCGGCGAGGCCGACGTGACGCTGACCGTCGTCGTCGAGACGACTGGCAAGACTGGCTGCGAGATGGAAGCGCTCGAAGGCGTCACGACCGGGCTGAATGTCGTCTGGGACATGGTCAAAGCCGCCGAGAAAGACGAGGCCGGCCAGTACCCCGACACTGCAATCAAAGACGTGACCGTCGTCGAGAAGACGAAACGACCGTAATATCTGAGATCCGGAAAATATCTCTTCGTAACCGGAGAACAGGCATCAATATCCGGATCTCGGCGCCTGAGGGTCCAGAAATATCTTCATATATAAGTAAGCTTTAACTGTCTGCCTATTAGGATGATAGATGGTGACATAGGATGGCAAGACGAACGATCGAGACCGATATCTTCGGGCGCAAAACGGACTTCGAGTACTCAGAGCGTTGGGTCGGGTACTCGCTGGTCACGCTCCGGCTGGTCATGGGCTGGGTGTTCTTCTACGCGGGCGTCGACAAGTTGCTGGCCGGGGACTGGTCGGCACGCGGCTACCTGATGGGTGCGGCCAACCGCGAGGGGGTGCTCCTGCCCGGTCTCTGGGAGACGCTCGCCCAGGACTACATTGGCATCGTAGACCCGCTGAACGTGTGGGGGTTAACTCTCGTCGGGCTGGCGCTACTGCTGGGTGCGGCCGTCCGCTGGAGCGCGCTCTGGGGCTCGGTCATCATGCTGTTCTATTACCTCTCGGGATACCCGCTCGAGAACAGCCTGCTCATCGATAGCCACGTCGTCTATATCATGGTCCTGTTCGGTCTCGGGGCCTTCGGGGCAGGACGAATCCTCGGCGTCGACGAGTATCTCGAATCGACGGCGCTGGTCGAGAACAATCCCTGGCTGCGGTATCTCCTCGGGTGAGGTCGTTGCAGTGACAGCGTCGGGGCTCGCCGTTCAGTTTCGTCGGAGAAGGTTTGCGAGGGAAGACCGCTCCGTGCGGACTTCCGCGCACTGTTTTGCGAGGGGCCGTAGTGGCCAACAGTGCGAGCGTGCATCTCGTCCGACGCGTGGTGGCGCCGGAACGCGATGCGAGGGAAGGGATTTGAACCCTTGGACCCCTACGGGAGCGGATCTTGAGTCCGCCGCCGTTTCCAGGCTTGGCTACCCTCGCACGCGCGCATCTGTCGATAACGGGACGGGATATAAACGTGCTACGAAACAGGGTGGCGGTCCGAAGACCGGACTCCGTCGCGAAGTCGGTCAGTTCCGCCGGGAGCGACGAGCGCTTTGCCCGACCTGCGAATAACTCCCCATGGACGAGCATACGCGCGACGACAGCGTGCCACCGCCCGACGGATCTCCGACCGGGTGGAATCCGGAAACCCGGACGTGGGAACACGCGACGCTCCGGCGGGCAGTGGTGCACGGCGTCCGGCTGTACAACGACGGCGCGTTCCATGAATCGCATGACTGTTTTGAATCAGAATGGTACAATTACGGCCGCGGAACCACCGAGAGCGCCTTCGCCCACGGGATGGTCCAGGTCGCGGCGGGCGCGTACAAGCACTTCGACTTCGAGAACGACGACGGAATGGTGAGTCTCTTCGAAACTGCGCTCCAGTACCTCTACGGCATCCCGAACGACTACTACGGCGTCGACGTCCTCGACGTGCGAACGACGCTCACGAACGCGATCGTCGATCCGGACACGCTTGATGGGTGGCGAATCACCCTCGACGGGGCGCGGCCCGTCGGGACACAGTCGGATTACGAGTATGTTGACGGTCTCGATCCGTGAGGTTCCGTCCTGCCGATGTGCGTCCAGCGACTCTGCGCCTTATTTTTCGGTGATATTCTCTCCTGGTGTCGGTACTTTTAAGACGGTCCGTCTCCCAAAATCGAGATGACGCTTCGCTTGGAGGGCCGAAGCGTCAGCGGGGACCAATTCAGGGCGGCAAGCGTCCGGCCGGGGCTTTCCCGGCCGGTTCGCTTTCCACTCGTTGTTAGTCTGGTAGTGCCATCTGTGGTCGACTGTCACCGCGACCGGTATCCGTGTCTGGATCAGTGGCGACCGCAGTTCGACCGGCGACGATAGCCACTTCGAGATAACTACCAATACAGAATTACGACCAGTAGTTGTCGACGAGCGGCCACCCTGCCGTAGGCACTCCCCTCAGCGGTATTATCCTTCGGTTCACCCACGACGACGGTCTGATAGCGTACTTACCGCCAAAGCGTCACTTTCAGGCCGATATATTTATATTATTCCGACAGTAACGTAAAAGTGGACATTACCGATGTACGACTTGACAGGATTCCAGCGAGACCTGCTATATGTCATCGCCGGAAAAGAGGAGCCGCACGGGCTCGCAATCAAAGAGGAACTCGAGGAGTACTACGAGAAGGAGATTCACCACGGACGGCTGTATCCGAACCTCGACACGCTCGTCGACAAGGGACTCGTCGAGAAGGGACAGCGCGACCGACGGACGAACTACTACAGCCTGACACGGCGTGGCCGTCGAGAGATCGAGGCGCGACGCGAGTGGGAACAGCAGTACGTCGATCTGTGATCGCAGTTGCCGTGACCGGTCCCGTTTCCAGCAGTTACTGATGGTGCGGTGGGCTCAAAACGTCCCGGAGCCACCTTCGAGCCGGTCGACGACTTCCCGAAGGTCGGCCTCGCTCTCGATTGTCTCTTTGACGCTCTCGCGCTTGCGGACTTCCTTTGCCGTTGCGTCGTACGCCCGGACGTATTCGGCCCGACTGTGCTCTTCGAAGGCGTGCCGGATCGCGAAGTAGCCATCGGGCAGGACTGTCCCGCAGACCTGACACTCGACACGCTGGTGGTCAGTCGCCTGATGGACGATCAGATCCTCGACCCGGTCGAACGTCCGTCCGTCGCCCTCGATTGCACACTCCCAGCTGGTCATACGCGACATAAGCATCGAGACGACCGTGAATGTTTCCCCGGGCGCAATCAGAAGCGATAATTCCCCCTCGGGAGTAAATCGACAGGTGACAGGGAGCGATGGGACCCGCGTGGACCTGCACGTCAAGGTACTCGACGGCGGCGTCGTCGAGCGGGCGAAAGCCCGCGGGCTCGACGTGCTGGTGTACGCACCGCACTTCACGCGCTGGCCAACGATCGAACGGCAGGCCGAGACGTTCAGCGACGACGAGTTGACCGTCGTCCCGGGCCGGGAGATCTTCACCGGGCCGTGGCACGACAGGCGGCACGTGCTGGCGCTCGATCTCGACGCTCCGATCCCGGATTTCATCACGCTCGACGGTGCGATGGCCGAACTTCGCCGCCAGGATGCCACCGTGCTCGCGCCTCACCCGGCATTTCTGAGCGTCAGCCTCGGCCGCGAGCAACTCCTGGAATACCGGCACGTGATCGACGGAATCGAGGTGTACAATCCCAAACACCTCCCCTGGCACAACCGGCGTGCCCAGTCGCTCGCGAGCGAGCTCGGTCTCCCGGCGTTTGCGTCCTCGTACGCGCACCTTCCGGGTACCGTCGGCGAAGTCTGGACGACTTTCGAGGCAAATCTTCGGACAGCGAGCGACCTCGCCGAAGCGCTCGAAGACGGCACACGGCGACGGCTGTTCCATCGATCGGGGTACAGCCATCGCACCCGAAAACTGCTCGAGTTTTCCCATCTGGGCTACGAGAACGCCTGGAAGAAGTTCGACCGGATCGTCCTGTCAGGGATGGAGGCGACCCATCCCGGCCACGTCGCGTACGGTGGGCGGTTCGACGATGTTCGCGTCGTCTAGAGGCCGATGACCTGCTGGACCTGTGCCTGGATCTCGGGCGGCGTCCCGTAGATGAGCCCGGCTGCAACGACGAGTTCGAACGCCGTCACTGTGAGCATCATCGGGGTTGCCCACTTGCTGCTGACGGGCACGCCGATCGGGAGATCAAACTCTTCGTCCCAGAAAGGATAAAAGAAAGCGATCCCGCGCCGGCTCCCGAGGACGTCGAGCACGTAGTGAGTGAGGACGCCGATCCAGACGTACTGGAGATTCGAGAAGTAGATCGGATAGGCGAGCACGATCCCGAGGACTGGGAGGTTGTGTAGCGTTTTGCGGTGCTTTCCGAACGCCGTGTCGACGTCCGGGAACAGCGCCCCGAGCACGACCGGGACAAGCACTTCAGCGATCGTTCGCACGGTCTCGAGGTCGCCACTCGGCTGGACGATGATCCCGATTCCGACACTCAACAGGACGGCGTTCAGCACGTGCCCGCGTTTGTTCATCACCGGAATCGACGGACGGCGGGGACTCAAGCGTTTCCCTCCGACGGCAGCGCTTGCCAGCCGTGGCCTGGGTTTCGCTACCGCTCTCGTTTGATCGCTTCGAGCAAATCGGTCAGCGACTGTCGGACGACCTGCTCGCGGACTGCCTGCCGATCGCCATCGAAGCGATACTGATCGACGGCGGTCGTGGAGTCGCCGCTCTCCCAGGGGGCGGCGTAGGCGACGCCGATGATGGCCGTTCCGACGGGCGTTTCGCCGGTGCCGCCGCCGGGACCGGCGACGCCGGTGTTGGCAACTCCCCACGTCACGTCGGCCAGATCCCTGGCGGCCCGGGCGAGCTCGGCGGTCGCGGCTTCGCTGACGGCACCGTGTCGGTCGAGCGTCTCGCGGTCGACACCCGTCAGCGTCCGCAGAGCGTCGTAGTCGTAGGGGACGAGCACGCGGTCGAGATAGTCGCTGGCTCCCGGGGGTGTCGTCAGTGCCGCACCGACGCCGCCGCCGGTGCAGGTCTCGGCGACGGCCAGCGTCTCGTCGGTCTCACGTAGCCGATCTCGCACGCGTGTCGCCAGTTCGCGCGTCTGATCGCGGGCGTTCATGCGGGACTCAGCGCGCGCCAGACAGGTGAGACTTACTGTTGGGCGCGAAGGTGTTCGCACTCGGGTAGCGAAGCCCCCGAGCGTTCATTTCCGCCGGTAGTTACCGGCTCGTGTCGTGATGTCCGATCACCACTCGAAAGGACAGCGGCTCCGATATTCTCTTAAGTAACGATCGAGTATACATCAGTAATGATAGAGGCCACGAGCGCGGGAGCGATCCTCTTTCGCGATACGCGTGGCCGTCGTGAATACCTCCTGTTGAAGAGTCGGCCCGGCGACTGGGAATTTCCCAAGGGCGGGGTCGAAGGCGACGAGGAGTTACAGCAGACGGCCATCCGAGAAGTGAAAGAAGAAGCCGGGATCGAAGAGTTCCGGCTCGTCGATGGATTCCGCAAGGACTACGATTACATCTTCGAGGCGGACGGCAACACCATCCACAAGACCGTCCACCTCTTCATCGCCAAGTCCTACGAAGCGAGTGCCGAACTGTCCAACGAACACCGCGACCTGCAGTGGCGCGACTACAAGCAGGCGGTCAACACCGTCACGCAGGACGGGCCACGGGAGATCCTCGAGGAGGCTCACGACTTCCTCGACGAAAAGAAAGCCGAAGGTGAGCTCTAGAGCCACGGCAGCCACCTCAGACGAAAGACCGGGCCCGCGAACGATACTCCGGACGCGAGGCCGGATCGGCTGGCGATACGGTTTTCCACGAGCAGCGTCTGCAGGCGCACGTGGACCCGGACAGCGAGTTCGTCTTCGAATTGCAGGTCTGCCAGTGGGCCGAGCTGTCCTGGCCCCCGGGCCGAGAGCGGACGCAGCCCGTCCTGATCGCCCGCCAGCTCGGCACGGAGCGACGGCGCTGGGACACGATCATCATCGAGTGTGATCCGGACGCACTCGAAGCACGCAGCCGGTTCGGTCGCGAACGCCTCGATTCGGACCTGCTCGACGTGCTCCGGTACGCGCCCGACGAGTGGACGTGGTATCGGGACGCCCTGCCCGATCCCGGCTACCCCTGGCGGTACGTCCGGGAATCGATTCACCGGGCCGGCGATCGTGGGATCCTCGAAACGCGAACGCGGGGCAACCGACTCCAGATCCGCCGGCGCTGGGCGTATCCGGACTGGGTCGATCGGATCGTTGCGATCGAGAACAAACCGGACTTCGACGCCAGCGCCGCCCGCGTGCTGGGCGAGCAACTCCAGCGAGACGTCGCCGTCGGCCTGGCCGACGAGGTCTGGGTGGCGACCGCGGACGGCCAGGAGCGATTCGAGCGCGCCTTGCTGGAGGACGTTCCCGTCGAGGTCGGGATCCTTCTCGTCGACGGGGCCGACGCCGAGGCGATCTGGCAGCCGCGGTCGCTGTCGCCCACCGAACCGGGCACCCGCATCGAAGAGCGACCGGAAGGAGGGACGCGCGACGCGTCCGCGGCCCGGTTTTCGTACGTCGATCCGGACTGGAAGCGCGAGAAGCGACTGGCGATCGCCGAGCGGGCCTACGAACGCGGCTTCCGGTCGTACGTCGACACGATGCGCCCGGACTGTCGACACTTCGAGTTGCGCGACGTGCCGGCGGGGTTCCTGCCCTATTGCGGTACGAAAGCGTGCCATCAGACCGGGAGCGAGTGTCGCGGCGGCTGTCCGGAATACGAGCCCGAGCCGCCGACCTGGCGGACGCGCGGCTGGCCGATTGACGGCGGCCCGGGGGCCGGGATCAGGCGACTGCTCGACCGCCAGCGCCTGCGAACTCGACCCGGGCTCGAAGAGTGATGCCGTCCGAGCCTCCCGCGACGAGAGTTACGTCCCGTGTTCCGGCCCCAGTGAGGCGACGGTCTTACCTACCAGCGCTTCGAGGGGTGGCGTATGGCAAAGACGGTACTGATCACGGGGTGTTCGTCCGGCATCGGGCGTGCGACAGCCGAGGCTTTCCTCGATGACGAGTGGACGGTGTACGCGACTGCCCGCGACGAAGACGACATCGCGGAGTTGGCCGAGGCCGGGTGTGAGACGGCCGAACTGGACGTGACGAACGCTCACGAGGTCGATCGCGTCGTCGACCGGGTCGTCGACGAGCAGGGCCGGATCGACTGCCTGGTCAACAACGCCGGGACGGCCCAGTTCGGACCGCTCGAAGACGTGCCTACCGACGCCCTCGACGACCAGTTCGACGTCAACGTCTACGGCCCACACCGGCTGATCCGAGCAGTCCTGCCGCACATGCGCGACCGCGAGACGGGACGGATCATCAACGTCTCCAGCATCACTGGCTTTCTCGCCACGCCGGGCGAGGGCGCCTACAGCGCCTCGAAGTTCGCACTGGAGGGGATGAGCGACGCGCTCCGTAACGAGGTCGACCAGTACGGGATCGAGGTCGTGCTCGTC
The DNA here is from genome assembly GCF_025517535.1 of Halapricum hydrolyticum. NCBI lineage: Archaea > Methanobacteriati > Methanobacteriota > Halobacteria > Halobacteriales > Haloarculaceae > Halapricum > Halapricum hydrolyticum. The sequence goes on from NZ_JAOPKC010000006.1 coordinate 141,921, forward strand.
GAACCCGGGCCGGTCGCGACCGAGTTCGAACGGCGCGTCGAGGCTTCCCGCGACCGCCTGGAACGCTCCGGTGCGTACGAGGCGATCTACGAGATCCAGGACGACCGCGTCGCCATCGAGGCCAGCGATTCCTTCGGCATGCCGCCCGGGGCTGTGGCGACGACAATCAAAGACGCCGCGACGGTGACCGATCCCGAGCCACGCTATCCGGTCGGACGGCTCGCGAAGACCGCCACGCTGGCCCGGTATCTGCCCGATCGCGTTCGCGATCGCGTCTGGCGACTGTTGCGGCGCGTGACGTCGCTGCGGCGGTGATCGGGATGATCGAGGACCGCGACGCGCTGGCGCGGACGCCGGCACACGACCTCGCACTGTCCTGCATCGAGGCGGGGATCGAGGCCGCCCGGCCCGAGCGTGTCGTCGCCGAGCAGGTTTCCGTCGAGGACGACACTCTCCGGATCGCCGACGCCCGCTACGATCTCACTGCATACGACGAGATCGTTCTGCTTGGCGGTGGCAAGGCCGCCGATGTCGTCGCCCGGGCGCTGGGGGACGTGCTCGACGACCGGATCGACCGCGGACTGGTCGTGACGACCGACCCCGTCGAGACCGAGGCGGTCGACGTCGTCGAGGGGTCTCACCCTGTGCCGGACGAGCAGGGTCGCGAGGGGGCCCGCGAGATCGTCGATCGCGCTCGCGAGCACGGCGAGAGCTCGCTGGTGCTCGTTGCGATCACGGGCGGCGGGAGTGCCTTGCTCCCGTTGCCCGCGGGCGACGTACGACTGGCTGACCTGCAGGCGATTACCGAGACGCTCGTCGAGAGCGGCGCGGCGATCGAGGAGATCAACGCCGTCCGCAAGCACCTCTCGGCGATCAAGGGAGGCGGGCTGGCGGAAGCGGCCGCGCCGGCGACGGTCGTCGGACTGGTCTTCTCGGACGTCGTCGGTGACGACCTCGCCACGATCGCCTCCGGGCCGACCGCTCCGGACGAGACGACCTACGAGGACGCACTTGCCGTGCTCGATCACTACGGCGTGGACCCACCCGAGGCGGTGGTCGAGCACCTGGAAGCCGGAGCGACCGGCGAGCGGCCGGAGACGCCCTCGGGCGAGTTGCCACACGTCGACAACCACGTCCTCGCGAACGCGTGGACGGCGCTGTCGGCCGCCGAGGACGCCGTCGACGACACCGAGTACGAGGCCGTGGTCCTCTCTTCACGGATACGGGGCGAGGCGAGCGAAGCGGCGCTCAGCCAGGTCGCCATCGCCGAGGAGTGTCGTGAGACCGGCCATCCGGTCGAGCCGCCAGCCGTGTTCCTCTCGGGCGGGGAGGCGACGGTGACCGTCCTTGGCAACGGCGAGGGCGGGCCGAACCTGGAGTTCGCGCTGCGGGCAGGGATCGAACTCCCGGCGGGCGTCGTCTGTGCGAGCGTCGACACGGACGGCTCGGACGGTGCGACCGACGCCGCGGGAGCGATCGTCGACGGCGAGACCGTCAACGACCCGATGGCTGCCCGGCGCGCGCTCGTCGAAAACGACTCGCTGTCGGTGCTCGAAGACGCCGACGCGCTGATCGAAACCGGGCCGACGGGGACGAACGTCAACGATCTCCGCGTGCTGGTCGTCGAGGACGGGTGACGACGCAGATCAAACACCGCGCTATTCGAGACAGGCCGCGACGGCTTTCAGCAGCGTCTCGCCGCGAACCTCCTCGGCGAACAGCGGGACGCGCTTGACGTCGTGGCCGCGGAAGACGTCCTGGGATCGCTGGAGAGCTTTCTGCTGGACGTCCCAGCGGCGCTTGCAGAACTCACAGCTGTCGAGATTCGGCGAGACGAACCAGTCGGCCTCGATGTCGGCGACGTCGGTCAGGTCTTCCATCACGCGATTGACGACGATCGTGCCGACAGGAATCCCGAACTCTTCCAGCTGGGTCAGGAGTCGCTCGGACTCCATGACGCTGAGTTCTTCGGGCACCATGACGACGCGGAAGTCGGTCTTCGCCGGATCCTGCAGGACGGCTCGCAGGCGTTCGATCCGCTGGCTGAGCTCGCGCAGATCGCCCAGTCCCTCTTCGACCTGTTCGTCCTCGTCCCCGAACATGCCCGTCACCGACTCCAGCACGCCGCTCATGCGCTCGCGGAAGGCGATCAGGCGTCCGACCATCGTCTCCATTACGTCCGGTAGTTCGAGCAATCTGAGTGTGTGGCCGGTCGGCGCTGTGTCGACGACCACGCGATCGAACCGCTCGTCGTCGAGATACTGCAACAGCAATCGCATCGCCGCTGCCTCGTCGGTGCCTGGCATCGCGGCCCCGAACGGATCCGCCATGTCGTCGCCGAGCATGTCCGTGAGCGGGCCGAGGCTGTCCTCGACGCCAAGCGGGTTCTCGCCGAAGGCGTTCTCCGGGTCGATCTCGACGGCGTACAGCGGGATCTCCTCGCGGATCTTTGCCGGCTCGCCCGGGATGTCGGTTTCGAGCGTGTCAGACAGCGAGTGTGCCGGATCGGTCGAGACGATCAGCGTCGCGGTGCCGTCGCGGGCACTGGCCAGTCCTGTCGCGGCGGCCATGGTCGTCTTGCCCACGCCGCCTTTGCCCCCGTAGAGGACGTAGTCGGGGGCGTCGACCCCGGTGGGCACGGCCGCGTCGTCGATTTCCTCGACTGCCTCGACGTCGATGTCCGTCATGTCCGGCGCTACCCGGGCCGGACTTGTGTACTCGTCGGTCTCCTCGCGGTCGCGGCCGCATCACCAGGGTAAGACGGCCACTTCGAAATCCCTCACGGCAGTTCTATCGAGTCCGTCTTCGACCAGTCAGTCTCGTCCATCACGACCAGTTCCTGGTCGCTGAAGACGTACAGGTGATCACCGATGTAGGCTGCGCGCTGTGGCTGACCGTCGATCCGGATCCGTGCCGTCTCCGTGAGTTCCCCGTCGGTATAATCGACGACGTAGCCCTCGCTGTCGCCGGGCAGGAAGAACACCTCATGTTTGCGATCGATGAGGAACGCGTGATGGGACTCCGCGATCGCCGACCAGCGTGATCCGGGGTAGTACGTGTCGTCGATGGTCGGATCGCTCGGGTCGCTCGCGTCGAACAGCGTCGCCTTGACCGTGCCGTCTTCCTCGCCGATCCCGAGGACGTGCCCGTCGTCGATGGGGTGGAGGTACGAGGAGTAGCCCGGCAGTTCGAGTTCGCCGACCTCTCCCGGATTCGCGGGATCGGAAAGATCGATCACGTGGAAGGGGTCGATCTGCCGGAACGTGACGACGTAGGCGGTGTCACCGACGTATCGGACGGCGTAGACGCGCTGATCCTGACCCATGTCTGTGACCGAGCCCTGGCGTTCGAGCGAGTCGGCCTCAAGCGTGTAGAGATCGTTGACGCTCTCGGTCCCGAACTGTCGGGGGATCGTCGTCGCGATCCGCAGGGTGCCGTTGTGTTCGTCCAGCGAGAACTGGTCGAGCGGCTCGCCGGGAACCTGACCGGTGGCCTCGACCGAGAGTCCATCCCCGACACCGATCCGGGCGATCCCGGTCGTCGCGAGTTCGCGACGGTGGTCGTCGACGTAGGCCTGCAGTCCATCCTGGTACGTCGAACGGACCGCCTCACGCTCGTCGGCAGGGACGCCGTCAAACCACTGCTGGATCGTCGCCTCGACTTCGACCTCCATCGCCCGCGCCGAGAGGTTGTACGACTGGATCTCGCTCACTCGCCGTTCGACCCACCCGGGCGCGTCGATCCGATCGGAGCGGACGGCTTCCGCGATGACCTCCCCGCGCTGCGTCCGCTGGGTGTAGGTGACGTACAGGGCGTTCTCGGACATGTAGATGGCCGAGCGATCGCGCGTCCCGACGACGCTGACGCTGTCCGCTATCGCGCCGTCAGCCGGGTCGAGTTCGTACGCCGTGTAGGTCGCGTCGACGGGAATCTGCGCGTGCGGCCGATAGATCGACGTGCAGGGAATCGCGCTGCCTTCCAGCGGTTCGACCGGGCAATCCATCCCGGGTGATACCGGCGACTGTGTCACGACGTATAGCTGCCCGTCCAGCAGCCGCGCCGTTTCGATCGTCCCGTTGACCGATCGCTCCCAGGTCTGTCGCGGCTCCGCCGGATCGCTCACGTCGTAGCCGACGAGCCGCGATCCCTGGAAGACGACCAGCGAGTCACCCGACAACAGTAACTTCCCGCTCTGATCGATGCCGGTGATCCGCTCGGGTGCCGCCGGATCGCTCGAGTCGATGACGTGTGTCGTACCCGGAGAGTCCCAGGTATCGTCCACGTCGGAACTCGAACCTTCGAGAACTGGCTGGATTCGATAGACCGGTCTATCGGCGTAGTAGGCGTGGTCACCGGTCGTCTTGAGTCGGTCCGGTTCGTCGATGCCCGCCACCTGGACGTTCGTCGAGGAGTGGCGGTCAGGGTTCGTATCACTCGGCTCACTCGCCTCGGCTCTCGTGGCGTCCGTTTCGACCGCCAGATCGAACGTCTGCGGCGTCAGCCAGAAGCCACTGCGAGCAGTGTCTGGACTGTTCTGGACGTATTGCTGGAACTCCTCGACACTCTCGAACGTCGTGACGCCCGTTTGCGCGGCGTCCGATCCTGGATCCGTCAGCCCTGGATCGTCGCCATTGGGTCCGTCACCGATGTCGTCCGGAGTCGATCCATCGTCAGAGATCGCCACCGTCGCGACGCCCGCTCCCACCACGGAGCCGACGAGCAGCGCGACGACGACGATCGCACCGAGATTCAGTTCGTCCATACGCGATGATACTCTGCCACCCGCTAAGTACTCGCGAAAGCTCAAACGCCGCTTTGAGCTATCCCTCACGCCGTCGAGCTACCGCTCCGACCAGAACTGCTCGATCTTCCCGGCGAGAAAGTCGGGCGTCATGCGGACGAACTCCTCGCGCTCCGCCGGCGAGAGATGACCGTTGACGCTGTGGCGCGCTCCCCCGACGTAGCGGCGGTCGGCCAGGATCCGAACGCCGACCTCCTCGGTGCCGCGGATCACCCGACCGATCGCCTGCCGCGCCCGCCGAACCGCCGGCACCGTCAGCGCGTACTCGAAGGCGTTGTCCTCGCCGAAGGCGTCGCCGTAGGCCCGTCGGACAGCCTGCACGCGCGGGGAACCAACGTTGACCAGCGGTACGCCAACGACCGCGGCTGTCGAGAGCTTCGCCCCGTCGTAATCGACGCCCTCGGTCAGCGTCCCGCGCGTGCTCGTGACGATTACCTTTCCCTCACCGTCGAAAAACCGCTGTTTCAGCGCTTCCGTCTCGTCGTTGCTCGTCGACTCGTCGACGAGGACTGGCTTCTCGACGGCCTCGGAGAGGTAGGAGCCAGCCCACGCGGCTTCCCGGTAGTTGGGCATCGCGATCAGGACGTTGCCGGGACTGCGCGCGACCGTCCGCAGGACGTGGGCGTACTCGTCGCGAGTGTTCGTCCACGACCGCTGGTCCTGGGTCGGCTCACCCCGATTGCGCGCGGTGAAGGGGCTCGCGTCGACGATCCAGCTCGCCCGGTTGGACTCGGGGAACCGCAACGGGTACGACCGCGTTTCGATCGGTCGGCCAGGGTTTTCTCCGTCGGGGTCGCCCTCAGTCAGCGCGTTCAGCCCTGCGACCTGAGTGAACACCGACAGCGGCGAGAGGGTCGCGCTCATCAACATCCCGCCGCCGAGCGCGTCGAAAATCTCCCGCAGGGCTTCTGTCGGCATACAGTCGAACAGGACGAGTCCGGCAGTGTATTCCCGCTGCCAGCCCTCGACGCGCTGGTCGTCGGTCGGGCTGTGTTCGAGTTCGATCTCCCGCAGTTTCGTGGCGTGATCGCGCTCCCACCACCGGGACATGATCGCTCCCACGGCGGCCGCGACCGGCTGGCGCGCGATCCCCAGCTGGTCCATCGTATCCTCGACGGCCGCGCCGATCTTGGGGAGACTTCGCCACAACGAACCAGTGTATCCCTCGTCGGTAGCCCACTCGGTCAGTTCGTCGGTCTCGACGGTCTCGGGATCGCGAAGTGGAACCTCGATGTCGTGTTCGGGCAGGGTGTCGGGGTCAGCCCGCCAGCCCCGACCTGCCTCTTCGTCCAGAGCACGCTCGACGCGCTCGTCCAGCCATCGCAGCACGTCGTCGTAGAAATCTCGCGCTCCTTCGACTGCTTCGAGGTTCACCTCGTGGCTCGTCAGCCGCGCTTCGACCTGCGCGCGGTGGTCGTCGGTCTGGCGCGCCCGCTGGAGCAGTTGATGGCAGTCGTTGCGGGCCTGTACGAGGGTCTGACGACCGACGCGGTCCGAGAGGAGATCGCGGACGCGTCCTTCCAGTCTATGGGCCTCGTCGACGATCACGAACGTCCGCTCGTCGAGGATCTCCGCGAGGAGGGGCCGAGAATCGGGATCGAACAGGTGGTTGTAGTTGCCGATCACGACATCGGCGTTCGCGAGCAGGACGCCCATTGCCCGATGTGGGCAGGTCCCGCGCTCGGTGGCTGCCGGGAGATAGTCGTCGGGCGTGAGGACGAACTCCTCGCCGGCGGCGAAATCCACGGGCGAGCCTTTGTTCCGGGCGTACCAGTCGGCCTCAAACGGACAGTACAGCGGCGGGTCGTCGCCGGCGACGTCTTCGGGTGCCGTTGGTTGGCTCTGCCGGTACGGGGAAGTCGCGCCGGCCGTGGAGAGACCGCCCCCGAGTGCTCGCTGGCCCGTCGCGTCCGCCCGGGCGGCTTTCGCGAGGTCGCTGGCGATCTGCGGGTCCCACCAGATCTCGTCGGGGTCGCCGCCCACGGCGCTCTCGGCGGCCGGCGGCTCGTCGCCGCCCTCTCCGTCGCTTTCGACGAGTTGAGCCGTGTTCTCACGGAGGTCTTCACAGCGGTTGTGGACGCTCTTCTCGGGCGGGAACACGTCCTCACGACCGTACGGACAGAGGTCGCGCTTGCCGACGAGCGAAATGCCCGCGAGAGGTTGCTGCAAGCCCGCGTTGAGCGTCCGGAGGTCCGCGACGAACTGCTTCAGTTGCTGTTTGACGGGCGTGACCACGACGACGGACTCGTAGTGATCGCCCTCCCGGAGGAGCGTCGCGGCCGCGGTCAGGGCGGCCATCGTCTTGCCGGTCCCGCAGGGTCCCTCCATCGCGAGATAGCCCTGCCGCTTCCCGACGTCGATCGCCGACTCGATGGCGTCGGCCTGGCTCTCGTAGGGCTCGTCGAATCCGAAGTACGGCTCCCAGTCCGGGTCGGCCATTTCGTAGTCCGGGTTGGGGCGTCGCCACTCTTGAACGTACGGATCCGGCCTTGCGGCTATCTCCCACGGCGCACTCCCGGCATCTGCCGGCGGTCGCTACGACTCCTCGTCCTCGGAGATGTTCAGTCCCTTCGAGAGGCGGTCCGTGATGACCCGCTCGACGATATCGAGCAGCTGTTCGTCGTCCGTCGTGTAATCGGCGAAGATGCCGAGCGGGATCTGCCCGCCGGCCACGTCGTGGTGGCCGCCACCGCTGCCGACGTCTTCGAAAGCGTCGCGAAGGAGGTTGCCGACGTGCACCCGCGGATCCGGTGACCGGGCGCTGACGTGGATCGTGTCCTCGACGATGCCGAAGACGATTGCCGTCTGGACGCCCTCCAGTCGCGCGAGGTAGTCGACGGCCTGGGGAAGCGAATCGCGTTCGGACGTCCGGCCGACGTGCGAGATGAGGATCGCCCCCGTCGTCATCCGGTTGTCGATCGCCGTCGAGATCGCGTCGAGTGTCGCCCCGGTGACCGACGGCGACGATATCTGCCGGACCATATCTCCGTCGACATCCTCCTGGAGGAACCCCGCCGCCTCGTACTCCGCGCGGGTCGCCCCGCGAAGGAAATCGAGGGTGTCTGACCGGATCGCGACCATGAGGGCCGTCGCCAGTCTCGAATCGACCTCGATACCGAGCGCCTGGACGTACTCCGTGAGGATCGTCGCAGCCGCGCCGACCTCCTCTCGGCGGTCGACGAAGCGGGCCTCGACCTCCTCGGCGGGATGGTGGTCGATCACGATATCGATGGGGGTCCCTTCCGGAACCTGGTTGTTCTCGCCGGGTATCGAATGGTCCACAAACGCGAGCAACGAGTCCGGCGGCCGATCCGTGACGGCGGCGGGATCAAACGGCTGGATGTCGATGTCGAGCAGGTTCACGAAGGCGCGGTTCTGCTGGTGGGAGATCGCCCCGCTGTAGAGGATGTGTCGCTCGTCGATGCCCGCAGCGGCCGCGATCCGACCCAGCGCGAGCGCGCTCGCCAGACAGTCCGGATCGGGGTTGTCGTGACAGACGATGTTGATCTCGTCTCCGTCAGCCAGCAGCTCCTGGAGTTCGGCGGCCGTGCTCATTCGTGGATGTACTTGCTCTATGTAGTTAGGTGTGCAGGGGAGTTGTGGATCGATTACTCGGTTGTCGCACGGGTCGAATTATACGTTTCGGGCGCGGTACTCGCCGTGCTTGACTCCGAGGAACAGCATGATCGCGCCGAATGCCAGGGCAGACGGCAATACCATCATGAGCGTCGTTTCGAGTCCCATCGGCGTCATCGCGGCTCCGCCGACGCCGAGGGCGATCAGGGCGGCGAATGTGAGGGCCGTGGTTAGTGTATCGAATTCCATCGTTTTGGGTTGTGTGCTGGCCTGGCTTGAAAGGCGAGTTGGCGGTGAAGGTTTCCGGATGGCCTATCGAGCGACGCGAGAACGCTTTCTGATTGGCACGCAGCACGGTTAGTCGCGGTCGATACGACGACCGGCGGAGTCAGTTGTAAGCGGTTGATCTAGGCTGTCGCACACGTGCCCTATTCGTGCACTCGATACCGACATTCTATTTACTCCTCTCCCCAATTCTGGGACAGATGCGACTGCTCTACCTCACTGAGGAGCCCATCTCTTTTTCGGGCACGATGGTGCGTGGCGGGCAGATCCACGTCCGGAACGTAGTCTCCGGGTTACGGGCACGTGGCCACGACGTGAGGCTCATCGACTGGAACGACGAGCCCGAACGATCGTTTCAACGCTCACTGTCTCCACACTTCCGGTTCGGGTTCGATCCGACCAGAACGCTCGTTCGAGCTATCTCAGTGGGTCGACAAATGGACGCCGACGCGATAATCTCGAAAACGCGTAAAACATATCTCGCGGGATTGGGAGCTGCCGCCGCGCTCGATATCTCGCATGTCGTGCACGTGGGATCGAGCCCGACTGCAGCCGGTGGCAGCATATCTGATTGTCTTCTCGACAAGTCATTCGAGGCGCGTTTGCGCGCCCCTCACGACGCCTATTTCGTGGTCTGTCAGGCAATCGGTGACGAGCTCGAAGCACTGGGTATCGACCCGAACCGCGTTTTTGATGTTAAGAACGCGGTCGACACTGACCGGTTTCACCCAGACGGCCCACCGGATCCGCTCTCTTCGTCGGATATGAAACGCTTGCCAGATGATGACGACCTTCGACTCGGCTATGTCGGAGGACTTCACGAGTACAAGGGCCTAGACGACCTCGCGGATGCTCTCGACCGAGTACACTCGGACTCGCACCTCATCGTCGCAGGCGACGGTCCCGATCGGGAGCGACTCGAACGGAAGTTCGGCTCGACGGCGACGTTTCTCGGAGCGATTCCCTACGAGCAGATCCCCGCATTCTATCACGAAATCGACGTGCTCGTACTCCCATCCCATACCGAAGGGTTGCCGAGAGTCGTCCTCGAAGCGCAGGCGACGGGCACGCCCGTCGTTGCGACTCGTGTCGGCGGTGTTCCCGAGGTCGTTGAGGACGGGCAGACGGGCCTTCTCTGTGACGCACATGATCCGGATTGTCTCGCTGCTGCTATCGATCGCCTTGCAACTGATGGTGCCGAACGGTCACGTCTTGCGGAGGTGGGTCGGGAAGCCGTAGCGACGTCGTTCACGTGGGATAGTCTGTACGGCAGGTACGAACGATTCCTCCGGACGATCTGTGATTAGTATCGATGAGTGACAACGATCAAGCGATCCGGGACGTCGTCAAGGGTGCGAGTATCGTTTACGTTGGTTTGTTTTTGGAGTTGGTTATCGCCTTCTTCGCGCAGGTGCTCGCAGCACGGTATCTCTCTGTCGGTGGGTTCGGTGGGCTGACAACCGGAACAGCTCTCCTCGATATTGGGTCGATTATCGCCGGACTGGGGTTAGCAGGTGGGTTGACTCGATACCTCCCCCGAATCGAGAGCAAACAGAAGCGCTCACTGGTGACGACGGCGGTTGGGATCTCACTCACAAATGCCGTCATCATTGGTGGTCTAGTGGCGCTCGGAGCCCCTGTGATTGCCACAGAAGTGTTTGGAGATCCGTCAGTGACTGTTAGTATCCGTATTTTTGGGGCTGCGATTCCATTTTCGGCACTTCTCAATATTGCGATTGGCGGCATTCGTGGTGAGAAAGAGCCACTTTATCGGGTTTACGTAAAGAACATCACACAGCCGTTGATCCGGTTCTTTCTGGTTATAGTTGCTGTCGTCCTCGGCCTTGATCAGGCAGGGATCGCTGGCGCCTACGCGTTTCCGTACGTCGTGACGAGTGCACTCGCACTATTTCTTCTCTATAGAACACTCCCCCAAACACCACTCCAAATTGATGTCGACCTTACAGAACGAGTTGCGCGATATTCGATTCCGCTCATTGCGTCCGGTCTCGCCGGATTCGTGTACCGCAGCGTGGATATATTCCTCATATTATATTTTCTCGATAGTTCGGCAGTCGGCGTTTATGGAGTCGCGTACGCGGCCGTCGGATTCATGCAGATGTTCTCGACAGCGTTCAATTTCCTCGGCGCACCCGTAGCAAGCGAGCTCGAACACGATGAGGACACCGAAGGGGTCATGAGCGTGTTTCGGCCGGTTTCGCGCTGGCTTGTTGTCGCCAGTGCCTGTGCGTTCGTTCCGCTTGGGGTTTTTTCATCAGAGTTCATCAGCATTATATACGGATCAGCGTACGCTGGTGGCGGACTTGCGCTCGCAATATTGGCATTCGGGTACGGCTCACAAAATGTGTTAAGCGTAAACGGACCGATACTACAGGCTCTCGGTCGGTCGCGTCTTCTTGCGTTCAACAGCGTTCTCGCCGCAATCGTAAACGTCGTTCTCAACGTACTATTTATTCCGCGATTTGGGATTGTCGGTGCCGCTGTCGCAACTAGTATATCATTTGTCCTACGGGACGGGCTCGCAGCAGTCGAGGTTCGTTACCTCCTTGATACAACACCGATTCGTGGGAACGTGTTCGGGCCAGCACTTGTTGCAATCGGGATATTTGGGGTGTTTGGGTTCATTGTCGCGCCAACAGTTCCGACAACGGTGCTCTGGCTACTTGGTGTCTCGGGAGTGGCATGTCTACTGTACGTCGTCTCCGTGTTGGTGCTCTTCGGAATCTCGCGAACGGAGGTTATGATCCTCCGTTCAGCGGAGGAACAGTACGGTCTCCCGGTCCCTGACCCAATAGTCGAGTTACTTCATCGACGCTGAATATCGATGCTCAGCGGTAGCCGAGATCACGGAGCCGCTGTTCGACCTCGTCACTCGTCTCGACTTCGGGGAGGTCGATATCCGTTGCTTCGGCTTCGTCGAGGTACGCATTCATTTGTTCTCGGAACTCGGCGACAATGTCAGGGTGTTCCTCGCTCACGTCGTTTAGCTCGTCGGGATCTGACTGGAGATCGTATAACTCAACCTGATCTTCCTCAACTAGCCAAAAACACTTCCATTCGGATGTCCGGCAAGCGAGTGTCCCCCCGCTTGCCGCTGTTGCGATGGTAACCTCTTCTTCCATCTCCTCGCCACGGAGTAGGGGCGCAAAACTCGTCCCCTGAACCGCATCGGGTGTCTCGATGTCAAGGAGATCGTACAGGGTAGGTCCGAGGTCAAGCAGGGAAACCTGCTGGTCAATAGTCCGCGATTCAATTTCGGGCGCATAGATGATGAGCGGGACGCGAAGCAGTTCGTCGTAAAGGTAGGGGTGGTGACCGAATCGGTCGTGCTCGCCGAACGCCTCCCCGTGGTCAGCAGTGACGACGATGATTGTCTCGTCAAGGATGCCACGTTCCTTTAATTCGTCGAGGACCTTCCCGATATAGTGGTCCGTGAAGCGGATCTCCCCTTCGTATAGTTTGAGTAGGTCATCGACATCCTCTTCTGTGAGTTGGTCGGGCTCTTCCTGCATCTTGCCGTTGAGTTCGGCAACGCGACGCTTCGGGAGTGGATCAACGTTGAGGTCTTCGAGGAACTGCTCGGGTGGCTGGAAAGGGTAGTGGACGTCCATATAGTGGAGCCACATAAAGAAGGGGTCCTCATCGTCCCACTCACTTTTGAACCAATCAAGCGCGTTTTCGGTAATCGTCGGCGCCTTCGCGTACGCGGAGGAATCCGTGGTGAGCGTGAAGTAGTGCCAGACGCGCCGCAGGAGGCTGTAAATTTTCGAATCTGGGTCAAGGCGGCGCTCGACGCGGTCCTTCAGCGAGGCGACGGAGTCCGAACCCTCAGCAGAGTCGTTGAAGGTGTCGAATCCACTGTCGTAGTTCTGTTCGGAGCCGAGATGTGGGTTAGAGTGATAACCGATAGTGTAGTATCCCGACTCTCGAAGCGTACGGGCAATAAACGGGCGATTGTCGTTCAGATAACTATATCCTCCGTACGTAAGCGGAAGAGTGCTAGTCAGAATAGAAGGAAAACTAGAAGGCGTAGAAGAGCCGTTGGCAACGACGCCGGTCAGATTTACCGAATCGCTTCGGAGAGTGTGTAGGTTGGGTGCAAGTGGTTCATTTTTACGTCTGGAAAAGATATAATCAAACCGAAGGCTGTCGACAGTGACAAGAAGAACGTTCTCAGAGTCCATTTAGTAGTTTATCGCAGAGACAGTCGATAAAGCTTATTATACACGCTAAAAACCCCATAACAATGGTAGCTACTAGGTACAGTATCTGTGCGACTCACTATAACAACTCAGCTTTGCACGTTAGCGTCAGCTGTTGAATGAACGAACAGGTGATCGATTTCTTCCATCAGGTCATCGACGCCACGATCATTATTGTCCCGAACC
>NZ_JAOPKC010000060.1:0-616 GCF_025517535.1 Halapricum hydrolyticum
GAGAAGGCCGACGAGTACGCCCAGATCATGCAGCAGTGTGCGGCCGGCGATCTCACCCAGCGGATGGAGCCCGACGGCGAGAACGAGGCCATGGACCGCATCGCCGGCGAGTTCAACGAGATGATCGACGAGCTCGAAAAGACCACCGGCCAGCTCAAGAGCTTCGCCGACGAGGTCGAAACCGCCGGCGACGTCGTCCAGACCTCCTCGGAGAGCGTCCGCGACGCCTCCGAACAGGTCGCCGACTCCATCCAGCAGATCTCCGACGACGCCTACGACCAGAAAGAACGCCTCCAGGAAATCTCTAACACCATGGACGACCTCGCCCGCGACCTCGAAGGCTTCGCCGCCGAACACGACGTCGACTTCGGCGACTCGCTGGACCGCATCGAGGAGATCGCCGCCACCCTCAACGACGTCGTCGAACTCAGCGAACAGACCATGGCCGAATCCGAAAACGTCGCCGGCGCCGCCGAGGAACAGGCCGCCGAACTCAACGAAGTCACCCAGCGCGCCGAAGACCTCTCCCGCTACGCCCGCCCCCTCCGAGAAGTCCTCGACCGCTTCGAAACCGAATCCGAACACGAATTCTACTTCCCCACCGGACCCGGATCCG
>NZ_JAOPKC010000061.1:0-598 GCF_025517535.1 Halapricum hydrolyticum
TCCCGCCGTTCGTCTCGAAGACCTACGCTTTCGATATGCGTACTCAGACGCTGGACGTACCGCGCCAGGAGGCGATCACCCGTGACAACTCGCCGGTGACCGCCGACGCCGTCGTCTACATCCGGGTGATGGACGCCAAGAAGGCGTTCCTGGAGGTCCAGCAGTACGAGCGTGCGGTCTCGAATCTCGCCCAGACGACGTTGCGGGCGGTGCTGGGCGACATGGAACTGGACGACACGCTCAACAAGCGCCAGGAGATCAACGCGAAGATCCGCAAGGAACTCGACGAGCCCACCGACGAGTGGGGGATCCGCGTCGAGAGCGTCGAGGTCCGAGAAGTCAACCCGAGCACGGACGTCCAGGAGGCCATGGAGCAGCAGACCTCCGCCGAGCGCCGCCGCCGTGCGATGATCCTGGAAGCCCAGGGTGAACGCCGCAGTGCGATCGAAAAAGCGGAAGGGGACAAGCGCTCGAACATTATCCGCGCACAGGGTGAAAAGCAGAGTCAGATCCTCGAAGCACAGGGGGACGCCATCTCGACGGTTCTCCGCGCCAAATCCGCCGAAGCGATGGGCGAACGCGCCGTCATCGAGCGCGG
>NZ_JAOPKC010000062.1:0-594 GCF_025517535.1 Halapricum hydrolyticum
GTTCCTCCACGGCGAGTCGGTCGATGGGTTCGGGTCGTTCGCCGGGGATTTCGTCCCCGCCGCCGCGCTGGAGTGGAACGAAGGGGACGTCCGAAAGGCGCTCTCGCGTGACGCGGCCGTGGCTCACCACGTTTGGGCCTCGGCGCTGACCGATTCGGCGGTCGAGGACGTGGACGTGACTGCCGACCGCTTCGGTGTGACGCCCACCCCCTACGGCGTGCGTCCGCAAGAGGGGTCTTACCCGCGAACCGGTGGCACGATGTCGCCGATGGTGTCGAGACAGGTGATCGTCAACCCAAACAGTGAGCGCCAGTCCGCAATCACTCGCGTCCTGCAGGCGATGACGAGCCCCGGGTTCCAGAAACGCCTCCTGCGAACCGAGGGATGGCTCCCTCCCCGGAAGGACGTGTTTGACTCCGCTGCAGCCGACGAGACGCTGGGTGCGCACGCGCAGACGCTTCGACTCGTCGGCGAACACGCGCTGCCGGTTCCTTGGACCCCTGTCTGGGAGGAACAGATGGGGTCGATTGCGACGCACGTCAACGCCGTCCTCGCCCGCGAGCAATCCCCACGGGCTGGCCTCGAATCGCTGGC